>DMXI01000153.1 GCA_003483885.1 Microscillaceae bacterium
TTTGGTTTATAATTGATTATTCAGTATTTAATATAACGATTTTTCTTGATAAAAAGGTTACATCCTTTTAAAAATTACGCATACAAGCCGCTTATCCAAATAATCTATTCTTTGGTATTTTACCAGAGAGTGTGTACAAATAAAAAAAGAGCCAGTGCTCAATGCCCTGACTCTTGCTATTATATACTACTCTTAAAAGTTATTTATATTATACTCCAAATAACAATCTTTCTGGTTCTTCCAGCAATTGTTTTACCCTTACCAGGAAAGTAACTGCTTCGCGTCCATCTATGATACGGTGATCATAAGAAAGCGCTAAATACATCATAGGCAATATTTTCACCTCTCCATTTACTGCCATTGGACGATCTACAATATTGTGCATACCCAAAATGGCCGACTGAGGCGCATTAATGATTGGGGTTGACATCATAGAACCAAATACTCCACCATTGGTAATAGTAAAGGTTCCTCCTTGCATTTCCTCGATAGATAGTTTATTGTCTCTGGCCTTGATTGCGAGGTTTTTAATGCCTTGCTCTATCTCATGGAAACCCATTCCCTCTACATTTCTGAGTACTGGTACTACCAGTCCTTTGGGCGCAGATACAGCTACCGAAATATCCACAAAGTCATTGTAAACAATTTCGTTTCCGTCAATTTGGGCATTTACTCCGGGGATTTCCAAAAGTGCAGTGCTACAGGCTTTTGCAAAGAAGCCCATAAAACCTAAACTTACACCATATTTTTCTTTGAATTGCTCCTTATATTTAGCTCTGAAATCTTTGATAGGCTGCATATTGGCTTCGTTGAAAGTAGTCAACATAGCCGTTTCGTTTTTCACAGAAACCAAACGACGTGCTACTGTTTTACGAAGTGGAGACATTCGCTTACGACTTTGATTACGGCTTCCTGGCACCGCCACTGGGGCTGGGGCAGGAGCTTCTTTTTTCGCAGGTGCGGGACTTGCCTTAGGCTGGGTTGTTTTTTGAGCATTTAAAGCATCTTCTTTGGTAATGCGTCCGCCTACTCCAGTTCCGTTTACTTCTCCTGGATTGATACCTTTCTCTGCCAAAATCTTCGCAGCAGCAGGCGATGGATGTCCCGCAGCGGTAGAACTAGCAGTAGAACCTGTATTGGTTGTTGCTTGAGTAGTAGCAGGAGTACCATTGTTACTTGGCTGCTCACCTGCTGGTGCTTCGGCAGGCTTAATCGTACATATCAACTCTCCTACATTTAGGGTATCTCCTTCTTGAGCAAGGATATGTAAAATACCAGAAGCTTCAGCGGTTAAATCTTGTGAGGCCTTATCGGTTTCTACTTCACAAATGGTTTCATCCATATTCACAAAATCACCTTCCTCTTTTAACCAGGCACCAATTACTACTTCCGTAATAGATTCAGCTAGTTCAGGTACACGCATTTCTACCTCTTTGGCATCAGCTACCGGTGTTGCAGTAGTTGTGGTGGTAGCAGTGCTACTTGTAGAAGCATTAGCCGCAGCAGTAGCAGTAGTGGTAGCAGCAGCACCACTTTCACTGGCTTCGATGTGGCAAATCACATCACCTACCTGAACAGTTTCGCCTTCAGGTACAACGATACGAAGTATTCCTGCGGCTTCAGCTGCCAATTCCTGAGCAGCTTTGTCAGTTTCTACTTCACAAATCATTTCATCCAATTCTACGTAGTCACCATCCTGCTTCAACCATTGGGAAATTACTACCTCAGAGATAGATTCCGCAAGATCAGGGATTTTCATTTCTACGGCCATAACATTTTTCCTTTCAATTAATTTATTTATTGTTTAGGATCGATCCAGTATTCAAAAACTTTGTTATCTCTTTAATACACAGGCTAATTTAAACATTTTTTTGTTTATTCCACAACTCCACTTTTAAGGCAGTTAAATGTAACATAGTAACAGCCTGGAGAGATTGTCAAAACAGAATATAATCTATATTTTAACTGTATGATTAACCAACAAAACTCATAATAGTTTATGATGGTTCCATAAAGGCTTTGTTCAGGCTTTTAGGCCAATACTATTATCGTCTGATCATTTTATGAATTCTGCTGGTTTTTTTATTCCGAAAATGTATTATATTGAAATTGTTATCTTCAAAACACCTAATTTGGCAATTCTTTTACCTTTCCAAAAAGCAATTTAATACATCTTAAACATCAAGCTTTGCCCTTATCCAATATCAAGTAATTGTATCATAATTTAGCATTGATCATATTACTACACCAAAGTTATGCTTGGTTCTGACAAAAGTATGATCCAACATTATTAAGACATCTGATTGGTTATGATTATACAGAAAAAATGGTTTTTATTAATGATTTTATCTGGAGTAATGCTGGTTCAAGCGGCACTGGCTCAGGTAAAAAATATAGGAAAACCATTTATTACGAATTATGCACCAAGCGACTATCATGCCCACGATCAAAACTGGTGTATTGCCCAAGATCAGCGTGGAGTTCTTTATGTAGGCAACTCTACCACATTGTTAGAGTTTGATGGTGTAAAGTGGCGAAGTATTGAAGTACCCAATAAATCTACTGTTCGCTCGCTTTTATTGGGTAAGGATGGGGTATTATATGTAGGGGCTCAAAGTTTTTTGGGATATGTAACTACCGATGCACAGGGCAGAACCTATATAGCCTCTCTGATGGATCAAATTCCCAAAGAAGCCGAAGGTTTTAGAGATGTATGGGAAATGTACCAAACTACTACAGAAGGGATTGTTTGTCGCAATCGTAGAGTATTATTAGTGCTCAAAAACAAAAAAATAACCGCTATACAGCCTCAAAATAAGTGGTTTAACTCTAGTGTGATGGTTAATGGAGAAGTTTGGGTAAACCAGCCTGGTTTGGGAAATTTTATATTAAAAAATGGAAAGTTAACCTCAAAACCCACACTCGGAAAGTTCGGCTATGTTACTGCTTTTCCCTTTGGCTCAGGAACAAGCCTGGTGTTTGGTTCGCGATCTATCAAGATCTATGATGGAAAATCTTTAAAGCAGTTTTCATCTGCATTAGACGATTATTTCAAAAAATTTAGAGTGTATTGTGCCACTAAAATCAACGAGGATCACTTTGCAGTTGGTTTGAACAATGGAGGCATTCTAATTATTGATAAAGCTGGGAGAGTCATTCAATCCCTCAACAAACGTAGTGGTTTATTGGATGACAATGTATATCATTTATATGTAGATCAAAACCAAAACCTTTGGGCAGGTCTATCTAAGGGTATTGCCCATCTTGAAATCAACTCTCCTTTTAGCGTTTTTGATGCCTCTATGGGTTTAAAAGGAGCCACTTATTATACTTATGTGGGTCAAAAACACTTATTTGTAGCCACTTCTTCGGGACTTTATTACAAAAACTGGAAAGCTTATGAAAATCCATTAACCGATAGTATACATTTCAAAACCTTTCCTAATTCGGAGGACCAAACATGGCAAATTAAAAGCGTCAAAGGCCAAATATTAATCACTAGCAATCCAGGAATTCATCATCTCAAAGAAAAAAATAATCGTTTAATAAAATCTCGCATCTCTGGCATTCAGGGAAACGTTTGGACAATTGTTCCATTACAAGAAAGCCCTCATCGTTTATTGGTAGGTACAAGTGGCGGATTAGAGCTACTGGAATGGAAAGATAACCAGTGGAAGCTTAAGAATCATGTAGCAGGATATTCATCTAATACACGTTATTTTCAACAAGAAGCGCCTGGGGTATTTTGGCGTAGTTATGATCAAAAAGGGGTCTATAAAATCAAAATGAATGAGGCATTGGATAGCGTGGTAGAGGTAAAACTATATGACCAAAATAAAGGCTTGCCTTCTAATACTTATAATCGTTTATTTAAAGTCAATAACCAAAATATCATTGCTACTGAAGATGGAATATATGAATACAATACAACTGCCGATCGTTTTGTAAGAGAAACCAAGCTTAATAAACTTATTGGTAGCCAGAGATCTCTACTTTATCTACGGAGTGATTCTCAACAAAATATTTGGTATGTAGGTCAAAAAACCATCAATGGGGTAAAAGATAAGTACCTAGAGATAGGTTTGCTTAAAAAACAACCCAATGGAACATTTATCAGAATACTCAAACCCTTCCGAAAACTACGGGGTTCATTTATAGAAACAGTCGCCTCTAACCTTACTCCGATAGATACTCAAAATACCTTGTTTGGTACCAAAGAAGGAGTGATTCATTACAACTCATCCCCCCCTTCTCTTAAAGCTAATTTTTCAGTGTTATTAAGGGAAGTGATGTTGACAGGCATAAAAGATTCGGTCATTTTTGGAGGAAGCTTTACCAATGCTCAAGGCCAAAGTATACTGACTCCATCGCCTACCTACCAATACCCTATATTGCCCTATCATGACAATGGCTTACGATTTAATGTGGGAAGTACCCACTTTGCTGATGTAGCCCATAATGAGTATCGTTATCGGTTAGATGGTTTTGACCAACGTTGGTCGGCTTGGACTACCGAAACCTACAAAGAGTACACGAACCTGCCAGAAGGAAAGTATACATTGCATGTTCAAACCAGAGATCGCTATCAAACGGAGAGCAAGGCTTTGATCTATCAGTTTGAAATATTAGCTCCCTGGTACCGTACTACGACAGCTTATATCATTTATACACTTACTATTATCTTCTCATTAGTCGTTTCTATTCGGTTATATACCTATCGTTTACAAAAACAAAAAGAAAAGTTAGAGCAAACTGTCAAAGAACGTACTGCTGAGGTTATTCAGAAAAATGAAGAGATATTGGTGAAAAACGCTGAACTGGAGCAACAAAAAGAGGAAATACTAATCCAGGCAGAAAACCTGAGAAAAGCCAACGTATCCATTGCACAAAAAAGCACAGCTATTACTCAAAAAAATGCTGCATTAGAGCAACAAAAAGAAGAAATACATTCACAAGCAGAGGTGTTAAGAAACATCAACGCCAAGTTAACAGAGAAAAGCTCGGAGATAGAAAAAGCCTATCAGAATATTAAGTTACTCAGTGAAATTGGCCAGGAAATTACTTCTAAACTGTCTATCAGTCAAATTGTATCCAGTGTATACAGCAATATTAATCACCTTATGGATGTGGCAGAGTTTGGTATTGGCTTGTATGACGCTACCCAGCAAACCATTACTTACAAAGATTACATCCATTTAGATGAAACAATGCCTGAAGTGGTGTTTAGTACTGCACAAGAAAACCGCATAGCCACCATTTGTGTACTACAGCAAAAAGAAATTCTAATCAATGATATGCAGCGCGAATATCATTTATTTATTGAGTCACTGGAAAATTATGAAGCAAGCCAATTATTAAATTCCGCCATTTGTATTCCTCTTCTGATAGAAGGTAAGACTCTGGGATTGGTAAGTGTGCAAAGTTTGAAAAAAAATGCCTACATAGATTATCATCTCAATTTGTTAAGAAATCTAGCAGTATACATCACTATTGCCCTACAAAATACAGATAGCTTTTTACAGATTACGACTCAGAAAAGAAAGATAGAAAAGCAAAATGAGGATATCAAAGCCAGCATTCGTTATGCTCAGAGAATTCAAGACTCTATATTACCCAGTGCCAAATCATTTGAAAAGATTTTTGAGGAACACTTTGTCATCTATGAACCCAAGGACATTGTCTCTGGGGACTTCTATTGGATGAGTCACGTCAAAAAAAGAATCATTGTAGATGGGATACCATCTTTTAAGATATATACGCTATTAGCAGCAGTAGATTGTACTGGACATGGGGTGCCAGGAGCTTTTATGAGTTTGATTGGTAGTCGATTATTGAGCGAAATCGTCAATGAAAGAAAGATTTTTGATCCTCAGAAAATTTTGGAAAAACTTCAGCTAGGCATTCGGCAAAGTTTGCATCAAAAAGAGTCAGAAAATAATGATGGTATGGATGTATGTCTTTGCCGGGTAGAATACATAGAGGACTCTCCTGAAGTAGAGGTTTTATATGCCAATGCCAAGCGACCCTTATATTATACTCACCAAAACAAACTATACAAAATTAAGAGAGACAAGGTTTTTATTGGAGGCTGGGTGCCCAAACATATCACCCAAGAGCTCCAAAACCATACGCTTACTTTACAACGAGGCGATATTTTATATTTGAGTAGTGATGGTTATGTAGATAACCCTAATGGCAGGCGAAAGGCGTTTGGTACCAATAAACTAGAACAAATAATAGAGCAAATGCTACATCTACCATTAAGCGAGCAAAAACAACGGTTGCTTGACGCCAAGAATACGCATCAGGAAGGAGCCGATCAGCGAGATGATATTCTCTTTATGGGTGTTAAACTTTAGAAGAAAACCCCATTGAATACGTATCCAACGGGGTTATATATGATGTTATACTACTTTCTTATTTCTTGAATGCAGCATTGATAATCACTTCTTGTTCTTCGTTGTGTACAGAAGAGTATCCAGTAGCAGGAGATGCACTGGCCTTACGAGCAATTACATTGATTTTATCATATGTGTATACACGACGAATGTACCCCCAAGCACCCATATTGCGGGGTTCTTCTTGTACCCAAAAAGCTTCAGGCATACCATAATCACCCAAAATTTGGTGGATGGCTTTGGTAGGGAAAGGATGCAATTGCTCAATTCTAATAATGGCTACATCTTTTCGCTCTTCTTCTTGCTGCTTTTTAAGCAATTCGTAGTAAATCTTTCCGGTACAGAAGAGTACTCGTTTTACTTTTTTAGGCTCAACATATTCGTCTTTGATTACCTCGTGGAAATGACCATCGGTAAACTCACTAACAGGTGACATTACCAGTGAATGACGAAGTAGTGACTTAGGCGACATAATGACCAATGGCTTGCGGAATTCCCAGGCCAACTGACGGCGTAAAATATGGAATAAGTTGGCAGGGGTAGTTACGTTGGCCACCACCATATTGTATTCCGCCGACATTTGTAAGAAGCGTTCCAAGCGAGCACTAGAGTGTTCTGGTCCCTGACCTTCGTATCCGTGAGGCAACAACATTACCAAACCATTCATGCGATGCCATTTAGACTCTACTGCGGTAATGAATTGGTCAATAATAATTTGTGCTCCATTGGCAAAGTCTCCAAACTGAGCCTCCCAAATCGTAAGGGCGTGAGGGTTGGCCATTGCATAACCAAACTCAAAGCCTAATACTCCATACTCAGAAAGTAATGAGTTATAAATACGCATCTTTTCCTGATCTTCCTGAATGTAATCCAAGCTGGTATAAGAAGCGCTCGTGTTGGCATCATGCAATACCGCGTGACGGTGAGAGAAAGTACCCCGTTTTACGTCTTGTCCACTGAAACGAACGATTTTACCTTCGCTTAAGATAGAACCATACGCCAACAACTCGGCAGAAGCCCAGTCTAATACTTTGCTATTGAAAAACATGTCTTCTCGTTTTTCAATCAGTTTCTGAATCTGACGAATCGGATTAAATCCCTTAGGTAAATGAGTCAAAGCCTTTCCGATTTTTTCAACCATGTCGGCTGAAACTTTAGTATCGTATACCTTATCAAAATCAGAAGGGTTAGAGTGACGTAACTTATCCCATTCTTTTTCTAATGGCTGTAGTTTATAAGTCACTTCTTTTTGTTTCACCATATTGAGGCGATCCTGAAGCATGCTTTTAAACTGTTGCTCCATTTCTTTAGCAATGTTGGCGTCTACATCACCACTTTCACGCAAACGCTTCAGGTATTGTTCACGTGGGTTAGGGTGTTTACCAATAAGCTTATACAAAGCAGGTTGGGTAAACTTAGGCTCATCACTTTCGTTGTGCCCGTGTTTGCGATAACAAACAATATCTATAAAAATATCACGATTGAACTTCTCTCTAAATTCGGCCGCGAGTCGACAACAAAATACTACAGCTTCAGGATGGTCACCATTTACGTGTAGTACTGGTGAATCCGTCATTTTGGCTACGTCAGTACAATAGATACTAGAACGAGCATCTTCAAAGTTGGTAGTAAAGCCTACTTGGTTGTTAATCACAAAGTGAATAGTACCTCCAGTGTGATAACCTTCCAGTTTAGACATTTGAGTTATTTCGTATACCAAGCCTTGTCCTGCAATGGCGGCATCTCCGTGAATCAAAATAGGGAGAATGCGATCTACATTGCCATGGTACATTTTATCACACTTGGCTCGTACATAACCTTCTACGAGTGGATCTACTGCCTCCAAGTGAGAAGGGTTAGGTGCCAATTGTAGGTTTACTTTGTGCCCTTCAGGAGTTTCTAATTCAGTAGAAAAACCCAAGTGATATTTTACGTCTCCATCTCCGATAGACTCTTCTGGAATTTCTCCTTCAAATTCGTTGAAAACATCTTCATAGGTTTTACCCATAATGTTTACCAACACATTCAAACGTCCTCGGTGAGCCATTCCAATAACTACTTCTTCTACTCCTAACTCTGCACTACGATTGATGATGGCATCTAGTGCAGGAATGGTACTTTCTCCTCCTTCTAAAGAGAAGCGCTTTTTACCGATATACTTGGTATGCAAGAAGTTTTCAAAAGCAACGGCTTCGTTTAGTTTTGAAAGGATTCTTTTCTTATAGTCAGGGGTAGGGTTATAATTCAGTGACTGTTGCTCTACTTTTTCTTTGAACCACTCCAATATTTCGGGTTCACGGATATAGGCATATTCAAACCCAACAGCACGCTCATAAATGTGCTTAAGAGCTCTGATAATTTCTTTTAAAGTAGCAGGTCGGTTTAAAATCGTACGTCCTGCTTCAAAAGTACGATCCAGGTCGGCATCGGTTAAACCAAAGTCAGTGATTTCAAGACGTGCTCTACGATCACGACGGGGGCGTACGGGGTTGGTTTTGGCTTGTAGATGACCTCGTGAACGATAAGCTGAGATTAGTTCTCGTACACTAATTTCTTTTTCTATATCAGCTTGGCTTACCTTACTTGCAGTAGCGCCATTGGTACTGTGTCCGTTGGTAGCTTCATCGGGTTCGCCGTATTGTTCTACTGAAAAATCAAAGCCTTTGAAGAAATATTGCCAGGTGGCATCGACTGAGTTAGGGTCGTTTTTGTACTGCTGATATAGATCTTCTATGGAGGCTACGTCAGCATTGCCGATATAAGAAAATTTATCCATTGTATTGGTTCAAATTCATTTAAGTAATCCGCGGATGTAAGGGGAGAGTATTAAGTTTTGAATATGGTTTTTCACTTAACTAATACCAATATACCTTACCTAATAAAACTTAGTACTAATTTACACTTTTTAAATTAAAATGCAGGGATAGGAATCTTTTTTTTGGTGGACAATCAATCTCATAAATTGAGTAATCAACCTGTATTAATTCCCTACTTTAGATTGTTTTAAATATCTCTTTGCCTATAACAGATGAAGGGCCGTTTCTGTTGGCATATTTCACTTTAAGTCCACTTTTTCTTCATCAAACTACCCTTGCTTTTTATTGATTGGCAATGCTATAATTATTAACTTTATCTCATAAACACTAACATCAAAAAACTAAACATTATGGGACTTTTCGGAAGAAAGAAAAAGAAGGTTTCGTTGCAAGAAGCCGATAAAATGAACCAGGAGTTTATTGCGAATAACCCACAAGCCAAGGATAGTGAGGATGCCCTTATGCGCCAGGCCTCATCGGCTATGACCAGTGGAAATTTTAGCAATGCCTTGGCACTCTATACCCAAATGGCGAATGAATTCCCTGCTAAAAAGGGATTGTATTTGAGTCAAGTAGGCGCAGCTCATTATTTTCTAGAAGATTATGAAGCTGCTATTGAAGCTTATGTAGATGCTCGTAATAACGGCATGGATGAATCTATGATAGACGACAATATTTGGGAAGCTTGTGAAACTATTTACAAAAAAGCTGATGATAAGGCAGCTCTCCAAAAGTATTTAGAGCTTTGCCCAAGTGGTGGCTATGTAAAGAAGGCCAACAAATGGTTGAATAGTTAAAATTGGGATACTTGTTTGCTATCAGATTTTATAACAAAACAATCCAAAGAAAAGACACTTTGGATTGTTTTGAAGTTATGCATCAATAATAAAAGTAAAACACACTCTCAGCATTGGCAATTATTGATTATTTCACAAAAAACTTAACCTGATGACGAAGTTTATCAGTCATAATTGTCAAAAGATATGCGCCGGTTTTCAAATCACCAATCGTTATACGTTGTCCTGCTCTTTGATTTCCATCTAACTGGTTCAGTACTTTCCCCTGAAGATTTGTGACTTGTAGCTGCACAATTTTTTCATCGTGGTTTACTTGTACATTTAGATAATCAGTTGTTGGGTTAGGATAAGTTTTTACAGTTGTATTGTTAAGCTCTACATTGCTGTTGGTACTACGACACCCAAACGACGGATAATTGGTAAATGAGAGAGAGGTACTACATCCTGAAGCATTATCTCTTACTGTGATAGTGTGCGTTCCTCTTCCACAAAGCAATACTGGATTAACAGTTTGAGTACCCGAAGATCCAGTCCAGGTATAAGTATAGTTGCCACTACCACCAACCACATTCGCTTGTGTTTGTCCTGATATCAGCATACTTAGATAAATTGTTAAAGGAGCAGGTGCCGAATATTGGATGGTTTCGCCATCTACTTGTTGAGGCAATGCAAGTGAAGCATAACTAGCTACCGCAGTAGTAGTTTGCCCTACTATGGTATACAATTGATTGTTTGTGGCCGTTATATATAATTTGTTGTTGGGTCCTAATTCTATGTCTCCTGTGTAATGGATGGAACTAGTACCTGGAATTACAACAGAAGTTTGAGGGTTTGAAATAGAGGTTTTAGCTACCCCTTGAGTAGTAATCACATAAATATCATCACTATTTGCCCCAAACTCTACCTCACTAAGATAATCTAAATTAGGCACAAAAATATTGCTGATGGTTCCAGTAGCTAAATTTCTCACCGCCAGATGCTCTCCCACTCCCGGAGTCCACTGTATCCAAGCCAAAGTGCTTTGATCAGGAGAAAGCTCTAAGCTATGACTATGAACCAAAGGACCATTTTTGGTTGACATAAATCCACCATCTTTGGTTAAACCAGCATTATTCACCCTGATTTTCACAATCTGATCTGTATTAAAATTTGGACTGGCACTTCTTCTGAAACTTACATATAACGTTCGTTCCTGATTGCTTTCTTTTGAGAGTGCGGTTTCTATAGCAGTACTAATCACAATGGGAAAGTCGGCATAGGTAACCCGGTGTATGTTATTTGACACGACAATATTTTGGTTAGCATCTACAGTTACTCTGACAGCTCCTACTTCATATCCATCATAAGCAGCTCCTCCGTTAGGAAAAGCCCCCAGTTCGGTAACTTTCACATAAATCACATAGTATTCTCCACAACTACCATTAGGTATTGGTACAATGTGTAGTCCTTTTACACAATAGGGAGGGCCCGGAATAGTAAATTTTACTTGGCCATTTTTGTCATAAATGCGATTGTGATTAGCATAAAACACTGGATTTCCTGATGCATCAAATAATCCATGAGCATTGGCAGTACCACAGGTACTAGCCGAACCAGGTAAATTTGAGATTGCATTACTTGATAAATCAAGTTTTTTCAAAGAATATAAGGCCCAATAAGGGTTTTGTGCTTGCACAGAAAAACTTCCCAAAATGGAGAGAATAAGGATAGTGATTTTAAAATTCTTCATATGTATTGTGTTTGTTAAGTTTGGTTAAACATACACCAATCAGTCAGATTAACTTGAGGGAAATTCACCAATGGTAGGTTTGAGTTTATAAGTAGTAGAATTAGGAGATGATGAAACAATATGCGTCGATAATCATATTGTCAAATCAATAAGGAAAGCGTGAATTTTATAACTACAGCATTAGATGATTACTTGCTCTTGAGATAAATATTTATGTGCTTGCTTTACTTATTTTCTTTGATTCGTTAACTTTTCTTTGATTATTCTCATTAAACCATGCCAACACCCTTATACTCAACTTATGAATCATCCACACATTTCTCTTACCAATGGAATGGGAATTTCTATATTACTCACCATTCTACTCACACTAGGCTCTATTTTAAATATTTATTTAGCCACCCAGTCTATTGCAAAGCCTGCCCAAGCCATATTAATGGTGGTGGTGAGCGTAGCCATATTAGGAGGTATTTATACCTCTTTTCCTCGTTGGACTACCATTCAGGTACCCAATCCGCATACCATCATCTGGACATCTAAAACTTTGTATGGCTCTAAAATCAAGCATTACGAAAATATTACACAGATAAAGCTCCACCATCCCAAAGGAGGATATGCCTTGCGGATTTACCAAAAAGGGAGCGAGGATTATGCTTTCAAAGGTGGTTGGGGCAGCAAAGAGGCACAAGCCATGGTAGACTTGTTTCGTAAAGCTGGGCTACCTCTTGAAACAGAATATTTCCAGGAAAAATAGTCCAGTGATTTACCAATATTCACCTTATCACTCATTTATGAATTACCCTCAAATTTCTTTCAGTACTGGAGTTGGCATCACCTTTTTTTCTACCCTATTGTTTGGTGGAGGAGCCCTATTGAGCATTATATCTGGTATCAAAGCTGTTAATAAGCCCGCTCAGTCCTACGTGACAGTAGCCTTATGTTTGCTCATTTTATTGATAGTTTATTATTTAGTCCTCTTTTGGACCAACATCAAAGTGTTAGATCACCAGACCATGGAACTGACTACTAAAACTGTTTTTGGGCGAAAAACCAAGCGCTACGAAAATATTACCAAGATAGAGTTGTATCGTATGCCCAAAAGTGGCTATGCGTTACGCATTTACCAAAGAGATATAAAAAGCTCTGTTTTCACGGGGGGATTTAATTACAAAAACGCTAAAGCCTTGGCTAATTTTTTTCCAAAAACAGCATTGCCTTTTAAGACAAAGTTATTTCAGGAGAAGTAACTTTCGGTCAAGCTTTGCTTATGAATTCATTTGTACATTTCACTCTCACTTTTCTACCATTGATAAATTCCCTCACTCTACTATCCTCAATAAAACATACATTTGTGTATTACAAATACCAAATGAATTATGAGAAAAAACTTGCAACACACTCTTACCCTTCTTCTTATCTTGGGAATTACGACACAATTGAGCATTGCCCAAAGTACTGATAAAGTAATTCTCCAGCTTTCTGCCTGTAGTTACAAAAGTGAGTTTGGTAGATTTGACTTTAAGGGAGAAAAAGTGGGTGAAAATAACTGTCGATTGAAGATTTCTGAATTAAAAGGTAAGGCTTTAGAGCGTTCTTATGAGTTTAATCTCCAAAGTTTGGACCTGAGTAGCATCAAGATTAGTAAGAGTGTTGCCAGTGAATCGTATCGTCTTAAAGTATATACCAAAAATAATCGCAATGCCATCAAAGCCAACATCTTTGGTAGAAACAGGATAGGCAATTACTTTGTGGTGATGGCTACCAAAGAAGTTACGCTTCAACAACTCAAAAAAACCTTGGTAGCTGCCATACAAAAATGTAAATAAGAGCTTGTTT
Source organism: Microscillaceae bacterium (assembly GCA_003483885.1). Taxonomy (GTDB): domain Bacteria; phylum Bacteroidota; class Bacteroidia; order Cytophagales; family Microscillaceae; genus Microscilla. Next base: position 13,577 of record DMXI01000153.1, read on the forward strand.
AAAATTAACCAAAAGCAGAGCTCGCCAAAGGCTCAATTCATCTGTTAGAGCTTTTAAGTAATATTTCTGGCTACAAACATTAAAAACAGCAGTAAAAATAAAGCACCTTGTTTACTAATTCAGTCAGGAACGGAAACAAAGTTATCCAATTTATCACAGTAGGTGTCTTGCATTAAAAAGGCGGGTATAATACAGGAATAGTAAATCTTATGCCCAAAGTCATTTGGATGATGAATGTAATCAGCCATTAGGTCTTCATTGATATCTTTACTTGTTATCTTATTAAATGCTTGATAGATATCTGCAAAATATAAATTATGCTTTTGGGCCAAGTCTTGTAGTATTTGATTATATGACCGGGTAAACTCAGGCCTTTCAATATCCCAGTCTTTATTTTGTTGAAAAAAACCAACCAATACTATATCAATCTGTGCTTGCTTCAATTTATCAATACCATACTCAAAACTATTTTCAAATACCCCACTAAAACTTTGTCCTAACATATGATCATTGATACCAAACTCTACTATCACAACATCAGGATTCATACGTACGATTTTGTCCGCGTTATCTCCAAATAAAACAGCACCTTCTCCTCCTACAGATAAATTAATTGTAACAATCTGAGAAGGATATAGATGGAATAATTGATGTTTTAAGTAATACAAAAATGTTGATGTGTCAACAGGAGAATTAAAATAATCACTTATAGTTTGTGCTCCACCACCTATGCTATCACCTATAAGTAATATTTTGACAGTGTCATTGGTATTTAACTTCTGCTTAAATTGATCAGATAAAAATTTTATTTGAGACTGAACTTTGAAAACAGGTTTAACATACTTGTAGTCCACAAATACTTGATGACATACATTTAATTCAGGGTTACGAGGAGATGACTGAAAAGTAAAAGTACCATCAGCATTATATACCACTTTGTGATTGTTATAATCAGGGATAGAAGATTTTTCAGTCCTCCTTATAGTTCCATTTAAATAATCAACCTTAAAATCAGTTACATTATGCAAGTTTTTTTTACCATTCTTATCATAAGAATAGACTTGTCGAATCTGAGCGGGCTTATGTAAAAACTTTTTAGCTGAAGTATCTCTAAGACCAAAAGTTTCTCCTTGCATAAAAGCAAGATCTTGTTTCTTAAGCTCTTCTTGTGTACAAGCAAGACACACAACAGAAAGTAATATTTGAGTAATAATCTTGATCCTTATTGATGACGACATTGTATTAATTGGTAATTCTTTACAATATAAATACCTTCAAACACTTTAGAGCTTGTTTAATATAGTGTTAGTATTCACTTTAAATCCCTTTCTTCTTCTTTCGCTCCTCAAAAAATTGCCCAATGGCATCGGCTCCCAAAGTATTCAAAGTCATTTCTTTGGTTAATCCACCTTTGCGGCCTACACATACCCCATAGTACACTTCACCAATGGTACCTACTTCGTGAGAATCGGGGTTAATGCTCAATTTTACCCCTTTTTTCAGGGCATAATGTACCCATTGCCAGTCTATGTCTAAACGCCAGGGGCTGGCATTGATCTCAATCATCACATCATTAGCAGCACAGGCATCGATTACTTTTTCGTGATTGACAGGATAGCCTTCTCTACGTAGTAATATACGGCCAGTAGGGTGACCCAACATCGTGGTATAAGGATTTTCCACAGCTTTAATTAAGCGAGTGGTCGCCTTCTCTTCTGACATTTTGAGACCCGAATGTACCGAGGCAATGATGAAATCAAACTTGGCCAAAATATCATCATCATAGTCTAGCCCACCATCGGCTATAATGTCTGACTCCATTCCTTTAAATATCTTGAAAGGGGCCAGTTTTTCATTCAATGCTTCTATTTCTTTGAGTTGATCTAGTACTCGTCCTACTGGCAAACCATTGGCATAAAAGGCCGACTGAGAATGGTCAGTAATTCCTAGATACTCATAGCCTGCATCACGTACCGCAATCGCCATTTCTTCCAAAGTGTTTTTACCATCACTGTAAGTAGAGTGTGCGTGCAAAATTCCCTTGATATCGCCCACTTCTAATAAAGTAGGTAATTCGTTTTTCTTGGCAAGCTCTAGTTCAAACTCTCCTTCGCGCATCTCGGGCACTACATAAGCCAATTGGGCTTTCTGATAAATAGCTTCTTCGGTAGGAAGTTTGTCTTTTTGGGCAATTTGAAATAAGGTAGGCATGCCTGCTTCGGCATAGGTCAAATGACTCGTGCTCGCCGAATGGATAAAGACCTCACCAGCAAAATCATCTGCAGCACATAAGCGAGCCTCTACTTTCAATGGGCTGTCTTTAAACTTTCCTCTCCAGGCAAATAATCCACTGGCCTTGGCGTTTTGCTCCAAAAACTCACATCCATTCAACGTAGTAAATAATTCATCGTGAGGGGTAGAAGCTACCAATTGTACTTCATCTACTACATTAAATTTACGGCGAATTTGCCCTACTACCTGAAACTGCCCACTAAGGTTTTGCTCTTTTAAATAAGCCTCCAGCTGATTGGCCAAAATTTCAGCTTTGGCATAGTGTAATCGGGAAGCATTGGCTTTGCGATAAAGCAAGGCTTGTCTTATATTTTCCTGCGTCTTTTGTCCAAAGCCTTTGACTTGTGACAATTGGTCAGTTTCGCAAGCCAGCAACAAGGCATCTAAGCTCTCGATTTGCAACTCCTCCCAAATTACTTTGATTTTTTTGATTCCCAATCCATCAACCTGCATCATATCAATCACTCCAGTTGGGGTCTTGGCTCTAAACTCTTCTAGTTGCTTAAAAGTACCAGTTTGGTTGATATCATCAATTTTGGTCGCAATGGCTTTGCCTACTCCTTCTAACCCTTGAAGTTCTTTGAGCGACATATCGGCCAAAGATTCGGTCAAGGTTTCCATATTGAAAACCGCGGTGTGGTAAGAACGTACTTTAAAATTATTTTCACCATGCAACTCTAGCAAAGAAGCGTGAAGTTTAAGTAAATCAAAGATTTTTTGATTGGTCAAGACTGTATGAATTTTGGTTATGAATTAAACCAAACCTGACGATGTTTATAAACTTGTCGGGCTTGAAGAAGCTAAACAAAATTAACAGATATTCTTATTAAAATATAAAATACGATGAATTATTGGTTAGTAAAATCAGAACCGAATGCCTACTCTTGGGATGACTTGGTAAAGGATACCTGGACCCATTGGGGTGGAGTGCGTAATTATCAGGCGCGTAATAATCTAAAAGCCATGAAAAAGGATGACTGGGTGCTTTTTTATCATAGTGTCAATGAAAAAGCCGTGGTGGGGTTTGCCAAAGTAACCAAAGAGCACTATCAAGATCCTACCACTGAAGATGAACGTTGGGTGGCTGTAAATTTGGCACCTGAACAAAAACTTGATAAACCTGTAACCCTTAAACAAATCAAAGAAGAGGAACGGTTAGAAAATATCGCACTCATTAGGCAAAGTCGGTTATCGGTTATGCCAATTCAGCAAGAAGCATTTGAAGTAATTTTAGAATTAGGAACCCTATGAATGTATGTTTATAAAAAAAGCACTACCCAACCGAGTAGTGCTTTTTGATATATTCATTGATAGTTTAATGCTTAATAATTAATGTTAAATCTGGCTTGATTGGTAGTGAGCAAGCCAATGTATTTTTTACTGAGTTCCTCAGCTTTCTTGTTGTCTTTCTGGCGAGCCATTGTCTGAGCTAACCTTTGTAATTTATAAAGCGCCAATTGCAACGTTTGCTGATCCAAATCACCCAAATTATTTTCATACAAATAATTCAGTTCTTCTTCTGCTCTTTTACCCATAAGCTCTCCTACCTCAATCGCCTTTTTGTCTAATCCGGCATTGAACAATGCATCTACAAAAGGAGTAAAGAACGCATTGTAAGGAATGGCTTCATCGGTAATGGTATTTAAACAATATAGAGCTACCTCCTGGGCTTTTTTCTTCTTACCCTCTCTTACCAATTGTTCTACCAAACGGGTAAAAGAAGTACGTGTAGAAGAAGGGAAACGACGAGCATTTTCATCGTGATAAGCCTTGGGGTCATTTAATCCACGATAGAAGAAACCTTTAGTTTTACCATCACTAATACCACCTTTGTCTACTGGCATCATGTTTTTATACATAATATCCGTATTGACATAACCATCTACTGCTTGTGGGTTTTTCACTGGCAATAATCTATAAGCCAATCCCTCAAGCTGCATATAAGGTTTCAAGTTTAGTGAGTTATTAGAGCTAATATTACTGGTAAAATAAATAGGACGTTTCCAGCCGTTTTTGGCATTGGTAGAAATGATGTCCAACATCAATAGGTGATGCTTATACATACTATTCTTAGCAATGTTCCATACCATTACATTTCCAATCTGATCCTGTAATTTTTTAGGTACAAACCCTTGCTTGATAATGGCATTTTTATCCAGGTTAATTGCCAGTAGTTTTGATGGGAAAGTATAAATACCATCGTCCTTGCTGTAAGCTCGGTATAAACGTGCATCACGATTATTCAACAAGTTGATAAAAGAATTTAAGTTCAAACCTTGCTTCAACATTCCTTGTGCTACCTGTGGTGGGAAACGACTCCCTTGCGCAGCATCCCAATAAGTAATATAGTCATTGGTACCCGCGATGTAGTTTTCCTTCTTAAGAGTAATCGGCAATGCCTCTGATTGATACGTTTTACGCGTCATTTGACGGGCATACCAATCAGTACCTAGTAAACTCAAGTTACAAACTCTTACATCAGTACGGAACCCTTCTACTTCTTGAATATACCAGAGTGGGAAGGTATCATTATCTCCTTCAGTAAATAAGATCGCATTAGGAGCACAGGAATTTAATAAGTTTTTCGCTGATTCAATTGATTGGTATTGTCGGGAACGATCGTGGTCATCCCATCCTTGCTGGGCCATAATTAATGGAGCAGAAAGCGAAATAACGGTAGCCAAAACTGGGGCAGCAATGCCTTTTTTCAGGAAGCCCCGGAACACATCGGCCATAAACATGACCCCAAAACCAATCCACATGGCAAACACATAGAATGACCCCACATAAATGTAGTCACGCTCACGTGGCTCTACTGGGGGAGAGTTGAGGTAAAGTACCAACGCTAGTCCTGTTAAGAAAAATAACATTCCTGTAACCAAGCCTACTCGTTGGTTGCGCATGAGCATAAACACCAATCCTAATAACCCTAAAATCAGTGGTATACCATAAAACTTATTGTGTCCTTTGTTTTTACCAATTCTGTCTGGCAAGCTCGAGCGTGGGGTAAATAAGGCTACCCCCGCATCTTGAATATCACTATCTCGTCCTATGAAGTTCCACCCAAAATATCGCCAATAGATATGCCCTAGTTGATAAGTAAACATGAACTTGAGGTTATCGCCCATGCTAGGGTCTTCTTTAGGTCCTAGTCCGGTTCTTTCCCGGTATAGTTGAGGGTGATTAGATTGCTTGCTATACATACGAGGGAAGAACATCTTCTTATCGTATATATTTTTAAGCTTGTAATCATAAATTTCGTATTTCCCTTTTTCTGGTACTTTGCGATATACTGCGGCCCCTTGCTTTTGATCTACGAGGTTAGAAGTAAACCTTCTACCATAAAACAATGGACGGTCGCCATATTGCTCACGCTTAAGATAAGATACAAAACGAACGATGTCACTAGGATCATTTTCGTTGATTGGTGGGTTGTAGTTGGCACGAATCAAGGCAATACCATAAGAAGAATAGCCAAGCAGGATAAAAGACAAACACAACATGGCTGTGTTGAAGACTACTTTTTCTTTTTGGTGAGAATAATAAACTCCAAAAACTACTCCTCCTATCAATACTACAATAAAAAAGATAATTCCAGAGCCAAAGGGCATCCCAAAACTATTCACAAACATAATTTCCAAATCCCCTGCCAAGGTGGGTAAGCCAGGAATCACCCCATTCATAATGAGTATAATAATGAATCCACCAGCAACTAGAGATGCAATTACCCCTGCAAGGTTATAATTGGTAAAACGCTTGTAATAATATACCAACGCAAAAGCAGGAATGGCTACCAGGTTCAATAAGTGGACTCCAATAGAAAGTCCCATTGTATAGGCAATCAAAATCAGCCAGCGATTAGACATTCGAGGATCATCTATTCGTTCCCAACGTAAAATGGCCCAGAAAACCGCCGCAGTAAAGAATGAGGACATGGCATACACCTCGGCTTCTACTGCCGAAAACCAAAACGAATCAGAAAAAGTATACGCCAAAGAACCAATCAATCCCGCACCAATTAAGGAGTATAATTGAAAAGGAGTTAATTCTTTTTCATTTTTAACCGGTAACAATTTTAGCCCTAGCATGGTGATCGACCAAAACAAGAATAATATACTAAAACTACTACTCAGTACTGATAATACATTGATCCAAAAAGCAACTTGGGTAACATCTCCCAGGGCCAAAAAGGAAAACATGCGCCCTATTAATAAAAAGAAAGGAGCCCCAGGGGGGTGTGGAACTTGTAATTTGTACGAACAAGCAATGAATTCGCCACAATCCCAATAACTAGCTGTTCGCTGAACAGTAGCCAGGTACACTCCGGTAGCAATGACAAACACAATCCAACCTACCAGATTGTTAATTTTCTTAAACTCAAGCATAAGTCTTTAGTTTCTACTATCAATGATCAAAGATCCTATGTATGTTTTTGTATAAACACAGGATAGAATATGCTGCGAAAATAGAAAATTTTAACTGATAAGTTCAAAACTCCCTCTAGTTGTTTTCGTTTAACTACAAATTCGGCTCAAAGTAGTAAAAAACAGGTTCACTGGATAGATGTAACAAATTATGGCTTTTTACTAAAACTTTATTTTCTTTGAGCCAGTTTAAAATAATAGTTTTACTATTATAATAAAAAACTTTACTTTTGTTTTTCAATAGTAAATGTTTATACCAAATCGCACTCGAGTGATGGGAGTTAGCGCAACGATCAAAATAAACGTCAACGACAAAATTTACCTAAGAGACCCAGAACAAACTCAACTAGGTAAGAAAATAATAAGCAGCAGTATTGAATTAATCGATGAACTTGGTTTTGAGGACTTTACCTTTAAAAAACTAGCCAATCGTATCAATTCTACTGAGGCCTCTATCTATCGTTATTTCGAAAATAAACACAACCTTTTAGTATATCTATTGGTATGGTACTGGAGCTGGTTAGAGTACCAAATCGACTACCAAACCAACAACATAGAAGATGTAGAAAAGAGGTTAAAAATTGCCATTAGGGTCATTGCCGAGTCTTTAACGCCTAAAGGTGAGTCTCATTTTCAGCACATCGATGAGGTAGCTCTACACCGTATTGTGGTTTCAGAGTCTTCTAAAACTTACTATACTAAGAGTGTGGATACTGAAAATCAATTTGGCTTTTTCCGTAGTTATAAATCTCTTTGCAAAAAAGTAGCTTCGATGATTAAGTCTTACAATGCTGATTATCCTTATGCCCATGCGCTTACCAGTACCATGTTAGAGTCAGCTCATCAGCAAATTTTCTTTTCTCAACATTTACCCTCATTGACTGAGCTAAAGGTAACAGATACCGAAACAGAAGAAATTATTAAATATCTGGAACAGCTGATTTTCAAACAAATCCAAAAATAAGTCGTAGCGATTTCCCTACAAAACACGAATTATCAATAAGTTTGCAGAGCTAATAAGCTCAGTATTAATATTTCTTGTTGATTATGAAACGTGTTGTATTATATATTATATATGTAAGTGGGTTGGCCTGGATGATTACAGGTATGAGTAGTTGTGCCAATATTATTGCGCCTACGGGTGGTCCCAAAGATACCCTGGCACCAGTATTGGATACCGTTCGATCTTTTCCAAAAATGGAACAACTCAACTATAAGGGTAATGTAGTCCTTACCTTTAACGAATGGATCAAAACCGAAAAGCTCAAGCAAGATCTTATTATTACTCCCAGGGTACAGAATTATTCCCACAAAGTAGTAAAGAAAAGACTCATCATTACTTTTCTACAACCGCTTGACTCTAATACTACCTATAATCTTGATTTTAGAAATACCATTCAAGACATTACCGAAGGAAACGCAACTCCAGTCAGGCTGGCTTTTAGTACAGGGAGCCAATTGGATACAATGCAAATCAATGGAAAAGTAACTGAGTTGTTAAGCAATGCTCCTGGTAAAGCTACTTTACTGGCTTTATATAAGGAAGATGACACCTTAAATGTAGCAGAAGATCCTCCTTATTACCTCACCCAAACTGATGATGCGGGTTACTTCAATTTCAAAAATATCAAAGCCAATCGTTACCGTTTATATGCGGTCAAAGATGCCAACAATAATAAATACTATACTAAAGGAGAGATGATTGGTTTTGTTCCTGGCATTATTGACCTTAATCAAGGGAATAGGGATTCGCTCCAGATTGACTTAGTAAAAGAAGATTACGAACCACCCAGACTGAATAGTAAAGTACCTAAAAAGCATTTAGTAGAATTAAATTTCAATGAGGGAATTCGGGAAATCAAGCTCGATTCAGGACAAACCAATTTTCAAGACAAAATACAGTATAACATTGCTCCTAATGGACGAAAGGTTATTTTATATAATAAGCAATCCTTAGACTCTATACGGGTGCGGGTTATTGCAATTGACTCTGTAGATAATCGCTTGAGTGAAGAGGTAACACTACAATTCAACAATAAACCCATTAAAGATAAAGACCGGGCAGCTTTTGGAGTAAAAATCGCTCCAACCAATGGTATTGGGGTAGAAGATAACCAATTGGAACTAGAATTTTTGTTTCCCAAGCCAGTAAAGAACTTGGATGCTTCCAAATTAAAATACCTGATAGATGCTGACACCGTAAACTTTCAGCCATTAATTGTAGACAGTACTACCAAACTACAATGGAATGAATACAGAACCAAACTTACGCTTACTCGCAGCATTCAATTCAAAAACGCTATTAAGGTAATAAGCGATACTGCTGCTTTTATTAGTGTCATTGATGACTCTACTACCTTGGTTCAGCAACCTATCCAACGCATAGATCCGACATCTGTTGGGTTGGTAAATATCAAAGTAGAGACTTCTACTCCTAATTTTGTGATTCAATTGCTCGATCAAGAGTTTGAATTAATCAAAGAACAAGATAATAGTGAGGTTACGGGGAATCAATTTAGATTCAATAATTTACCTCCTGGTACTTATACGATTAGGGTAATTATAGATGAGAACAACAATGGCCGATGGGATCCTTCGGATTTTAAAAAAGAAAAATTGGCCGAAAAAATCTTCTTTTATGATAATCCAGTACAGCTTAGGGCCAACTGGGAACAAAACATTACAGTGAAGTTTTAATGCTTTGGTAGATTCATATGGCTTCCTCAAAAAAATTGAGCTTTGTGTAGTAGTTTTACAACAACACAAAGCTCAAAATTAAAAAAGCAATAGAAAGGTATATATCAAAAAATTATTTAGTCACTACACAGAAGAGATCTAAACTTTCTGCAGGTTTATCGTGCAAGAAATAATCATCAAAGTTGATATCTACTACCAACGAATCATCTTGTTTTTGAAGCTTGTTACGATTTACTCGATTGAGCAAATCATAAGGTACTTGTAGCACTTGTCTTGGCAAATTGTATTGCAGATTGAAAATATCCCATTTAGCTATTTTTTGCACTGCTTTCTTGTTGCGCTCATAGTAACGCATGACTTTCTCATTGCCGTGCACTCCTTTCATGTCTACTTCGGCAAAGTATTTTTTCATCAGATTTGTCAAGCCTTCAGCGGTGTATTCACGAATGTGCCAGGGGTTACGAGTAAGCGACAATTTAATATTAGGTGTAGTCAAAATAGCCTTTCCTCCTGGCTTCAACACCCGATGAATCTCCTTTACAAATAAGTCATCATTCTTGATATGCTCTATTACCTGAAAAGACACCACAAAATCATAGGTATTATCGGCAATAGAAGTAAAAGGGGGGATATTTTGTGCTACAAAAGTAAAATCCTTGTATCTGTCAGAAAGCCACTCAATCAACTTTTTGTTTTTATCAATGGCGGTATAACCCTCACAATGACTTCCTAAAATATCGATACCACGCCCAAAACCACAACCGACCTCCAATACCTGTCCATTGATGTATTTAGCACATTCTTCGTAAGGGAAAACTAATCGTTGATGTATGGGATTATCAGAAGTTACTTTATCAGAGGTTATTTCTGTTGTTTTAAACATGGTCAATTCATTTAATATTCTGGTATACGCTTACTACATATATACAATAACTCCATAAACACGCTATGATTATATGTCGAAAGCAAGTCAAGAATGCAAATTTAGGAAGTATTCAGTAGTTTTTTACCAAAAGCGATAAATAATGCCTTGAAGTACACCTTGTCATAAGCCTGATGTGAGCAGTTTATGACCGCGATGTATTAGGGAAAACACTTTTTTGGACAGCCATTGAGCGAGGCAATATTATCGAAAATGAAAAAATATTGTCAAATGTTGTTTTTAAAATATATCCACAAATGTGGAAAATTGTGGATAATTTTGTGGATAAGTACCAAAGTTATCCACAATTGTTAAGTTTTAACGTAGATAACTCTGACTTGTGAATATCAACAATAAACTTTTTTATCCACATTATCCACAAAACCTGTGGATAACTCATAAAATTATGTGGATAAGTGGCAAAGTTATCCACAGTCGATGGTGGATAATTCGCTTTGAAATGTTGAAAAACTATCTCGATGTGTATAATCCACAAATTATACACAAGTTATCCACAAAATTATCCACCAAAAAAGTAGGGTTATCCACAGAAAGTTTCGATCATATTTTTAGCAAACTTCCTCTAGACATATGTGGATAAAGCTGTGGATAAGTACTAAAAAATGTGGATAGGTACTCGAGGAAAAAACCAATATCGACAATGTATATTTAGCAAAATTGAAAATAAATTTTTCTCAAGCGAAAAATAAAAGTTATCCACAGCATGATAATAATAATAATATTTAATACTTAAGTACTTTATTATATTTTATTTAAAGCTTACTTAAAGGGTTTCAGGAGATTCTCTCATCAAATTAAAAAACCAAACATTTTAATCGTTAAAAAAATCTTATCGATAGGAATTGTCGTTAATAGTATTACTTTCGAAATGTTTTTTATTTGTAAGAGGCATCATTAGACTTCTTATAGCAAAATCAATCATTGCCAGTTTTTGCGCGATAGTTAATCAGATTACCTAATTGACTGTCAAGTTTGTAAACTTTATCTTTAATCTATAACACATGAATATTGACCATGAAATGGCCACCAAGACAAATGGGAAGCGCTTGGATCAAACCTTGACGGCGTTGTTTTGGATGGTAGTAGTGTTTGCTACGCTTAGTGTTTTCCTGCCTCAAATAGTACAAGCCCAACAAGACCCCAAAGATTTACAGTTAGCGAATGAGTATTTCCAAAAAAAGGAATACGAAAAAGCAAATTCGTTGTATGAGAAATTGGCCCGTAATCCTTTGTACCTAAAAAGAGTATATGACAATTACCTGGCTTCGTTGGTAAGTCTCAAAGATTTTAAAAACGCGGAACGGCTCATCAAGAAAACGCAGCGCTATGAACCCGAAAATCCGACTTTATCGATTGATTATGGGGTAGTTCTCGAACGACAAGGTAAAATTAGTCGAGCGGATAAACAGTTTGCTAGAGTGGTAGATGATGTGCGCAAGAAGCCTGATCATATCGTGAATGTCGCTGCGGAGCATTTTATGCAATTAGAGAAAGCCACTTGGGCCGAAAAAATTTACCTAAACGCTCGCAAAGGAATTGCCAACAAATATTTGTTTGCCATTGAGCTGGCCAATGTATATGCAGCGTTGGGACAGTTTGAGCCAATGGTAAACGAGTATGTCAATGTAGCACTGGACGATCAAAAGAACCTGGAATCGGTGAAGGGAGCCTTACAAGATCGTCTTACCAAGCAGAAAGACCTAGAGAAGTTTGAGAAAATATTGCTTATAAAGCTTCAGAAGAAGCCAGGAGAGGTGATCTACAACGAGTTCTTACTCTGGATCTATTTACAGCAGAAGTTGTTTTACAGGGCCTTTATTCAAGCCAAAGCATTAGATCGTCGCTATCGTCAAGAAGGAAGTGAGCTGTTGAACATCGGAATGATTGCGATGCGCAACGAAGATTACAAAAATGCCAAAAAGATTTTTGCCTATGTGGTGAAGAAATACCCCAAGGGGAGCAATTATTCAGTAGCCCGCCATTACCTCATCAAAGCCAAAGAAGCGGTTGTGAAAAACACCTATCCAGTTTCCAATACCGAGATTCAATCTTTGATTGCTGATTATAATCAATTGTTAAAAGATTTAGGGAGAAATTTTCGTACGCTAAACGCCATGCGAAGCATTGCTCTTTTGCAGGCTTTTTATCTAAACAGAAAAGATACTGCTATTGTGATTTTGAAAGATGCCATCAAGCTAAGCGGATACAACCAGCGTTTTATAGCCCAATGCCGGCTAGATTTAGGAGATATTTATGTTTTGAAGGGAGAACCCTGGGAAGCGTCTTTGCTTTACTCACAGGTGGAGAAAACGCGAAAACGACAGCCTTTAGGGTACGAAGCCAAGCTCAAAAATGGAAAGTTGTCCTATTTCAAAGGAGATTTTGAATTGGCGCAAGGACATTTAGACATTTTGAAAGAAGCTACTACTCGAGAAATTGCCAATGATGCGATGGATTTGAGTTTGCTGATTCGGGACAATACTGCCCTGGACATGGATACCACCAACGCAGCAATGAAAGCTTATGCCAAAGTAGAATTGATGATGTTTCAACACCAAGACAAAGAAGCACTGGATATGTTGTCTGGCATGGAAAAACAGTTTGAACAACATAGCTTGAAAGATGAGATTCTATGGAGCAAATCTAAGCTCCAATTGAAGATGGCTAATTTCAAAGCTGCTATTGTTACCTTGGAACAAATCGTGAAAAATCACGGAGAAGACATTCTAGCAGATGATGCTCACTTTACCATTGGAAAAATTTATGAGGAGTACCTCAAAGACAAAGAAAAAGCGAAGGAATACTACCGAAACCACTTGACGAAATATCCAGGGAGTATTTTTGTCGTGGAGGCTCGTAAGCGTTTCCGTATTTTGAGAGGAGATTTCAAAGCACTTGAAAATTAATCATACAAAGTAAAAGCCTGCTTAAATCGCTGTAATTTTTGGGTAAATTACAGCGATTTTTGTTTGGGATGATTGGTTATGAAACCGTTTACAAAATATTTGCAGTGGTTAGCTATCAGTGCTTGGGTAGTAGCTTTGGTATTGGCAATACAAGTTTACCAGAGACATCAACAACGTCAACAGTTTTTAGGGCAAGACTCTGGCATAAAAACCAAGGCTTTGCTGGGTATGAAGTCCAAAAATTGGTATGAAACCAAAGAATGGTTTTGGGAAGTATCGTATTGGTTACCAAGCAAAGGACGAAAATTAGGACGATTGGTGAGTACCAGAATCAAAGTGAGCGAAGAAGATTATGATCGAAACTTTGAGGATGACCGTGTATGGGTCTATTACTTGAAGAAACAGCCCAAGACGGCACGATTGGACTTTCAACTACAAGAAGTGTCAACTTACCAGATCGTTTGGTGGTGGGCCTCTATTGGGTTTATATTGTTATTCATTGCACGAGTGATTTTATAAACTGGTTGGGTTTTGATTTCTTCCCTGGCTCTGGTAGCTTTGCCCGTTCGTTTACCAACCATACCCATGTTTTGAATCGATTCCAATTTTTTATTGAAGCTACCCGCAACATCAAGCAAGCGGGAACCATCACGCACAGTTCTCGTTTTTTGATCAAAAAAATGTTGGCTCCCATTGATTTTTCTCAAGCCAAAACCATTGTAGAACTCGGAGGTGGTAATGGTTGTATCACTCAAGGCATTCTTAAAAAAATGCAACCAGACGCTCAATTGCTTTCTTTTGAGGTAAACCCTAAATTTGTAGATTTACTCCAAAGTATTGAAGATGAACGTTTACACGTGATTGCTGATTCTGCTGAGAAAATCCCTGAATATTTAGCACAACATAACTGCACCCAAGCTGATGCTATTGTCAGTGGTTTGCCGTTGGCTATATTCCCTAAAGAACTGAATGCAAGCATTATGCAAAGCATTCATACTACTTTAAGCAAAGAAGGTGTCTATACCCAATTTCAGTATTCATTGGCAAGCCAGGGAATGTTAAGAAATCAATTTGATGCCGTAAAAGTAGACTTTACTCCTTTGAATGTACCTCCTGCTTTTGTGTACATTTGCCAAAAATAGCATATCAATAAAGTGAAAAAACAAAAATGAGCAGATAACCTAGAGTTGTATGTTCATTTTTGCTTTTTGGAGTATACCAATCTTGTATGATCACTTGATCAAATCTAAGGTTAGTAGCTTATTATCTATGTATAGATTTCTACAACTACTTTGCATTATTCAAAGCTATACTTGTTTGAGGTGTAAGAATAATTTCTTGATAAAAAATGATATTTGTCAACAGAAGTGTACTGAATAGTTTCTAAATTAGGTAAACCCAATTATTTGACAGTTAAGTACAAATATTCAATGAATTATCAAGAGCTTTACAATAAATCGCTTGAGAACCCTACGCAGTTTTGGGAGACTCAGGCCCAGGAAATAGCTTGGTTTGAACCACCTAAAAATATCTTGAGCCAGGATGAGCACGGCTTTTACCGCTGGTATGCAGGCGGCAAACTCAATACTGCCTACCTCGCGTTAGATTACCATGTAGCCAATGGCAAAGCTGATCACACTGCCCTCATTTATGATTCACCAGTAACCGATACAATTAAAAAATATACCTTTCGAGAGCTGAGAGATGAAGTGGCGTTATTTGCTGGTGTGTTGAAAAAACAAGGCGTTACAACTGGAAATACAGTAGTGATTTACATGCCAATGATTCCCGAAGCAGCGATTGCTATGTTGGCTTGTGCCCGCTTGGGTGCCATTCATTCTGTCGTATTTGGGGGATTTGCCCCTCACGAATTAGCCCTTCGCATTGATGATGCCCAACCTAAGGTAGTAATATCGGCCTCTTGTGGTATTGAATTTACCAAAATCATCCCTTACAAACCCTTATTGGATGCAGCCATTGAAGAAGCTACTCACCAGCCCCAAGCTACGATTATTTATCAACGCCCTATGTGTGAAGCTACCCTCAACACCGAGCAAGACTTGGACTGGGCAAAGGAGATGCAACAGGCTGAGCCAGCTGCATATGTGCCAGTAGATGCTACTCACCCTTTGTACATTTTGTATACCTCGGGAACTACTGGTAAGCCCAAAGGAATTGTACGTGACAACGGAGGACATGCGGTAGCCATGAAGTTTAGCCTTCAAAAGGTGTATGGAGTTAATCCAGATGATGTTTATTGGGCTGCTTCTGATGTGGGTTGGGTAGTAGGGCATTCTTACATAGTATATGCGCCGCTTATTTCGGGGGTAACTACCATTTTGTTTGAAGGTAAACCCATTAGAACTCCTGATGCAGGTACTTTTTGGCGAGTAATAGAACAACATAAAGTCAATACCTTTTTTACGGCGCCTACCGCATTTCGAGCCATTCGCAAAGAAGATAGTGAAGGAGCATTGACTAAAAATTATGATTTGAGTAGTTTAAGGACGGTTTTCTTAGCCGGTGAACGTTGCGATATTACGACTTATCAATGGTTGACTGACTTGCTGACGGTTCCGGTGATTGATCATTGGTGGCAAACCGAATCTGGCTGGCCTATGTTAGCCAATATGGTTGGGATAGAACTGAAACCCATCAAACCTGGTTCTGCCTGTACTCCAGTAACTGGCTACGATGTGCGTATTTTGAATGAGTCAGGAGATGAATGTGCCCCCAATGAAGAAGGAGCTGTAGTGATTAAATATCCATTACCACCAGGATGCTTGCCTACGCTTTGGAGGGAACCAGAGCGATTTAGAAAAGGCTACTTATCGACTTTTGAGGGATATTATTTGAGTGGAGATGGAGGGTATAAAGACGAAGATGGGTATGTGTATATCATGGGGCGTATAGACGATGTCATTAACGTAGCTGGGCATCGCTTATCTACGGGTGAAATGGAAGAAATTGTGTCTGGACATGCCGCCGTAGCGGAGTGTGCGGTCATTGGTATTGCAGATGGACTCAAAGGACAAGTGCCAGTAGGTTTGGTGGTATTGAAAGACGGCATAACCATAGAAAACAATCAATTGGAAAGCGAACTGGTACAAAGCATTCGGCAGCAAATTGGAGCTGTGGCTTGTTTTAAGCGGGCCATTGTAGTAAAAAGATTACCTAAAACCCGTTCGGGTAAAATATTGCGTAAAATTCTACGCTACATAGCCGATGGACGCTCATTTAACATGCCTTCTACTATTGATGATCCCGCAATTTTAGAGGAGATCAGAGCCAATTTACAATCACAACACATTGGCGTAGCCTTTACGGCTTAGCATATTAAAAAAGCCTGGTTGATCATTAAATCAATCAGGCTTCTTTATACGCTATGGCTAAATCGCGGTTTTACGTTCTCAACATGTTGGTAGGTCTGGTATCGTCTTGACTTCTCACCTGAATGATGTAGTTGTTGGTACCTGACTTTATTTTGTTGTAAGCCAACTTGATATCAATTACATCATCTAAGGTAATGTACTCACCTGCCAAACGCATAAATTCAATATTATCTAGCAAATGTTGATACTGATTAATGGCATCGGTATACTTAATCCATAATGGTTTGGAATCAGTAAAGTTTTGTACTACGCCAATTACCGAGATAAAAGCACTAATGACCAAGGCAATGGTATTGATGTACCAATCAAAATTATTGTTTCGCATCCAAGTAGTGACATTCAAACCCAGCAGTACTGTTACTGAGGCTGCCAATAAAGATGACAACACACTAAATATCAAAGTACCCTTCCCTGATTTTTTTTCTTTTCGTTTATAAAACTCCAAGTCTTTTTTAATCTTATCTTCCAGGTATTTTAATTTTTTTTCTGCTTCGGCACGTTCTTCGGGGTTTACTTTTTGGCGATCAGACTTCTGAAACAGTTTTTTATCCAAATTATCCATGTCCGATAGTTTAATATCAGGTATGTGCTGTTGACTCGCAGCGGCAAGCACTGCATCTAAATTTACCTTAGATTCATAAGTTTGTCTAACAGGTTCCTCCTTCCTATCCACTGTAGTGTTAACAGTAGGTTGAGGTTGGGGAGTTGGATTTGGTATAGGTACAGGTGTTGGTGTCGGTTGTGGAATAGGCCTGTTGGTAATGGGAGGAGGTGTAGACGATTCTGGGGTTGTGGGTGTAGGTGTAGGAGTAGTAGAAGGAATAGATGGATTAGTTGCCAGCAAAGGATCCTCACTAGGGTTAGGTAAATCGGTACCAGTAGTATTTACAGGATTGTTAGTAGTGCTGGACGTATCGTGTTTTTCTACCATATCAAACGGATCGGTACTACCAGTAGTAGATGTTGGTGTAGTACCAGGCGTATCGTGTTTTTCTACCATATCAAATGGATCGGTACTACCAGTGGTACTTGTATCGGTGGTACCAGGTGTATCGTGTTTCTCTACTAAATCAAATGGATCAGTGCTGCCTGTATTGGTAGGAGTTTCGTCTTTTTTATCAGTAGATCCAGGCGTAGGAGTATTTCCACTAATCATGTCAAATGGATCATGCAATGGGTCTTTGTCCGAATCAGAATTTGTTGGGTTGTCTTCAGCCATATCTATAGTTCAGTTTTGCGTAGAGAAGCGTTTTGTAAGTTTATCAAAAATTGATAGGTGTAGGAGGTGTAAACGATACAAAATTGCCAGTAAATCAATCTTGATTGAGCTTATAACCCTCTGACGTACAAATATATGTCTTTTCCTGACTTGTGCAAGTCAAGTTTCTCAAATTTGCAGGTGGTTATCAAAAATCAAGTAATCATAATATGGGGGAGCATTTGTTGTAACCTTCTTTTTTCGATGGGCGAAATTCGGGTTCCTTTGAGTACCAATTCCTGAAGCTGATACATGTAGGCAATCTTGGGAGGGATCATTCGGACGTTAGAATAATTAAGCTCCAGGCGTTTTAGGTTTTTGAGCTGAAGTATACCTGTAGGAAATTGAGTAATTTGTTCTCCCCCAATGGCTAAACTTTCCAATTGTTGCATTTGGGCAATTTCCTGATTGAAATTACGAATAGGGTTTGCGGTTAAATCCAAATGCTTGATTTGAGGCAATTGTAACAGCTGCTGAGGAAATTGCTGAAACTTATTTTCTCGTAGGCATATGGTATCCAGGTGTTTAAGCTGATGTAGTGAATCGGGAAGATTTCTTAAATAATTATTGGTTAAATCAAGAGAGGTAAGTTGATGCAGTTCACCAATTTCAGAAGGGAGTCCTATCAATCGATTAGAATGTAAACGCAACTGTTTCAATTGTTTCAGCGCAGCAATTTCTTTGGGGATAATCACCAGATAATCTAAATATAAATCTAGGTGAGTAAGTGCCTGTAAATCTTTGATAGCCAGCGGTAAATGGTGTAGAGGGTGATTCCAAATCCTCAACTCATACAAATGAGGAAGCTGGTTTAGCTGCTCAAAAATAGCTTGATAAGGTAAGCGTTCTCGAGTAGGAGTTTGATTCTCTAATAGTAGTTTTTGCAGGTTATAAAACTGGTAAAGATGTTGCAACCAATCATTTTTTTCGGCAATATGTAATTGAGTAATTACCCCATAAAAACCATAACTAATACAAAGATCAATTGCCAGCTTGTTGTTGGTCATTAAATGGTGTAATTGAGGGTCATTGGGTAGTCCACCTCCCTTGAGTAGCTCAAATGCCAAATACAGGTTAGCATTTTGTTTACTTTGTAACAGCGTTTTAATGTGCGCCAGTTGCTGGAGGGCATCAGGAGTATTTTGTAACAAATATTTGTGATGATCTGACATAGTTTATTCCACAAAATGCTATACAATATAACAAAAAAAACTGATACATTTATTTGAAAATGAGGGTTTTATAGGGTTGTTTTTAGACTGGTTTTTTGTGAAAATGAACTTACTTTGAAGACAATCCCTAATATAAAATCAAGCGTTTTCAAACTCTTTTAGAGTAGAAACTGTTTTTATATCAATTTTTGACAGCATTGGAAACTAAATATCACCACAAAATCTAAAACTGGTTCTCTATGAAAGTAGCGCCTATTACCAAAAATGAATCTGAACGACTCCAGGCCCTATATCGCTATCAGATTATGGATACGGAGTTTGAAAAAGAGTTTGATGACCTGATTCAACTGGCCTCTCATATTTGCGAAGCTCCTATTTCGTTGATGTCTCTTATTGCCGAAGATAAACAATGGTTTAAAGCCAAGGTAGGAATGGATGTGCGAGAAACCACCCGTGAAGTAGCATTTTGTGCGCACGCGATTCATAAGAATGAATTATTTATAGTAAAAGATGCTACCATAGATGAACGATTCCACGACAACCCTTTAGTAACAGGTAGGGACAATGTTCGGTTTTATGCAGGAATGCCGCTCACCACTCCTGATGGTTTTAACTTGGGTACGCTTTGTATCATGGATAACAAACCTCGAGAACTGAACGAAGCTCAAAAAACTGCACTCAAAACAATTGGAGCTCAGGTAATTGCGCAATTAGAACTGAAGATGAAAATACAATTACTTGATCAGGAGAAAGAGGTGATTGCCCAAAAAAATCAAGCCATTACCGATAGCATACGTTATGCGCAACACATTCAGCAGGCCCTGCAACCTCCACAAGGTTTTATCAATGATTTTTTTGATGATTTTTTCTTGATTAACAAACCACGAGATATTATTGGGGGCGACTTTTACTGGATGACTGAGGTAAACCAGAAAAAAATAGTGATTGTAGCGGATTGTACTGGACATGGCGTACCAGGAGCCATGATGAGCATGTTGGGCAATACCTTGTTGCGCGATATTGTGGATAAAAAACAGCAAACAAATCCAGGAGAAATTTTGCGCGAATTAGATGTTGAAATTACCAAGGTACTAAACCAACAATCGGGCGAAAATCGCGATGGAATGGATATGTCGGTGGTAGTAATTGATCCTCAACAACAAACGTTGAGCTTTGCGGGAGCTAACCACAAGATGATCTATATTCAAAACAATGAAACTTTCATTATTTCTGGGGATCGTGTGGGCATAGGTGGTAACTCAAAATATCAAACCCAAAAAAACACATTCTCAAATTACACCATTGATATTTCCGGGGAATTACCTCCTGCTTTTTATTTGTTTACCGATGGTTTCCGAGACCAGTTTGGGGGACAAAAAAACAAAAAGTTTTCGCTAAGTCGTTTGGCGAGTTTATTGGGTGAGGTCTGTCAAAAATCATGTAATGAACAATATCAGATTTTGTCAGACACCTTGGCCTCATGGATGAACGAAGCCGAAGAAATACAGACTGACGATATATTGTTATTGGGTTTTCGCCCGAAGATAGGCAGTGAAAGGCAATATAACGAAACGAACGAACTGGAAATCCCCTCGATAAATGCTTAAAACTTCCTGCTTTGACCTATTATTGATCAAAGCAGGAAATTAATTAATGTTTGATAATCAGTTGTTTATAATAAATTTGTTGCTGGTAGCGTACCTTTAATGTATAAACACCTGATTGGAGTTGAGTTGTAGGAATTTGAATTGTTGACTGACTATCCGACGAAGTAGACGAAACAATTTGCCCCAAAGCATTTATTATAAATACCTCAACCACGCCTAATTTAGCTCCTTTGAAATACAATTGAACTGCTTCATTGGCGGGATTTGGAAACATTTCTAAACTAATTTCATTGACTTCGTAATTGACTGCTTCCCATTTAGAATAAGACGTAGTGCCATCAAAATCAACCGATTTTAAACGATAGTAGGTAATACCTGCTGATGGATAATGATCGGTGGCTTTGTAGTACTGCAACACCGTAGAATTGCCTACCGCTTTTTGCTGGGTAAACGCTTGAATATTTTTAAAATCCTGGGTTTTCTCGATTTCAAAATGTGAGGTGTTTCGCTCGCTAATAGTCACCCAACGGATATCGACCGTCTTATTAGCAGCAAGTCTGGCTCTAAAGCTTCCTAACTCAATAGGGAGTGAGATAGTCGTGCCTGGTACGGTCCATCCCGTAGAAGTACAGGTAGTACAAGTACCACCATCGTTACCAGAGGCATCGCAGGCAGCAGTACCCGTGTTGCAATCGGTACCTGGGGTACCCGGGGTGCTGTTAAACACTGCGGGTGCTGGAGGGGCATTACTTACCAACAAAGCGCCTACACCACCGCCACCGCCACCACCGTGGGCGTCAAAGTGGTCTACATCGGCTCCATTGCCCCCGTTGGCGTGGGCATTGATTGCACAAGCTAAATCATAAGTGTTTACTTCCAGTAAAATGACTCCACCAGCACCACCGCCGCCAGCGCCATCATTACCTGTAGTAATAGAGGCGGCGTTTCCATCAGCAATCAATTCATGCGTACCACTACAATCACTCGTTAAAATGCTGGTACGAATCAGAATAATGCCTCCACCAGTACCTCCAGGAGTAGCATCTGCATTGTTTTGCTGGCCGCCACCGCCGCCGCCACCTAAGAAAATCTTATT
>DMXI01000610.1 GCA_003483885.1 Microscillaceae bacterium
CTTTCTGTCTTCTGATTGCTTAACCTCACAGAAGCCTTCCCGTTAGGAAGTACGACGCCCTATGTTGCCCGGACTTTCCTCCCCACAATGATTATGGAGCGATAAGGCCACTTGCATTTCTAAAAGTATATTACAAATGAATTGTTTTTGAATGATAGTCTCAAGAAAATCCTTTAAAATCATATGAGTTTCAGAGCGACTCGAGTTTTTTCTGGAAAAACAGAAATATACTTACAATGATTTTTAATGGCTTCTCAATGAGTCAACTCAAACATATACGGAAAAGAAATTAAAAAGTATCGATCAACAGTTATAAAAAAAGGATGAACGGTTGGATTAGGGTTATAGACATATGAGGCTTTTTTGAAGGTTAATTGTCTGATTTACAAAAAGATAAATAAACCTACATAGTAGCTTACTTATAAGTATATATACGTATATAAAATAGTAAGTATTATTTATTGAGATTTATGAGGAAAATATTGAGAACTGCCCCACCTATTCTGCTCTTCTGGTTAACTGTATTTACTATTCAAGCACAAACTATCAATACTTTCAATATTTCGGGCTCCCCTTTTTGTGCAGGGCAAACCATTATGGTCAATTTCTCGATATCAGGAACATTTAATGCTGGTAATACCTTTAGAGTGGAACTCTCAGGTGCCAGTGGAAGTTTTGCCACTCCTACAACTATAGGTACCTTGGTGGGTACCATTGCCAACCCTATTTTTGCCACTATTCCTTCTAGTACTCCTACTGGCACTGGATACAAGGTAAGGGTAGTAAGTAATGATCCAGTGGTGATTGGTTCAAGTACGGCAAATTTTGAAGTTACAGGTTCGGCAGGAGACCCAACTCTTTTCGGAAACGGTTTTTGGTATGCTCATACTTATATCGATAATAATTGGGGTTCATATGTAGGTTTTTTTCAAACCAATGCCGACCTAAATATCAACACCACTAATTATTATTCCAATACTCAATCACCCGATAACTTTGGTGGTTTTATAGGTTGTGGCAATGTGCCTGATGATAATTATTCTATTAGTTTTAAACGAACCAACTTTCCCTGTGGAAAATACCAGATAAATATTCCAAATTATGACGATCGGGTACACGTATATGTAGATGGAGTACAAGTAGTGACTACTAATGCTTGTTGTTTAAATTTAAATAGTGCCTGGACTGGTTATTTGGGACCAAACTCTGAGGTAGAAGTGAGGTATGCTGAGTTTACTGGAATTGGTTTTCTTGATTTTGAATTGGTGAAAATTGGTGATTTTGAGAATGTTTTCACCCTTACCAGCGATCCAGTGATTTGTAGTGGTTCTTCTACCAATTTAAGTGTAACATCTTCGGTGATTTCAGGTATGACTTATTCTTGGTCGCCAGCTACTGGTTTGAGTACCACAACAGGGGCTTCAGTGACGGCTAATCCTACTGCTACTACTACCTATACTGTGACAGGCTATGATCCTGCTACAGGTTGTAGCGAAAACCGAGATGTGATAGTAACCGTTTCTACTTCTTCTCCTACCATTACTGTAACTCCCGCCAATCCAGTCATTTGTGTAGGGGGGACTACAACATTGTCGGCAGGTGGTGCCAATACGTATACTTGGTCGCCAGCTACAGGCTTGAGTGCTACTACGGGAAGTACCGTAACCGCCAATCCAGCAACTACTACTACTTATACCGTTACGGGAGATGATGGTTGTGGTAATACGGGGAGTCAAACGGTCACTGTGACAGTAGGTTCACCCGTTACCAATGATAACATATATGGCGATGGCGAATGGCGGGCTTATGCCTATGATGGCAACTTTACGACCTTGAGAGGGTATTACACCCAAACAAGTTTAAATTTTAACTCGACGGATGTCTGGAGTTTGTTAGGTTCGCCTTCAGATGCCACAGGGTATGTAGGTTGTACCGTTGGTAACGATAACCACTCCGTAAGTTACAAAAGGACTAATTTCCTTTGTGCAGTTTATCAAATAGATATAAATAACCACGATGATCAATATTGGCTATATATCGATGGAGTGCAAGTATCCACCCATAATGGTTGTTGTGATAGTCACCCGGCAGTTTGGACTGGTATTTTAGGCCCCAACTCTCAAGTAGAGTTTCGCTGGCGTGAAGGAGGAGGAGGTTCTCGTGGCCATGTTACTTTTACTGAAGTAGACTTAATCACTACCACTGATCCTACGATTTGCCCTGCTTCCTCTACGGTTCTGAATGCAGTCAACGACCCTGGAGCAACGTATAGTTGGACTCCCACGGCTACCCTTAGTGGGGCTAACACAGCAACAGTTACTGCTACACCTGCCGCTACTACTACTTACACGCTCACTGCTACTAAAGATGGTTGCACCGTGACTGATAATATCACGGTAACGGTAGATAATGTCATTAACTTAACTGTGGCTCCTACCACGGCTTCTATATGTCAGGGAGAATCAGTGACTTTTACTGCAAATGGGGCTGAGACTTATACTTGGTCACCTGCTACTGGCTTGAATACTACTACGGGGAATACGGTGATTGCCACTCCTTCTACTACGACTACTTATACCTTGGTAGGCTCTACTAGTTGTGATACTGAAACGCTCACCGTTACGGTAAATGTAACTCCTGTGCCTGGAGACCCCACTGTATTTGGTAATGGAGTGTGGAATGCCTACTGCTATGATGGGAATAATTTCAATACATACCAGGGAATGTACACAGAAACTGATTTGAGCTTTGATACCCGGAATGATTGGGGTAGCAATGCTTCTCCTTCTGATCATCCAGGCTTTTCAGGGTGTCCAATTCCTAACGATCAACATTCGGTAGTTTACAAAAGAACTAATTTTACCTGTGGATATTACCAAATAGATGTATCAAACCATGATGACCATGCTTTTCTCTACATTGATGGAGTAGAAGTATTTAGCCATTTGGGTTGTTGTGATTCACATACCAATGTTTGGACGGGTTATTTGGGACCAGCTTCTACGGTGGAGTTTCGTTGGCGAGAGTTTGGAGGCGGGAGCCACGGAGGACTCACGGTAACTGATTTATCTTCTACGTTAGCTTTTACCTCACCTGATGTTACCATTTGCGAAACTACTACTACCAATTTAACTGCCTCATTAACTGGTACCAATATTACCTGGGCTACCGATCCTACTTATATTTCATTAAGTGCAAATTCAGGTAATGCCGTAGTGGCTACTGCGCTGCCAGGTGCAAATGGAACAAGGACTGTGACTGCAACCGCGACTGATCCTACGACAGGTTGCCAAATAGTAAGAACAATTAATATTACAGTAGACCCATTGGCCAATACCCAAGTATCGGCTACCAGTACCAACATCTGTTTAGGAGAATCGGTGACTTTGACAGCTACTGGAGCCAATACTTATAGTTGGTCACCTTCGGCTACTTTAAGTGCTGCCACAGGATACGCTGTAACTGCCACGCCAACTGCGGCAGGTAGCATTACTTATACGGTAACTGGGAGCAATAACTGTAACACCAAAGATGTAAGCGTAACGGTAAATGTACTGGGACCAACTTTGAGTACCTCTGAGTTTGGGGATGGCAAATGGAATGTGTTCTGTTATAATGGGCGAGAGCTTACCTCTTATTATGGACATTATGACGAAACGAGTTTGAGCTTTGATACTCGTACCAAATGGGGGGCTAACAATTCTCCTTCTGATGCTCCTGGTTACATAGGTTGCCCAATTCCCAACGATCAACATTCCTACATTTACAAAAGAACCAATTTTCCTTGTGGGTCTTACCGCATAGATATCCCAAACCACGATGATGATTGCGAATTGATTATTGACGGAGTGAGTGTATTTAAACACGTAGGGTGTTGTGATAGTCATATTGGTGTATGGACAGGATTGCTTCAGCCAAGTTCTAAGGTAGAGTTTATTGTAAAAGAAGGAGGAGGAGGTTCTCATGGGGGGCTTAATATTGGTTTTTCGCAGGCTACCACCACTACTTTTATTTGGACAGGAGAGTTTAATGATGATTGGTTCAATGCGTTGAACTGGTGCCAGGGAGTACCTGATGCTACCACTGATGTAATCATTCCAGGCTCTGGGGTGCCCAATTGGCCTATTATCAATGCCAATGGAGCTGTTTGCAAAAGTTTTACAATCGAAACAGGTGGACAATTAACTATTAATGGTGCTTATGAATTGGAGGTGCATGGCAGTTGGACAAATAATGGAGGCACCTTAAATATGAATAATAGTATAGTCAACTTCAGAGGAAGTACCAATGAAACCATTGGAGGTACTAATTCCACCATTTTTTACAACTTGAATTTATACAAGCCCTCCCAAAAAATTACCTTGGGCAATTCAGTAGATGTCAACAATACATTGACCATTAATGATACGGAGCTAAACCTTAATCAAAATAAAATTACGATAAATAACCCGTCCAATACTGCCATTGTACGTTCAGGCAATGGATTTATTAACAGCGAAGCCAGTGTGGGTTCCAACAGTAGTATTGTGAGTTGGTATACTGGAACCAATATAGCGAGTTATGTCTTTCCGTTTGGCGTATCCTCTTCGGTATACATCCCAGTTACGTTTAACAAAAAAGTGAATGCTAATACTACGATTTCGATTTCTACCCGAGGTACAGGGGTAGATAATTTACCATTGGTACCAGGAGTTACCTTAACGGGTATTTCGGGAGCGGATGCTTCTACAGTGGTAGATCGTTGGTGGGATATTCGCTCTACTGTAAATCCATTACCAGCCCCTGGTGCCAATGTTACTTTGTCGTATCCAGGCACCGAAAATACCCTGCCTGACCCTTTGGTAGATTTAGCAATTCAGCATTATAATGCTTCTATCAATGACTGGGACTCTCCTTATGCTAATTCATCGGTAGGGATTGCTAGTGGAATAGGCACTGTAACTGCAGTAGATATCACCAGTTTTTCTCCTCATGTAATCTCTATGGCTTCTTTACCTCTTCCTGCTGATTTTCTACAATTGAGTGTAGCTACTAATAAAGATAAGGCTTATCTGGATTGGATTACCTCGGAGACTGAAAATGTAGATTATTTTGCCATTGAGCGATCTGATGATGGTATTAGGTATCAAACAATTGCTAAAATGGATGGTAAAAAAGGGGTGGTAAACTACCAATGGGTAGATCGTGAGCCATTGAGTGGCACTTCTTATTATAGAGTAGCGCAGTTTAATAGTAACAATACCTTTGCTTATTCCCCGCTGCAAAGCATCAATTTGGATGCCCAAAAACAGTTGAGCTTAACAGTAAGTCCCAACCCAATTAAAGGGCGAAATATTGGTGTTCAGTTGAGTGGACTTCCAACCGAAACAAAAGTAGGTGTTAAGATTTATAATGCTCAGGGGCAAACTGTTTATCAGCAAGATGTGAAGGTAAGCCCAACATTAGTTATTCGAACTTCGCAAAAATTGTCTGGTGGAGTCTATATTTTAGAAGCCAACACGGGTAGACAACTGCTACGTACTCGTTTTATTGTTGTAAATGACTAGTACTAGATGTTAAAAAGAAAAGCCTAATGTGATTTTCCAGGCAAAGTTTTCTAAATCCCTCTTGGTATAGGCACCATAACGATAAAAAATACCCGTGCCTATATTGAGATTGGCAAGGTCAAAATAGGTAATCCGTAAGAGCTTATCGAGTAAAATACCACTTTCTACATAACCTTTTTCCATAGTCTTGAAATCAAGATTGGTGTGGCGTGTGGCATTCGACAGATTACCAAAGCCCATGTTGTGCATTAAGATGAGTTCGGGCTGAAACCAACGCGATTGGGTGCGATACAGTAAGCGCCCCAGATTTTGTCGGATAAAAATGTTGAAAAAACGATCGGCTACAAATTCATACAAGCCCATTGTTTGAAAGTGATCAGGAATCAAGATTGGAACATTGGTAAAGCCTCCTCGTCCGTTGTACAACAGTGGGTAAGGTACATCACCTTGAACCATTCCCGCCTGAAGCTGAATAGTGGTAGTTCCGGTTTGGGGAATACTGAAACTATAGGCAGCTTGTCCTTCTATTTTATAATAATCATACTCACTGTTTAGAATATTGGATAAGCCTCGTTTGTAGTTGAATTGTACTACAGGAAATTGAGTACCTAAGTATACTTTATGACGACCACTTTGTAAATATGATTCGCGATAAGCAAAGCGAAAGCCTATAGAAGCCTCGGTGATGTTAAATTCGTTTTTGATGCTAAAATCTGCTGGATTAGAGAGAGAAGGTTCCAGATATTCATAATTATAGGCAGGATCAATACGCTGATTTTCAAAGTTAAAGATAAGCTGTAGGTTACGAAATGGCCTTACTCTTAGGTATCCCCCCAACTTTTGTACCTGATCCATACGAGAAGTAAGAAAGCTTCGCAAGTAATTTCGTGAAAACCAACGCCGAGGAGAAGGAAGGCTAAAATTGGCTGGTTCAAATACATCATTGGCAAAATAGATTCCTACCTGAGGATCAAACCTTTGAAAAAAGTTTTGAACGCCTAAAGATATCCCATATTTGAGATTACCATCTTTTAGGCCATAAGCCAGATAACCTGCTCCTTGAAAAATTTCAGAAACTTCGTGATTGGTCGAGAAATGAGCGCCCAATCTTACCCCTTCGTAGGCGTTATAACGGAGCATTTCACTGACCTTAAAGTCTAAAAACTTGTGAGTGAGTTTATTGTAAGTAACCGTCTCGAGTATCTTGAAAAATCGCTTGGTCAACCGTTGATTGTTGGCGGTGTCGATGTAAGTGTAAGTACGTTGATCCTTGGTAGTGAGAGGATGCTTTTGATGTTGTTGTTGCCAAAATTCCTCTCCTTGTTTGTTGGCCATAGGATCTACCAAAAAGGTGATCTTATCGAAATCTTTTCTTCGCAAAGGAGGGAAAAGTTGAATGTCTTGTAGAAATGTACGCATGGTGCCTACCATTGGTCTGGTTCCCAGGCTTTTATCCCGACAAATAATGTCCATACTTAGTTGTACAGGAAACCAAAACTTGTCTTCCAATAATCTGTATTCCTGTTGAATGCGAAAACTATTGGCTTGGTGATCATCTACTGGCTCGAACACCACATTTTGGATCGCGTATTTGTTGGTATTGATGTAGAGTGTACCTTTCAGCCCCTCGAAGTTTTTCTTGTACAAAGGCGCGAAACTAATGACATAAATGCTATTTTCTCCAATAAGTAAAGTGTCGCTAATCTCGAAATAATATTTTTTATGGCTATTGCGGCTAATAGGGTTCAGGTATTTTTTACCAAATACATTGATGTACTCCTTATAAAAAGAAAAGGGCTGAAGTTGATGGTCAATATTGACAAATCCTGGTTGTGGAATGCCCGAGATGCGGTTTCCCAACAATGTTTTTCTAGAATAATTAGGAAAAATATACTGATGTTTGGTGACCGATTCGCTCAAAAACAAATGATGCTTTTGTAAGTAGTGTGCGAGTTTTCGTTCGGTGCTATCAAGGTTTTCCGAAGAATCTATCTGGGAGGGAATAACTTTCTTAAGGTTGACATAAAACTTGTGATAAGCCTTGTATTGATAAGATTTAAGCCGAGCTGGATGATTGATTTTCCGATTGGCGTATACTTTACTAATCACCTCGTTGGCGGGGTTGGCATTGGACGAAGTTGTGGTTTCAGTATCATCGCTGGCTTTTTTGTAAAGTTTGATAGTCAACTTTCGGCGAAGAGGTTTAATGTCAGCCTTGGTTTTGACTTGGTAAATAAACGCTTCGAATCCTACATAATTGAAACTCAATTTTTTGAGTTGTTTTTCCTCTACATTGATTGAAAAGAAGCCATCAATATTGGTCGTAGTTCCTTGAGTGTTATTGTTGACAATAACATTGACAAAAGATAGGGGGGTATTGTCTTTCTCGTTAACCACCTTTCCTGAGATGGTTAATGATTGACTAAAACCCGATAATAGGGTAAGGTGCCATACTAAGATGGCAACCGACAATGTCTTGGCAGACACAAAGATTCGTAACATAACAATTTCGTTACTTGGGGTAGGGACAAGAATGATAGAAACTACGATTCTTGCCCCTGAAATTTTATAAAGTTTGAAGTCTTGAGAGATCAATAATAACTATCGAATCGACTCAAAATCAATCTGATACGATTTTTGTACCAAAGTAAGTTTCTACAAGCGGCAAATTTAATAGTTTGTTGGGCAAATAGTAAATATTAACCCTTATTTTACATATTCGAAACTTCCTTCCTTGGTTTTTATCGTCAACTGAGGGGTATCGTTAGCCTCTACTCGCCCTATGATTTGGGCGTCTACCTCAAATGAGTGGGCAACATCAATAATGGCTTGAGCGGTAGTTTCATCTGTATAAATCTCCAAACGATGCCCCATATTAAACACCTTATACATCTCTTTCCAATCGGTTTTACTTTCTTCTTGAATGATCTGGAACAAGGCAGGAGTTTCAAATAAATTGTCTTTGATGATGTGATGCTGATCCATAAAATGCAAAATTTTGGTTTGCCCGCCACCACTACAGTGAATCATCCCGTCAATGTTAGTGCGATGCTTAGCAAATATGGCTTGCATAATGGGTGCATAAGTTCGGGTGGGAGAGAGTACCAATTTGCCAACATCCAAAGTAGTAAGTTCGCTATGACCAAAAGAGTTTGCATTACTTTGGGTATATTTTTCAGGAATGGTGTCAGTGAGTTGATACTGACCTACATACACCAAATCATCGGCAATGGCATTGTCGTAGCTTTCAGGATAGGTAGTAGCCAAAGTGTGATTGAAGACATCGTGACGAGCTGAAGTAAGGCCATTACTTCCCATACCTCCATTGTAAGTGTTTTCGTAAGTAGCCTTTCCAAAAGAGGCCAACCCCACAATGACATTGCCTGGTTTAATACGATCATTACTAATCACTTCGGCGCGAGGCATACGAGCTGTAACACAACTATCTACGATAATGGTACGTACCAAATCCCCTACATCGGCAGTTTCGCCACCAGTGCTATAAGCCATCAGGCCATGTTCGCGCAAAAGGGCTAAAAACTCCTCATTTCCATTAATCAATTCGGCAATTACTTCACCAGGAACCAGGTTTTTGTTACGACCAATGGTAGAAGATACCAAGATGTCTTGAGTAGCACCTACACAGAGTAGGTCATCAATGTTCATTACCAATGCATCCTGCGCAATGCCCTTCCATACTGATAAGTCGCCAGTGGCACGCCAGTACAAATAAGCTAACGACGATTTGGTACCCGCACCGTCAGCGTGCATAATGTTGCACCATTCATCGTCTTTGCCCAAAATATCAGGAATGATTTTACAAAAGGCCTTAGGGTATAAACCCTTGTCAATGTTTTTGATGGCATTGTGTACATCTTCTTTCGATGCCGAAACTCCTCTTTGGTCGTATCTCATGTTTTAATCCCGTTTAGACTTTAGACCTGTCAGGTTTCCAAAACCTGACAGGTCTGCAAAGGTCGCTACTTTGCTTTAGTTTTAAAAACAAGACTAAAAAAAATGCGGAGGAGTAATGTGTAATTAATTGATCATCTTTTGATAAAACCGATTATTTTAATTGTTGTACGTCGGTTGACTTGGAGTGTCGCTTCGATTGGAGCCTGTTTGATTTTTAAATCGGTTTTCCCGTATCCGTTGGCCTTAATACGATTTGCCTTAATGCCCTTGGAAATCAGGTAACTTACTGCTGATTCAGCTCTCTTCTGAGAAAGTTTAAAGTTATAACTATTGGAACCACGCGCATCTGTATGAGAGCCAAACTCCACAATTACATTTGGGTTGTTTTTTAAGAAAGTAAGTACTCTTTTATCTAACTCTTTGGCTGCATCTGGACGAATGTCCCATTTATCAAAATCGTAATAAATGATGAATTCCATTACCAGAGTATTGATTAATACCGATTTGAGGTAAATGCTGGTCTCTAAACGAATATCACTGATAGTTTGACCCTGCTGAGATTCATTTGGATCAGCCTCTTTTCCAAACATACTGTATTCCTCCTCATTGGTGAAATACTTTATTTTATTCACATGATTGCCAGCCTTAATAACATATTCTTTCTGAGGTTTTACTGGAATGTCTTTTACAAGGCCTTGAGCATTGGTGGTAAACCTTTGAAGAAACTTTTTATTGACCATAGAACCTTCATATATTTCTACTGTAGAATTTGGCAAAGGAATGTCTGTTTGACCAGTCGAATCTTCCGCCAACACCTTGATAGTCAAGAAATAACGAAACTTAGGTGTTTTATTAACAAAATGGATCGTATCAAGTGATTCTTTGCGATCTGTATAATAATAACCAGAAGTGTCGGTAAGATACACCAGACCAAAATCATTGGTTTTGGAATTAAATGTATCCCCGAGGTTTCTCACTTTGATTTTACCATGTTTTCTTGTGGCTTCCAATAAATCTAATTTGCCCTTGCCTAGGTGCCCGTTAGAAGCAAAGTATAATTTACCCTTTGAGCTTACGAATGGAAATTTTTCATCCTTGTTGGTATTGATTTTTGCTCCTAAATTTCTGGTAGCATATGCTTTCCCAGTAGAATCTAGGCGAGCTACCCAAAGATCATATCCCCCATAACCATTGATACGATTAGAAGAAAAGTATAAGCGTTTTCCATCACGAGAAATTGCCGGTGAAATATCATCTGTTTTTTCAAAACTGATGGCAAGCCTTTTTGGAATTCCCCAAGTTTTATCGGCTTGTTGGTAAGCAATAAACAAATCAGAATCTTTCGGGTTTGTTGTGTTGTTATAAGCAAAAATTATAAAAGAACTATCCGGAGCAATAGCAGAGGTTGTCTGTTGTTGGGCAATGGTTTCAAAATCAAGTGATTTTTTTATAAATAGGGGTGAGTAGGGAGTGCAACCAATGGCTATGCATAAAACCAAAGGTAAATAACTGTAAACTTTTAATTTTTGAAGTTTGATCGGTAACATGATAGTAATGTGATAATAATAAAAAAGTGCCCTATCAACTAAACTTTGATAAGGCACTGGCAAGATTAAATATTATTCATCCAAAATCCCGATTACCTTGATAGTAGTACGTCGGTTTTCTTGGTGTTCAGTTTCGGTAGTGGCCTTCTTTATTTTCAGGTCGGTTTCACCATATCCCTTAGCCTTGATTCGGTCAGATTCTATTCCCTTAGAAATGAGGTAATCTACCGCCGACTTGGCTCTTTTTTGAGAAAGCACCAAGTTGTAGTTATCTGGTCCACGCTCATCCGTATGCGAACCAAGCTCTACAATAATCTTAGGATTATCTTTCAAGAAGGTAAGCACCTTGTTATCCAGTTCTTTAGCAGCATCTGGACGTATATCCCACTTATCTAAATCATAGTAAATGATGGCTTCCATTACTGGAGTATTGGTATTGATCAATACTGGCTGGAGGTAAATCGTGGTTTCCAAGTGGATATCGTTGATCGCTTTTTTGTACTTAGGATCATCTGGATCTGCTTCACGGCCAAGCATGCTGTATTCCTCTTCATTGGTCAAATATTTTATTGTGCCAATGGTGTTTCCTGCTTTGATTACGTATTCTTTTTTAGTTTGTACCGCAAACTCTTTGATATGTCCTTTGGCATCGGCGGTAAATGTATGGATAAGTTTTTTATCGCCTACACTACCTTCATAGACTTCTACCTTAGAACCTGCCAACGGAATATCTTCATTGGTGGTGGTATCTTCGGTAGCTACGTCAATG
Organism: Microscillaceae bacterium; assembly: GCA_003483885.1. Taxonomy (GTDB): domain Bacteria; phylum Bacteroidota; class Bacteroidia; order Cytophagales; family Microscillaceae; genus Microscilla. Next base: position 11,778 of record DMXI01000610.1, read on the forward strand.
GCTAAGAAATAGCGGAAGTCTTTGGTTTTAGGTGTTTTGTCAATGAAGTGGTAAATGTCGTCATTACCTTTGCCTCCCTCACGATTAGAAGAAAAATATCCAGTAGAATCGGTATTGTAAATAATGCCGAAGTCATCAGAAGCAGAATTGAAGGGAACTCCCATATTTTTTACTTTGATTTTACCATCCCGACGGGTAGCTACAAATAAGTCTAAGCCTCCCAAACCCCAGTGGCCAGTAGATGAAAAATATAGTTTTCCTTGATTATCTACGTAAGGAAATTTTTCACTATGGCGGGTATTAATTCTAGAACCCAGGTTACGCACATTATAAGCTCTCCCTGAAGAGGTGAGGTTGGCCACCCAAATATCGTTGCCTCCATAACCTCCTCTACGATCTGAAGAAAAGTACAAACGCTTTCCATCAGGAGAGATAGAAGGACTCGCATCCCAGGCTTTCTCAGAGCTAATCTCTAGCAACTCGGCTTCTCCCCAAGTACCATCTGGTTGACGGCGAGAAATGAATAAATCAGTGGTTTGACGACCTTTTTTCTGGTTGCCACTGCGGGCAAAAATCATAAAAGAGCCATCGTGGGCAAATGTTGGAGACGCATCGTGTTCTGTATCATGATGGATGTCGTCTTCGTACAAAGTAGCCTCATCCTGAAACTTGGTAGGGTGTTTAAAGTCATGGGCATAAATTCCTAAATAAGCGTGACCATTTCCTTTGAATATAGTGGCTTTGCGAGCTGACGTAAACACCATTTTACCTTTGTGGATCATAGGCGAAAACTCGGCCTGTGAGGTATTTATACCCTCGCAATTGGTCACCACGTAGTTGTGTTCTTCCTTGACCATTTTCTCAAGTTTTTCCAAACTTTTGATCTCGGTGCGGGCTTTTCTTCTCAACTTATAGTTTTTACCGTTTTTGGCATATTGCTCATACAATACGTGAGATTCTTTGTATTTACCCATAAATTTGAGGGCTTCTGCATAATGAAAACGTGCTTCGTCTTCCCGCGATTTGGCTTGAATAGCTTTCTGATAATAAGGCAAGGCCTTTTCCATCTGGCTAGACATACGATATGCTTCAGCAATATAATAGTGAGTTTGGGCGGGGGGATGGCCTGAAGCTTCAGCCTTTTCAAAATACTGAATGGCTTCGTGGAATTCGTGAAGATCAAACTTCTTTTTACCACGCTTAAAGTTGGTCATACAACTTGTGATGAAGCTCATGGAGGCAAACAAACACCCTATAACAATTATCTTGTGCTTGATCTTGTTCATAGTAATACTTGATTTGTTAATATATCTGTGTTTTTTATGAGTCTATGTGGTAGGTTTTACCACTATTTAGACGCATATGAATTTTAGAGACTGAGAAATATTTCTATACAAACATACGACAAAAGTGCCTGATTGGCTTAGCAAAAAGCAATATTTGTATGAGTATCAAGGTTGAGGAGGCCAACAGAATTATGTTTGTCTGGATGCTGACCACAAAGGGGGAACAAACCTTAAAAATCCCTACCTTTATGTTTTACAAACTTTTAGAGAATAAAATGCCCCAATTCCAGACCATAGAACAAGCCTTTGAGTGGTTTTTAGAGAGTGTGTATCCCAACCTGCCCACCGAAAAAAAAACATCTACTTTGAGAGGAATAAAACATGCTTATTACAGCGAAGGAGAGAAAGTGTCAGAAAAGCGGATGAAGCGTGTCTTAGCAGAATATTGTAATTATGAGGTTATTCACAATGTAGAAGAGAAATTATAAGTTTTTGTTCTGTATAATTTGTAAACAGAACGTGAGTTTGTATATTTGTTAGGTCTTTTTGAGTAAAAAGATAGCCCAGGAGGTTCTGATTTGGCGATCAACCTCGAGGGCTTTTGTAAACATGTAATATCTACGATATGCAAGTTAAGAATGAAAATTCGCAATCCCGAATGATAGGGGATACCACTTTATTAACGGCTACCCAAAATAAGCCTTCACTCACCATACTTGAAGAAAACCTTCGAACTCGCCTAGAGCGTTTTTCGTTTTCGGCCCATACGCCATTAGAGCGTTTTCACGAAGGAGGAGGTAAATTCAATGCCCACAACACCGAATCGATTGCCAATCATTTGGAAGTAACCATTTTGGAGTTGCGGTATTTAATCAATGATTTGTATTGGCTACAGTGGATCAAAGCCAAAAAGGGAATGGTCTAACTCGAATTTTTTAGCCCTGATTGATTTTGAAGTCTATCAGGGCCATTAGTGTATTTTGTTAAGAAGATTGAAAAAGATAACTTCTCGATTTTAACAAGTTGTAAGTGATCATTGTGTTGCCCGAAATCTTTGTCTATGGACAAAACGAGCGCCGAACTTGAAATAAATACGAAACTTTATCCTTGGCGAGTTACTAAGCAAAATATTTCAAACGAATTACTTCTTTTTCGCTCAAATAGCGCCAGTCGCCACGTCCAATGTCTTTTTTATTGATACCCGCATACATGGTGCGGTCTAGCTTCATAACCTCATAGCCTAGGTGAGCAAAAATTCTACGAACGATGCGGTTGCGTCCAATATGGATTTCTACCCCAACCAAAGTACGCTCTGGGTTCAATACGGCTATTTCGTCTACCGCAGCATAACCATCTTCCAGAATAACCCCTTCGGCAATTTTGTCAAAATCTTCTTCTTCCAATGGCTTATCCAGTTCTACTTGGTATACCTTTTTTACATCATGAGAAGGGTGTGATAGTTTTTTGGCTACTTCACCGTCGTTGGTAAACAGCAACAAACCTGTTGTGTTACGATCTAAACGACCTACTGGATAAATTCGCTCATCACACGAATTTTTTACCAAATCCATCACCGTTTTACGGTCTTGAGGGTCATTTGTAGTCGTAATGTAGTCTTTGGGTTTATTCAATAATACATAGACAAACTTTTCGCGCTTAAGTACTCTTTTGCGATATTTTATCACATCGCTGGGAGATACCTGATACCCCATTTCAGTAATTACCTTACCATTTACACTGATCAATCCCATCTCGATGAGTTTATCAGCTTCGCGACGAGAACATACTCCAGAGTTGGCAATAAATCGGTTTAAGCGAATTTTGTCGGATTGAGGTTGGGTTTTGTTGGCCTGCCCTCGGCCTTTTTGAGTTCTTCCGTTGGAGCGGCTTTCTGGCTTTTGGAGGTTATAGTTTGGAGGAGTTGTTTCTCGTTTGGTTTTCTGATCTTGTTTTTTCTGAAAAGCGTTTTTATTGCTTCCACCTCTCTGGCTGTTACGCCCGTTCTTCTGGTCATTTCTGTGGTCGCTTTTTCGGTCATTTTTAGCGTCAAAACTACGTTCGCCTCGATTATCTTTGTATTTGTTTTTTTTGTAGTTTCCTGGGCCTGATTTAAATTTTGCAGGCTTGCCATCTTGTTTTCTTTCCCTGCCTTGCTCTCTATCCTGGTCTTTTCTGTCTTTCTTTTTGTTAAAAAGGCCTTTCTTTTTATTTATATTTTTACTCTTAGCCTGTCCATTAGTATGAGGCATTTTACCTGTCTCATTTTTTCTATTTTTATTCATTTTTTATCTAAATATATATGTAGTTGATATTGAATTGAAAGAATGGCCCTCGTCACATCCTGGTTTGTCAAATGTTTCTTAACATAGAAACAAAGCCTTGCCATTCTAAGAATAATAGGTTTTAGCAATCGATTGTTTATGAAGATTCCTGGGTAACAATATTATTATTGTTACTGGTGTCAACAATGGCCCCTTCGTCTACTTTGAGATCCTTTGGTAAAGGCAAATCACTCAAGCTATTGATACCAAAATATTCCATAAATTTTTTGCTTGTGCCATAGAGAATGGGGCGTCCTGGGGTATCGGCTTTTCCTTTGATTGCGACCAACTCCTTTTCGAGTAGTTTTTGAATGGTATAATCACAATTAACCCCTCTGATTTGTTCTAGCTGCCCTTTTGTTACGGGCTGCTTATATGCAACGATTGCTAATGTTTCCAAAGCCGCTTTTGATAAGCGTTTTTTTGATTTTTGTTTTAGTAATAACGCAATGCTGGGTTGATATTCTGGTTTGGTTAAAAATTGATAACCATCCGACATTTGGCAAATTTGAAATGCAAAGTTGCTGTCTTCATACTTTTCTGTCAACACATCTATTGCCTGTACAATATCTGTTTCCTGTATTGAGGTACCAAACATTTCCGATAGGCAACTTTGCAATTCTTCAATGCTGATGGGCTCAGAAGCACAAAATATAAGTGCCTCCACATGACTTTGTAATAGTTTCAATTATACTTGACTTAATTATTTCCTCGCTAGTTTTGCTTCAATTGAGTGTTGTGTGTGAGGTACTGCTCTTAGGCGTTCTTTCTGAATAAGTTTGCCGGTGTCGATACAAACGCCATAAGTACCATTTTTAATGCGTATAGCGGCATGCTCTAGTTGCTGGATAAACTTTTGCAAACGGGCCGCCATTTGATTTAAATTTTCTCTCTCCGCAGTGCTGGCTCCATCTTCCAACAGTTTAGAGTTGCCGATTGTACTATCTATACCTTCGTCGTTTCGTTTGCTCAAGGACTCTTTAATGTAATCCAGTTCTTTTCTTGCCTCGCTCAGTTTTTTCTGAATCAGCTCATCAAATTCGCGTAACTCCTCATCGGAGTACCTCGTCTTTTCCTCCTTGTTTT
>DMXI01000340.1 GCA_003483885.1 Microscillaceae bacterium
TACATAAGGCTAAAGTCGAGCTGAGTGTATAATTGATTACCTATCGTATTTAAAACCCTTCTTGAGAAATTTGCACTGTACATATTTTGTCTATGTGCAAAACTTCCTGGTGCCTCGCAAGAATCGTAAATTGCTTATATGTTAAAAGTACAAAAATCTGGTTTTAAATAATGTTTCAGGTATTTGTGTGCTTTAAATTATACAATTTATAAATCACTATTTTAATCGTTATTTACACATGAAAAATATCGTATGTCTATTATTTCTCCTCTCATTTTTTGCCGCATGTACCAACAATGAACACTTGCTCGACGAGTTAGATCTCTACCAACTACCTGCCCAAGGTTCTCTAGAACTTATCCCTACGGCAAGACTGCCTGTTACTACTTCATCGGAAGCTACATTTTATGAAGATTTACCTTATGGGTTTGACGAAAGGCACCGGTATGACCTTTTGGCTCCAGTTTCAGATAAGCCTACTCCTTTGGTTATTTACATTCACGGTGGAGGTTTTACTGGGGGTGACAAAACAAAAGCGTATCAAAAAGAAGAAGCGTTGATCAACTCGTTATTGGACAATAAAATTGCCTTTGCCTCTATCAACTATCGTTTACTGGAAGAAAACGAGTCTATAGGTGTGAAAAAGTGCCTGAATGATTCCAGAAGAGCACTACAGGTGATTAGGCATTATGCCAATGACTTGAATATTGACAAGGAAAAAATTATATTAATGGGAGGTTCCGCTGGAGCTGGCACCAGCCTTTGGATTGGTTTAAACGATGATTTTGCCAATGAAAATGGTCCATATGAATTTCTGAAAGAATCTACCAAAGTAAAAGGGATTGTGGCTACCAATACTCAGTCAACCTACGATGTGGTGGACTGGCACACTACGGTGTTTTCGGAATATGAAGAGGAAGGGATGACTCAAGACACGATCGTGAGTTTGGTTGGAGAAGGCACTCTGCTAAAATTTTATGGACTATCTTCTATGGAAGAGCTGGATTCTCCAGAAGTGGAGGCATATCGTCAAACCGTAGATATGTTAGACCTCATAGATAGCAATGATCCTGAAATTTATGTCACAAGAGCATCGGCACCCTATAGATTTCCTGAACATAAAAGTGCGGTACAACACCATCCATTGCACGCCAATGCTATATACCAAAAAGCCAATGAAAAAGGCTTGGCCTGTGTGGCAGTAATTCCTCAAATGAACATCGATAATTCTAATGGAGAGACAGTACTACAATTTATTTTGAGAAAAATGACTCAATAAAATCCCAATTATTGGTTGAACTAGCCGTGAGTTTGTAAGTCATCCGGAGTATTTGGGTGGCTTTTTTCGATAAGCGATTGATGAATTTGGATCTACCAGTATTGGTTTATTTTCCTGGATTGTATGGCCGTTTATTGAATAGATTATTTTGGTATATGACTTATGCAAGTGAAAATATTTGGAACATTTTGATTATACTATGTATTTATACTAAAAAGTATAGGCTGATTATAAATTTTAACTATCTATATTTTATATATGTCGAAAAGTATTACTTCTCTCCAGGATATGTTAGATTTCTTGGGCATCATTTTATGGATTGATTTTATCCTCAATTCATCTCCAGACACCTCCAATTTTAGCTGAAATAATATCTGAAAAATTAAAGTGCGAGGAATCAATTAAGTACAATGACTCATATCAGAAAACAAACACTCACTATTTTCCTTCTTTATCTGGTTGTTGGTTGTAAATCATTTGAAAAAGAATTCGCATTGCCTTTACCCAAGGCCCAGGCTGCTGATCAGATTACACCAGTTGGGTTTAATGCTCGATGGGACAAAGTAACTGGGGCGACAAACTATGAAGTAGACGTAGCGCTTGATCAAACATTTACCCAAGTGGTAGCCAACTATCAAAATAGACTTGTCGATTCTTTGGCATTGCTAGTTACCGGACTGGAAGCCAATACTACCTATTATTATCGGGTACGAGCCAAAATCTCTAATCAAACTTCCAAAAACTCCAATATAATTCAAGTTACTACTGAGGTGTTGGGTAGACCAATAGTATTGCCTGCAACCGAAGTAAGCGCCACAGGGTTTAGAGTACATTGGGCAAAAATGCCCATTGTCTCTTTCTATTACCTGGATGTAGCATTTGATGAAGGTTTTCGTAATTTGGTAGAGAACTTTGGTAATGTAGAAATACCTTCTACGGATACTTCTTTGTTGGTAAGTAATGTCACTGTGAACAAACAATATTTTTATAGGATTAGAGTCAAGCAGTCTAATTCTTTTTCTGAATACTCTAATACCGAAACTGTATTTACCAGTACATTGCCTCAGCCTGTGGCTTTATCTGCAACCAACATACAACTCACTAGTTTTGTGGCCAATTGGGAAGCCCAACCCGATGCGCGCTCTTATCGGGTAGATGTGGCCAGGGATGCACTATTTGAAAATAAACTAGTAAGTTACGACAATCGGGTGGTCAATGGCAGCAGCTTGGTTGTACCCGATTTGGATGCCAATACCACTTATTTTTATAGAGTACGCCTGGTCAACGAAGAAGCCACTTCAAACAACTCAAATATCATTACAGTAACGACTGCCAACCTAATATCCCCGGTAGCCAATGCTGCTACCTTGGTGCAAAGTGGGAGTTTTCAGGCCAATTGGAACGAAGTAACCAATGCCTCATCTTACTTGTTGGATGTAGCTTTAGATGCTCAGTTTACGAAAATTCTTACTGGGTACAATGGTGTAATAGTGGTAGGAGCTTCTGCCATTGTACAACCTGTGGAAGCTAGTACCACTTATTATTATCGGGTGAGAGCTCAAGGGCTCAACGCTACTTCTGGTTTTTCCAATTCAATTCAATTGACAACCAACTTATTGGCAACTCCTACTGCCAATGCGGCCACTAACCAAAAGGTATTTTCGTTTACGGCCAATTGGCAAGCCCAAAGTGATATTAGTCTGTACTTGTTGGATGTAGCTACTGATGCTGGTTTTACAAACTTTGTATCTGGATACCAAGCCAAAGAAGTAGCAGGTACTGCTGAAACCATCACAGGACTCGATTTTAAAACTACCTATTATTATCGTTTACGTGCTAAAAGGCTCACTAAGGAGTCTGCCAACTCTAACACAATTACGGTAAATGCCTGTATTAGTGCCACTTGTAAGTTAAAAGAGGTAAGATTAGTAGATAATTTGAACGACAATAAAAATAGCCAAGAGTATACCTATGATGCCCAAAATCGTTTAGAGAGGATGATTACTGCAGGGCGCAACCTAGAGTTTAGAGTAAACTATCAACCCAACAATGCAATTAAGAGTGTAGGCGTGTATCAAAGTGGTGTATTGGTATATACTTGCAATTATACTTATAATGGCAGCTTGTTAGCATCTATTATTCTTACCAATACCAATAGCTCCACCAGGGAATATTGGCGATTTGAATACAACGCTCAGAACCAGCGAATTGCCTGGAACATTTTCCCGGATGAGACTGAGGCAACCCTTACCGAAAAATTCACTTATAACTATAATGCACAAGGGTTAGAAGTGACCAACAAATCAGGAGCTTTATTTAGGAGGTATGAATTTGATGATAAACTTAGTCCTTTAGCTATTTTTGACCCAGACCTTTGCTTTTTTATAGGTACCAACCGTGACTTATGGAGAGGGAGTACAGGTATGGGTAATCCCAGTACTGGGCGAGGTTTTATGCCTATTCATAATATCGTACGTGAAGAAATACCAGCTTCTAGTATACCGATCGTGGTTTTTCTTTTTAGTTTTAATAACAAAGATGTGGCTACTAGTCAAGACGGCGTATTTAAAGCTACCTATATCTTTCAGGGGTGTGATTTTTAATGCTTGAAAGGATATATTAATGGTAAAATACATCATCATTTTCTTCAGTTGTATTGGAGCTTTTAATCAATTGCTGGCGCAAACTTCTCAAGATAGTAGTCAGGTATTTATGCAATTTACTGTAGAGGAAGATGTGCTCAACCTCCAGCCCAAAAAACCCAAAAGCCCCCAAATTTACTCGGCCTCCAAGGTTCAGGAAGATTATCTATCTACCCCAATAGCCGCTACAGTGATAAGCCAACAAATGATTGAGCAGAGTGGAGCGCTGAATATTCCAGAAGTGTTACGTTTGGCTCCTGGGTTATGGGTTACCCAAAAAACCAATGGCAACTATGAAGTGTATATCAGGCAAAATAACACAATAACCAGTGGCTTGTTGCAGGATTCCAAAAATACCCAACTCTTGGTGGTGATAGATCATGTACCTCAGTACGATTATTTGTTTGCAGGAATTACTTGGGAAACACTCCCTGTCACTATTCACGACATTGAACGCATAGAAGTCGTTAAAACACCTTCAGTGGTCTTTTATGGCAATGCAGCCATTAGCGGAGTCATTCATATTTTTACCAAAAGGATATCATCTCAGAAATTCAGGTTTTCTTGGCAAAGTCAGACTGGTGCCGCGGCTTTTAATCTACAAAATGGCGGAACACAGGGTTTTTCTTATCTACATCAAGGCTCAGTGAGTGGAGGCCTTGGCGATAAGTTTCGTTTTAGGCTTTCAGGTCATTATTATTTTTTGAAACGCTTTCAGGAAGATTATTATTTGCTTTTTGACAATCGCTTGGTGCCCAGCGATTCATTGTTAGACTTTAAATCCAATGCGTTTGAAACCAATCTTAATACTAAAAAAGGACAGGAGCGTTTTGGGCTTAATGCTTTTACTACATATGTTTTTGGTAAAAAAGCAGTTGTACACACCAATCTTGCTTATCAGCAAAGCTTTGCTCAGACCATTCAAACTGATGATACACTGGCCTTGGCGCAACGTACTGCCAATACTTTGATGGCTCAGGTGAATGCTTTGGTTGACAAGCTGCACGTCACAGCTTCTTACCACATTGGTGAACGTGATTATGCTCAAGGATATGCTGACAATCAGTTTTCGCTTAATCAATTCCAAGTCTTGGCCGATTATAAACTTCGCTATCGAGAAATAGACATTCAGCCAGGAGTGGGACTACTGTGGAGCCACTACACGCCAAACCAAGTACCTGACTCGAGTATTGGCTTTACCAACTATTATGCTTTTGTAAAAACAAATCTAAATCCTGTTTCTAAGCTGCGAATCATGGCTTCACTAAGGGGCGATTTTTTTACTCAGGCTGACCAACCCCTATTATCTTATCAAGTAAGTAGTACCTACAAAATCGCTGGCCAAATCATACGGGGAAGTTATACTTATAACGAAGCACCTGTGTTGGCTCGCCAGTTGCGGCAAAATATTCAACACACCATTTTACCCCAGGTAAGCCCCAATAACTCAAGCACAATAGAATTGGGTTGGAGCGCCAATATACAATCCAAGATCAATGCTTCTTTGGCATTGTTTCTTAACCAAGGAGGGTATCAATACGCTGATTTTGAGGGAGCTAACCCAGCTTCTACCAGAATAGATGCATTTAATTTTGCTCAGGCAGGTTTATCTACCGAAGTAAGCGTAAGGTGGAGCAAGCTGGGCATACGAGGTTTTGTTACTTTGCAAAGGTCAGGGCAAACATTGAATGACCTCAGTCAACAAGGGTTTAGTAGTACACCTCAGTTTTATGGAGGATTGCAATTCAACTATGAAGGATTGTTAGGAAGATTGAACTTGAATACACAGCTCTATTTCTATGAAAACTATACCATCGATACGCCATATCAAGTAGTTGCGATTCCTGCCAAAATGCTGCTAAACCTCAAGGTATCCTATAAAGTATGGAAAGAAAATAGTATTTTCCTGAATGTAAGAAACGCCTTGAATAATACAAGCCAGGAGTTTGTATTTGCCGATCAAATACCTGCGTTTTATCTCATAGGGCTACAATTTACCCTCTAAGCAATAATAGAATGTAAATGAAGAAATACTTTGTATGCATCTTTCTTCAGGCAATCTTGTGGGGTTGTATGATGACAGGTGTCTCCTTTGCTCAAACGAGCAAACAGTCTGATTCCCTAAAAGTAGTACAGCTTAATAGGCAGTTAAAAACCGCCATTGTGCAAAAGCAATACACCCAAGCGGTTAATTTTGGCAAGCAATCCCTGTTGCTGACTAAACGACACCTACTAGTACAAAACCAAGTAGAAACCTTGCTGTTGTTGGGAGAATTATACACCCAAACTGATAAAACTACCGAGGCTTTGACTCACTACTTACAAGCCGAAAATTTAGCTCAGTTGTATAATATGCGTTTGCAATTGGTGAAGTTATACGATGACCTGGGACTGTTTTTACGCAGGCATCGCTTGTATAAAAAAGCTTTGCAGAATTTTCAGACTGCCTACCAACTAAGGCAAAAAAATAAATATGCTGAGAACGTTATCAACATTGAGCAAATGGCTTTTTGTTATTTTATGCTGAAAGACTATGCTCAATCCCAAAAGTTTTATGAAAAACTACTGGCGATATATCAAAAAGCTGGAAATCAACGGCAGATTACCCAAACCCTGGAACAGCTAGCCAAGGTGTCCTCAGTGGGCAAATCTTATGCATCGGCTACTCAATACAATCTTGCTTTGCTCAAACTATATCAAAAATCGGGTGCCTGGCATCAAGTAACCGCAGTATATAATAATTTGGGATTTCTCTACAAGCGCCGTGGAGCACTTACCACCGCAATGGATTATTTTAGACGTTCGTCGGAATTAGTCAAGCAACAAAACATACAAATACCCAAAGCAGCTCAAGCCACCTTGTGGGTAAACACGGGAGTAGCACATATCAATCAACAAGCTTTTAACCGAGCCAGTAAAAGCTTTCGCCAAGCTGCCCAGGTAGCCTCAAAAAATAGCCTCAAAAGGGCCGAAATCCATAATTTTGCCGGATCCAATTACTACATCAGCGGCAATAACTTTCAGGCTAAAAGAGAAGTAAAGCAAGCCATTGCGATTGCTGCACCTAAACGCGCCTGGAGGGTATTACTCACGAGCTATGAGCTGTTACGCCGTATTTATGTTCAGGAAGAAGACCAGAAGCGAGCACAAGAATATCAAAAGAAGTATGAAGAATTATCTCGCCAGCTTCGGGAAGATCAAAAAAAGGCTGAACAGCAAACCTCTTATAATCAGGTATTGATGGATGAGCAGGAAAGTCGGATCAAAAACCTATTAGCCGAACAACGTCAATTGCAGGAACTTAAAGATCAGCAAGAAAGACAACAGAAAAATTTATTGATCAAAAACAATCTGATCAAAATTCAGCAGCAGCAGTTGAATTTACTGAAAAAAGAAAATGAATTGAATGAGGTAAGTATTCAAAAAGCTGCACTTGATAAGATACGTCAACAGCAAGCCCTGGAGATTAGTCAGGGGAAACTCAGAGAAGCAAACCTGGCCAGAGACAAGACGCTGGCTACTTTGGCATTGGAACGAAAAAATAATGAGCAAAAGATTCAAGAGGCGCAGAATCGACGAAAACTGGAAAAACTGGAAGCAGAAAAAAGAATTCAACAACAAGAAATTCGGCAACAACGGCAAGGTGTTTTCTTTGCGATAGTATTGGTAATTGTATTGCTATTATTTTACCTCAGGCAACGAAAGAATAACCAAATACTGGGCAAAATCAACCGACAGTTGCAGAACCTGGATCGCTTTAAGCAGCAAATGCTGGGCATGATTGTGCATGATCTAAAAAATCCTCTCAACTCCATCATCGGTTTATCCGATGCTCGGCTAGAATCGGCCTACACCTCTATCAATCATGCGGGAAGGCGTATGCAAACGCTGGTAATGAATATTTTGGATGTGCAAAAGATGGAAGAAGCCCAAATGACCTTGAGTCAAGAAAAGGTACAAGTAGTTCCACTGTTACAGGATGCTTGTTATCGGGTGCGTTTTCCGATGCAGGATAAGAAAATACAAGTACACCTGGAAGTGCAATCTAATGCAACCCTGGCTATAGATATTGAACTGATTACCAGGGTATTGGTAAATCTACTCACCAATGCTATCAAATATACACCTCAAAACGGTGCTATCTGGTTGAAAGCAGAAGCTACTGAAAGTAAGTTTTATAAAATGTCGGTAGCCGACAATGGGGTCGGGATTGCACCAGAGTCTTTGGATAAAGTATTTGATAGGTTTCAACAAGTTGATTCCCCACAACAAAACTTCAAAGGATCATCTGGACTAGGTCTTACCTTTTGTAAGTTGGCGGTTGAGATGCACCAAGGGCAAATAGGGGTAGCGTCAGTATTAGGAGAGGGTGCTACCTTTTGGTTTACGATCCCCTTAGCCGAGGTACAGGAGACAGCAAATGTAGAACAATCTCCATTGGAATTACAATATGCAACCACCAGTGAGTTTGACTTTAGCGCTCAAGACACCCAATTGCTCACTACTTTGGTAGCTCAGCTTAAGCAATATCCATTTTATGAAACATCTGATATTTTAGATGTATTGAACACCATCAATGACCACTCAAGCAACGCCTTGCAACGTTGGAAAATAGAAGTAGAGGATTCTTTGTACGCCTATAATGAAGCAAGGTACCAGGCGTTGATGGAGGTGGTTTGACCAACTTACCTTGGGTTTTAATGAAAAAAATGGTAAAATAAGTGACACTTACCATAATCAAAATACCTACAAAATTAATGGAGCAAAACACCATACTCATTGTAGATGATGACAAAGAGGGACTCAAGACATTGAATTATCACTTGGGGAGAAGCTCAAAAGGATATCGGGTACAATCGGCAGCCAATGGCGCTATTGCCCTTAAAATTTTAGAACAAAAGCTCCCTGAACTGATTATTACCGATTGGGAAATGCCAGTGATGAATGGGATTGACCTTATTCGTAATATCAAAAGTCACCCCAAAACCAAGCACTTACCAGTGATCATTATTACAGGTATCAACACTACCCCTGAAAACTTGAAAAAGGCCTTTAGTGTGGGCGCTGACGATTTCATTCCCAAGCCTTTAAACTATATTGAACTGTATGCCAGAGTAGAATCTACTCTGAAAATGTATCGAACCTTACGCACTGTTAAAGAGCAGCGCCAGGTGATAGAGGATCAAAAAAATCGGGAGTTGAGTAGTAAAACGATTGAGATTATCCAAAAAAAACAATTGTTGGGGAGCATTCAGAGCAAAGTACACAAAATTGCTTATAAGCTACCAGCAAATCTGAAAACCGAAATGCGGGCCATAGAGAAGGAAATTGAAGGTAGCCTAAATATGGAAAACGAATGGGAAATATTCAAGGTACATTTTGAAAACGTTCACCCCAATTTTTTTAATGTTTTGCTGAGTAAGTGCCCCTCACTTAGTCAAACCGATTTACGTCATTGTGCTTACCTCAAAATTGGCCTTTCCAACAATGAAATTGCCCATATATTTAATATTTCGGCTTCCAGTGTAATTACCCACCACTACCGTATCAAGAAAAAGATAGGCATAGAAGGGAAACAAAAATTAGCGGAGTTTGTCGTTAAAATGAATTAAGTAGTCATCCACTATAAAAAGCTTTGTAAATTACAATTTCACGATTATCGACCTTTTATTAAGAGTGTTCAGAGAAATTATATAATTACTTTTTTGAGGTAAAAAATCACTTCAAATGCAGCAGAATCCTCCTCCCGGTAAACCGAGGATTTACAATTTGAAGGAGGTGCCGCTTGCGGCGGAGGATGTTTTCTAAGCCCAAATGATCATTTTGAGTGTGTTTTATTCGGTTACATGTCTTGTCCTGAAAAAACTT
>DMXI01000173.1 GCA_003483885.1 Microscillaceae bacterium
TATTTCTCTGAACACGCCTAATGAACAATTGTGAATTATAAATTGATCAATTATATCCGCTTCGCGCTACTCTTGTTCCCTGATCCTTGCTCCCAAAATCGCTTCGCGCCCATTTTTCACTTTTAGCTTTTCACTTAAAAACCGCCCTTGCTCCTTTATTCCTACTCCTTCCTTCGCTTTTCCTGATACAACGCCTCATCTACCGCCACGGCTTCATAAATAAAAGAGCGGATCAAAGCCTCATCTATTTCTTTCACTGTATGGAAAGTCTTGGAGTAAACCTGTTTGCGGTTGCCTTTTTCCAGGTAATCATCCTCATCTTGAAGTAAATAACCATTACAAAACCCCAGTTGTACCCCGTTCAATTTTACTTTGCCCCAAGGCACCGCCGCTGGCCAGATAAAACAAACCCGATAATACCGCGAAAAATAAGGCACATTGTACGACAGTTTTTCTTTAACATCGGGAATGCTATCTTGAACAATGTGTCGTAAGATATCTACGATTTTACGTTCGGTATCTGGTAAATAATCCAGAAACGCTCCCATCGAACCAAATTTTACGTTTTGCATGGACTGTTATGGTTATTGTTATAAAGTAGAATGGCTTCATAATACATTACAAAGCCATTGAGTAATCATACAATATAACCATTTTATCACTTAAAAACTCCCTATCAATAACTTGATCCTTGACCAATAATGTTTTGCCAGGAAAAGCAGTCCAATTAATCCCAAAAGCAACCAAAGCGATGGTTCCGACATAGGGGTAAGTTCTTCTCCCGCATCCAACAATGGATTTCCCGAAAGCATTTGTTTTTGTTTGGCCAACAATGCCGCTTTTTGAGCCTCATTTTCCAGAGAGAGATAGGAGGTAAGCGGAGTCATGATACCCGTGCGAAAGCTGCCTTTGATGATTTTGAGTCTATGCGAAAGTGTTTGATCCTGATGGTTGGGGTTTGATTGATACGTTTTCCAAAAACTCCAAAGTTCCGCAGCCCTTTCCCATTGATAACCTTCCAGATTATTTTTGGTAGGAAATTGCTTTAAGCCTACCCCAAGTGGTATAAAATCAGCCTGTTGATTGTCTTCCAGTAATACTTCTTTTTTGTTTAATTTAACCAGCCTGAACTGCCTTTCCTGCGAAATATTTGCCTTGGTTTGTAGAGTCTTGAGCGGCGTTTGCAACAAAGAATGACGATTGAGGGTTCCATCTTTTTGCAAGGCATAAAAGGAATGCTGTCCCTTGAGATCTTGAGCAAAGTCAGCCAAAGTATTCGGGAAAATTGCTTTGGGCAAATGATCAGAGATTACCACGATTTCGGGATAAGTTGCCAGGTTATTCTGGGCTTGTATCAAAATTCTTTTGGCAATATCTTCTAAATAAAAACCACCCTGATTTTTAAAACCTTTAAGGCTTTGTTGCCATTGCGAAGCAGCATTGAGGGTATAAGTTTTATGAGCAAAATTGCCAATCGTTACCTGGGCATTTTTCTGATAATCAGGATGTTGCTTTAGATACTGTTCAATTTGCTGGATGTATTTTGCTTTGCTCTGAGCCGAACGAGCACTGCCGTCTATCACAAAGTGTAAATACGGCTTCAGGGTTTTCAAGGGCGCTTGTTGTTTTGCCTGAGCTGGCACATAACCACCTCCATTGGCAGTCACTACTTGGGTAAGTGAGTTTTGCTGAATGCTATCTCCTAAAGCAATTTCCTGATTCCCAATTTTGAGTTTGACCGATTCTTTGTGTATAAATTCTATTCCCGTACGACGGGTTTGATCAGGTGCAAAAGGAAATACCTTAAAAGCCACCTCGTTTCCTGCGGTATAATGCAGCAAACCAGGGTCGCGACGACGGCTCACAATATTATTATATACCCACATAGCCGCTTTTTTCTCCGCCAAAATACCATATTCCTTACGGCCCTCTATCATCAAGTAATAGTTGCTAATCCAGGTACCTGCCGGAAGCTTAAATTGGGTAGCATATTCTTGTTGCAAGTTGGTAGGGTTTTTTATGTCTAAATGTACCCAGGTACGCCAATATTGTCCTTCTTTTATAAAAGTAGACTTGATTTGAAACGTATCTATTTTCACGTCTTGGCTACGCACTGGGCCTACCCTGAAGTTACGCCCCGAAAAGCGGTTGTTTCGGGTAGACTCTCCTAAAAAAATACGTTCCAGGTCTTTCAGTTTTTGTTCGCTCAAAGTGAGATTATCCAATACGGCCCATTGGTAATAAGCGCTGAGGTAAGGTTTCTTCTTTTCGTTCCAGCCAAACCACCCCGAGTTTTGACGGAGGTCTTTGTTTTCCCGCACATTGTTGAGCACTCGTTTGATTCTTGCCGGGTCAATGGTTTGGGTCTGATCATTTTGCGTGGTCAAATTAGGGGCATAAACCAGCTCCAGAGCCTGGTGTAGATGATGGCGGTCTTGTTGGTAGTTATAAGCCACGGTGAGCGGTAATACTGCCAGTCCTAGCAACAACATACAAGTAAGCACATAAGGAGAAAAATGCTCACTTAGTTGGCGAAAGCCTCGCCAGAGCAAATTGGCCTGATAAATAGTGATCAATAGGGGCGTAAGCATCAAAAAACCTGCACCCACCGCAATAATTGCCAATACCGAAAAGGGCAACAATGGCAAAAACACCAAAAAGAAATATAAGATATAACTAAAAGTAATACTACGAGCAATGAACAACAGCAACTGAAGTCGGGCATCCTTGATGAGATTATCAGGAATAAGAATAAGTACCCCGTTGACTACCGCCAATACGTAAAACTCAGGAGCGGCAAAATTGCCAAATACATAACCAAAGCTTTGGTTGTTTAGGCTTAACCCCAAAACCGGGAAAATCAGAAAAAAAGGAATTTGCCAGATCAGCTCTCGGTTGTTTGTCCAAAATCCAGATTTCTTGGAGCTGATGATGTAGGAACCCCGCAGCAAGAAGAAGAAAAACACAACAGTACTGGAGGCAAAAAACAAAAATGTGAGGTGTTGTAGCCATTGAGCATTTACCCCGTGATTGATGGCGGGCAATATCACCGTAAAAATAAGATACCAGGTAAGCGGAATGACCAATACAATGGCAAAGTTCCACCAACTATGGCGCTCTCGTTCGTTGGGGGTAAAAAACAATACCAATATCCACAAACTATGAAAGATAGCGGGCATCAAAAACGTATTGGTATAAGTGGGTAAGTCGTTGATAGACAGCATCCAGTTGGGGATGTTGCCAGGGAAAAGGCGGCCTTGGTCGTGCATAAAAAAATACAGCGTGGTTACATAAAAAGCCAAAGAAATAAAGCCATAATAGGCGCTGACCTTGGTTTTTTTGACCATTGCCCAAATGCCATAAGCAGTAGTCAGTACCCAGGCAGCTCCAAACAAAGCCCCGTAGCCTTGCCAGTAGAACAAGTTTTTGGCCGAAAGCAAGCTCTTGATAATCTGATAGTTGGCAAAGTAAAGCCAAAACATGATCAGCAGTGGCAAGCTCACCGTGATAAGTATCCAATAAGGTTTCAGTAAGTTTTTCATAGTGTGATGCGTAATTTGATATAGTAGGTAAGCCACTGCTCTAGGCAGTGGCGGTTGATTTATAAGTGTGTATAGTGTTGGTTCTATGTAACAAGTGGTGCATTGTGAGGTAGTAAATCAGCAAAAATGAGAGATAAACCACCACTCCTTCCATTTCGTGCAGGCCATTGGCATCTATGCCCATCCACTGAGTTTGCCCCAAAGTGAGAGCGCTGATAATCCGGAAGGCATTGACCACTACTGTGAGGGCATAAGCGATCCCCAAAAAAGCCGGAAGCGAGAGCCATTGGCGTACTGAATTTTTCATCTTGAGGGTAAAGCCAAATACCGAAGTGCAAAACACAATGATGAGAAAATTGACCCCTGCACAACTCTTAGCAATGGTAAATTGGTGCGGAAGATTGACGTATCCGTTAGTAGTATCATACGTAAAAGATAGGCCACTAAAAGCCTGCACCAATGTCTTGGTAGGTCCCAAAATCCATTGTAAGTCAGGCACTTCGGCCGTTTGGTAAAACTTTTTGAGTCCCAAAGCCACTACTGCCATGCTCCCCAAAATGAGTCCGTTTTTGATTGTAGAGTTCATAGTTAATGAAAGTACTTTGTAATTCAAAGTAAATGCTTTTGCAGGAATAACGCAAATGAAAGGGAAAAGTTTCTTATAGTATTCAGTTGGTAGTTCGTAGTGCCTGACAGCCATTGGTCTTTAGCTTTTGGCCTTTGGCTGGTTTTTAGTCCATAGTTTTTTGGTTAGTAGTTGGGAGTGGGTAGTTCGTAGTTTTCAGCCGATGGTCAATGGTCCACAGTCCATAGTTTTGCGATGTATTGCGGAATAATTCATCATTAACCACTGACCATTAATAATCAAACATCAATAATTAATAATTCATCCATT
>DMXI01000070.1 GCA_003483885.1 Microscillaceae bacterium
CGAGATGACTTCTATGTTTAAACTTTGTCTTCGAGAATAAAAATGATGAGTGATCAGTGATAATGAAGCACGTTTTAGAGTGAATAGCCCAAGCTATTGACGAAAAAAATGCTAAAATTAGCGTTGATCAATCGCTTTTTTAGTCCAGATTATAATTTTTAAACATACTCTTAAATTCAATCTATTTCTTTCTAAGATCAGCCAAAGTTTGGAATAAAGTCTTTTCTTCCTGACTCAGCTTAGTGGGCAACGCTACTTGCAAGGTAATGTACAAATCTCCAAAATCACCTCCCTGCTTGTATACTGGAAATCCCTTGCCTTTAAGGCGCATTTTGGTGCCATTGGCAGTTTCAGGTTTTAGTTTTACTTTTACTTTGCCTCCCAGCGTATTTACTTCTACCGTACCTCCCAGCAAGGCAGTATACAAATCTACCGAAACATTGGTATGCAAATCATTTCCATTGCGTTCAAATACGGGGTCGCGTCTAATGCGAAAAGTAAGGTATAAGTCGCCTTTTTCGCCCCCTCGCATACTTTCTCCTCCTTGCCCTTTCAGACGAATTTTTTGCCCATCGGTTACTCCAGCCGGAATCGTAATACGCAGCTGTTTTTCGCCTAGTACAATGGTATGTTTATGGGTTTGGTATACATCCCGTAAATCCAACGCCAATTCAGAAGTTAAATCTTCGCCTCGAAACGAACGGTTGCCAAAGCCTCCTCTAAAACCACCCCCAAACAAATTATTAAAAAAGTCTGAGAAGTACTGGCCGTCAAAACCATCACCACCATCATAGGTAAACGGGCCACTGTCTCCAAACTGGTCTGCCTGTTTCCAGTTACTTCCGTATTGATCATACTTTTGGCGCTTATTAGCATCGCTCAAGACCTCATAGGCTTCATTTACTTCTTTGAACTTACGCTCAGCTTCTTTATTATCAGGGTTTACATCGGGGTGATATTTACGTGCTTGCTTACGATATGCTTTTTTTATTTCATCTTCATTGGCACTCTTACTGATTCCTAATACTTTATAATAGTCTATATAATTCATGGCAGCATGTTTCTTTTACAATCGTTAGTGTTCTTCGTTTTAACGGTAAAGCTTCAAATTACGTTCTCAATTCATTTTTCTGCCAAAATGACAATAAAAGAGTATTAAAACCACAAAAGCTCGTTTCTCAATGATCAAGAAACGAGCTTTTTATTAAAATATAAGGCGTAATTTACATTTTACTATCTAATTTAAGGCTTACAGACAACGCTTTCTTTTTAGCTACATCAGTCCATTCACAATTAAGCCCTTGGCTCAAGTCAGTACCTGCTGAAATCATAAAGCTACCACTATGTTTCCCATTGGTAAACTCTTGTACTTCGCCATCCATGATACCTGCACCAGGCACTACTCCCTTCAGCTCAATCTTTTTATCTGCTCCCTGGCTTTCATAATAATACCATCCTTTATAAGCTGTAGTACCGGGTTCGTCTCCTTTGGAGGTTTCTATGTACATTTTTATCTTTAGTTTCCCATTAATAGTACCACTTAGATTGTATTTACCCGAAAAAGCATCCTCTGTTTCTGCTTTTTGAGGTTTCAATTCAAACAAAGTTCCTTCTGCACAATTGATTTTCTTTTGTCTCCCTCCAATATCATCTTTTTTCCCTGGATCAACCAACTCATCCCCTTCAATCACCCATGACATTTTGGAGGGTTTTCCAATACCAAACAAGTTATTACTGGATATCAAGGTCATCATACCATCAATTGTATTCCCTTTTTTGGTGCCTTTGAAGCTAAAATTTGCATATAACTCCGTATCAGATTTTGGCGTCCGCAAAATGTGCGTCCCTGTTACCTGATCCCCTTTTATCTTAAAATTAGTAGTAACAATCGTCAGGCCTGGCGCCTCAAAGCACATCGTAACTTCTTCGTTAGATGGAGCATCTTTGGTAGTATTTGTCTCACGAGTTATTGTGGAACTTTCACCTTCGCTCTGGCTTGTGTTTTTGGTAGTATCAGCGGCTTTAGTAGAGTCATTGTTCTCATTATTTTTGGCTCCACCACAGCTACTCAATACCATTCCCAGCACAAACGCATAACACCATAGTTTTTGAATTGATTTTGTTGATAGTTTCATAAAAAAGTTTTTAAATATGTACTTATTCTGATAATAGCCATTCCTTCGCTTTAGCCTCATCCTCAAATATTCTATTTTGCAAACCTCGTTCTTCGGTCACTTCTCTTACCGCCTGATGCATAGATACTTGTTCAAACATAGAAATAGGTAATAGAGTAGCCATTTTTTTCAAGCCAAAACTTACCGATGGTTGGGTAATATGTTCAGCAATCCACTCGTGCATATCAGGAGTCAATACAAACAACATTTCACGTGAATCAATCAAAATACAGGAAGGCTGATAGGTTTCAGGAAAATGACTCCACGATTTCAAAATCGCCCAGCACTCGTCATTTGTCATTCGGTCGGTAGTGTTATGCCATACATCTACCATTAAACCTTGTTTTTGGTCAAAAAAAGCCGTTACAAACTTACTTTCAAAAATAGTTTCCATAAAGTTGACATCAGTAAGGCATCATTGCTCATTTACGAAAAAAGCCACTTTTTGGCCTCCTCTTCATTTTTGAATATTTTGACACTGAAGTTATTTTTATCTTTCAACTCATCCATTGTTTGTTGAATAGATACCTGCTCAAAAACCGAAGGCGGTAGAAGATTCGCCGCCTTTATTAAGCTATGCTTTTGTGCTGGAGCATTTATTTCGGTTGCAATCCATTGCTGCAAGTCAGGATCTATCATAAACTCCATATGGCGGGTATCCAGCAAAGCCAGTTGTACTCCATGGGTCAAGACCAAATCCCTCCACTCATACATAATTTCTTTGAACTGTTGGGTAGTGAGGTTGGCCAATGTTTTAAGCCAAACATCATTGAGAAGTTTGTGCGTTTCATCAAGATACATTACTACAAACTTATTTTCAAATACTTTTTTCATGTCTTACAATAATAGTAATAATATCATTGGGAAAACAACCAGGCTTGGGCAATGCGTAAATCATCAAATACTTGTTTTCTGAGTAATGTAAATTCGTTAACCTCTTCCAAAACCTGTTTCAGAATCACCTTCTCGAAAAGTGCAGAAGGTAATACTATTGCTATTCTTTCCATTCCAGCTTCTATCACTGGTGTAATGATTTTTTGTGCTATCCAAGTTTGCATTTCAGGGTAAATCATTACGCGGAGTTTGCGAGCATCTACCAGGGCTTTTTTTGCCTGGTGTTGAAAAACCAACGCTTTCCATTGTAACAAATACTCTTGAAATCCTTTAGGACTCAGTATTTTACTGTCACAAGTCCAAGAGTCGGTAATACATCTTTGCTGGGTATTGAAATAAAAGGTTACATATCGGCTTTCGAATAGTTGATCTGTCATGTGGTAGTATTTTTTGCTGATAATATTTATAAACTTACCGTAAATTGTGCTTATCAATATCGAAACTTGTTGTACCCAAAAAGAGTTTCGCAAATTTTCACTTGGTCATTCCTCTCTACAAACCACTCTTGTCCATCCATTCTTGTTGTGAGTTGGCCGTAATGTTTTGACCCATCGATTTGTCAACTTTTTGCTGTGCCCGCGTAATAGATTTGGTAATCATGGTATGTTCTAAAAACTCATTTTCTTTGACTCCTATTCGTTCCATAATAGCAGTGATACGCTCCCCTCCAAAAACCTGCATAAAAGGCTCTTCAATTGCGGTAAACACCTCTATCGAAAGCGTAGGTAACAAATCTTGTAAATGGCCCAATAGTATTTGTTCTTGCCTAAATGAAGGGTGGTGCTCAGTAATAATGGCCTGTAACCCTGTTTTATTTGCTAATTCGGAGGCCAATAAAGTGCTCACACTAAGGTCTAATGCACTTTCTGCATTTATGGTAAATATATTAACCGCCTCTAGCATTGTCGTAGTCTCTGTCAAGTGTTGATGACTTAACCCAAGCTTATTCAGCATTTGTTGGACTTCTTGATGGGTGTTTTCAAACTGATTGATAATTAGCAGAAAAGCTCCGCTTTGCGAGACACTATCTAAGTGATTGTATAACCCACGAAACTTCTCCACCTTGCTTATCCAAACCTTATCGGAGGTTTTGACACTTTTTTTCTTCTTTTTGAAAAACATAAATTAGTTTGTTTATAATTTCTGACTACTCAATGTATACATTTTTAAAGTCTTATCTTCTATGAGTCTTAGGTTTTCGTTGCTCTATACAAACTAAAAATCCCTAACTTTGCGCTCGTACCAATTACCACCCATTGTCGATTATGAAATATTATTTAATTGCAGGAGAACGTTCGGGAGATTTGCATGCCTCTAACCTTATGAAAGCTATCCAAGAAAAAGATGCTGACGCAGAATTTAGGTTTTGGGGAGGAGATGCTATGCAACAGGTAGGAGGTACAATGGTTAAGCACTATCGTGAAACGGCTTTTATGGGTTTGTTTACAGTGCTCAAAAATTTGAGAAAAATTCGTGGTTTCATCAAGCTATGTAAGCAAGATATTGCTGCCTATAAACCCGATGTAGTGATATTGGTAGACTATGCAGGGTTCAATTTACGCATTGCTAAATTTGCCAAACAAGAAGGCTTTCCCACATTTTTTTACATATCACCTAAAGTGTGGGCCTGGAACACCAAACGTGCTTATAAAATCAAAGCAATCATTGATCGTATGTTTGTAATATTTCCTTTCGAGAAGGATTTCTACAAAAAATTTGATTATGAGGTAGACTACGTGGGCAATCCTTTATTGGATGCCATTGCCGATTTTACGCCCAATCCTAATTTTAGAGAAAAACATGGATTAGACCAACGCCCTATCATTGCCTTATTGCCTGGGAGCCGCAAACAAGAGGTAGAAAAACTGCTCTCAGTGATGGTCAAAAGCACCCAATCCTTTTCGAACCATCAATTGGTAGTGGCTAGCGTCAACAACCTGCCTGACCATATGTATGCAGTGGCTAAAGATAATCCCAACATAAAAATTATTTACGAAAACACTTACGATTTGCTTACTCAAGCCGAAGCAGCCATTGTAACCTCAGGTACTGCTACCTTAGAAACCGGACTTTTCAAAGTACCCCAAGTAGTGGTGTATAAAACCAATGCCTTGACTTACTCAATAGCCAAACGAGTGATTAAAACCGAATTTATTTCTTTAGTAAACCTGGTAGCCAGCAAAGAAGTAGTGAAAGAGCTTATTCAAAAAGATTGTAACCCTGAAAAAGTAGCTACTGAACTGCAAAAACTAGTGGTAGGAGGTAGTCAACGTAATCAGGTATTACAAGACTATCAACACTTACAAGAACTCATGGGAGAAACTGGTGCCTCGCATCGGGCAGGTACTTTGATGGTACAATACCTCAAAGAACTCAAAACCTCTCAGAACATACTGATTGATCAATAATTGGTTAGAACAATCGAAATACCTATTTTTACGAGGTTTAACACTTCCACAAATAAGAATATACGCTTAACAAAAGATTTAAATATAGAATGCAGTGGTTAAGAAAATTGTACGGAATTTGGCTGTTGCTGTGCTTTGTGCTCCCCTTTTTGTTTCTATTCCCTTTGTTTTTGCTCATTGTAATAGTAAAACCCTGGCGACGTTTGGTAAAGCCCTTGAATCGCTTTTGGGCCCAATGTTTCTTTGTGGGGGCTTGCATTCCTTATAAGGTTACTTACCGACATAAACTTGCCACTCGCCAATCCTATGTGTACTGTGCCAACCATACTTCTATGATCGACATCATCGCCATGGGGCTGGTGGTACGAGGACCTTATTCGTTTATGGGCAAAGCCGAACTAAACCGAGTACCTTTGTTTGGATTTATGTTTTCTCGTTTACATATTCCTGTCAACCGAGTAAGCAAAACCCATTCTTACCAAGCCATGCAAAAAGCCCTGGAGCGTGTGGATCAAGGCTATAGCATTTTGATGTATCCAGAGGGAACCCGATCAAAAAAAGCCCCTACTTTGCAAAGATTTAAAGATGGTGCCTTTAGAATTGCCATCGAGAAACAAATCCCGGTAGTGCCTGTTACTTTACCATACAACTGGGTCATCTCGGGTAACGATCAATTGCCCCAGTGGCATCGGGGTGAAGCCATTGTACATGCGCCTATTGAGACCCAAGGACTCACCATGGATGATTTGCCAACACTGAAACAACAAACTTTTACTGTTATAGAAAATGAACTCAAAAGATACCAAAGCCCCCAACCAATTACCAACCATAGATCGCCAGACCCTTCACAAAATAGCTCACTTGGCCAGATTAACTTTTGATGAAGCTGAAGAAGAAGCCATGCTTGGTGACTTAAATCAAATCCTTGGCTGGGTAGAAAAACTCAAGGAATTGGACACTACTGGAGTAGAGCCATTGCGATTTATGTCTGGTGAGGTGAATAACTTCAGAGCTGACAAAACAGCCAATACGCTCGAGAAAGATAAAGCCTTAAAACTGGCTCCTCAAGCTGATGACGACCATGTATTGGTGCCCAAAGTTTTAAAAAATAAATAATTGTGAGAAAAATGCTCTAGTGAACCTCTTTGGGTTTGTATACCCTGAGGAACACTAAAAAAAACGAACATTTATCACGAAAATAAACACATGGAGAATTTGATTTTTTGGCGAGAATGGAGCAAAACACCTCGCTTTTTATATACATTTTTACTGGTAGTGTTTCTGGGGACACTGGGTTGGTTTCTGTACGCTTATGTACAAGGTGCTGAAGGTCCTCATAGCTGGAAAGTAAATAGTGAACTCGACATTGTAAGGGTAAAACTGAACAGCTACAAAAAAGGGATTTTTGAGATTCCATTGGAAGGAGCCTCTTATGTAGTAAAAGAAGGATTTGAAACCACAGACAACCCCATCAATTTCATTGTGCGCTACGCCTATGGAGGGCTTATTTTGCTGGCCATGTGTTTCCTTTTAACCGTCATTAGCAGTTTAAAAAGACTTTGGTATGGCATAGGCATGGCGCTGTTTATGCTATTTTTGGCCTGGTTGGGTTTTGGCTACCTCGAGATGAGTATTGGTGAAAGAGGGCTACTCATTGTAAGCATTGCCTTGTATGGAGTTGCTAGTTATTATTTCCAATCATTTGGCAAACATTTAGGACTTTTGCCTCGCTTATTGGCATTTGTAGTCATCACCGCCGGATTAGCCACCTGGATTAGCTTCGCTACTCCTGTCAAACACCCAGTACTTTACCTTACTAGCTTCGGTTGGGTCATTCCCATAGTACTCACCATGATTTTTATCACGATGGTGTCTCACGATGTGTTGTACGGCTTTTTCCATCTCATTACTAAATACAACCCTGGCAACCCCACTAATCGCATTCATTTTGGCATTATTTCAGTGATTTACCTCGGCAATTTGGTCTTAATTTACTTGAAAGACCAGGGGAATATTAATCTTGATATTTTTTACATCGACTTACAATGGTTGCTCGCACTTTCGGCCATTTTAGGGATTTGGGGATTCCGTCTAAGAGGAGTTACTATTCGCAAATTTATCTCTTTTAACCCTCAGGGAGGTCTTTTGTACTTGTCTATGGGTATTGTAGCTTTTGCTACGCTGGCGTTTTACCAAAGTACGGGCAACGATGGCATCAACTCGGTGATGCGTGATGTTATTTTGTATAGTCATATCGGGTATGGTGTAGGTTTTGTATTTTATGTATATGTAAACCTGGCCGCTTATATGGGGCGCAAAGTAGATGTAACCCAAATCGCTTATCAAGGTGAAGTCATCCCTCACCCAATGCTTCGGATTATAGGTATTGTATTTATTTTTGGCTTCTACTCGGCAGCCAATCAAATCCAACGTTCTCAGTTGTTGGCAGGACACTACAGCAATATAGCCGAAACCTACAAAGCCAATGGCAATCAACGTCTCACTACAGAGTATTATAAAATAGCCACGCAATATTTTATGTATACTTATCAACCCCAATACGCGTTGGGTAGCCTCAAAAGACGACAAATAAATCCTTCGGAAACAATTGAACACTTTCAGCGGGCTATTTTGAGCTATCCTACCCCTTATGCTTATGCGCGTTTGGCACAAGTATATAGCGAAAACGAACGAGACGATGAGGTTATCTTAACCTTACGCCAAGGAGTGCAAAAGTTTCCTAAAAGTATGGAGCTACACAATAACCTTGCGTTAGCTTATAGTCGTACTGCAATCAAAGATTCTACAATTTATTACTTTGAAAAAGCCGAAGCACTCGCTGGAAAATCAACCATACCGACCAACAATTTGCTGGCTTATTTGGCAGCTAATAAGTCTAAAAACTTTGACCCTAAAAAGCTTAACGAACAAGGACAAACCAAGCAAGATATTGTAACTAAAGGGAATCGTTTGGCACTATATAATATTTATCAAACCTCTTATCAACAGCCTCTGGACGATAGCCTGAAAGCAAATCCAGTATTAGACAATAAGAAGTTTACTTACATTTATAATTACTTGCTTAACAGAACCGGAAAACGCGACAATAAAGCCATTGATAGCGTGCTCGTTAAGGAAGTTCGCAAAATAGAGCAAAACAAGGCCAATCGCGATTTTGTGTATTTTCTACAGTATGTAAGAGCCTGTTTCCAATATTATGGAGGAAATGTATCTAAGGGGATTCAGATTTTATCGGCCATTCCTACCACCAAAACCAGTGGCTACTACAATGTAGTACTAGGGTTATGGTTGCTGGAACAGGGGGCTTACCAAACGGCAATTTCGTACCTCGAGACTGCCAAACAACTCAAAAATACCCAGGCAGATATTTACCGAGGAATCGCGCTTAGCGAAAAGGGTGACATCAAAGGGGCCGCAGCATTGTGGCAGGAATTGATGATAAAAAACGCTCAGGCAAAAGGCCTGGCCAAAAAGCAAGACAGTGTTGCGCTGGTATTGGCCAGCAAAGTTATGGAAGCTTTTAGTGATACGATTGCCCTAAACACGGATGAACAGAAGTTTATCTTGATTCATTATCGTCGTAAGTTTTTAAATGACGAAAACATATCCAGTGCTTACAATGCCATCCAAAGCCCTAACTATAAAACCTGGGCTGCAGCTGATTTGATCAATCATTACTTGGATAAAGGCAATGTTTCAAAGGCCGACGAAATTTATAAAACGCTTAAAGTAAGAGAATTAACAGATTATATCAAGGGAGAGATTAACCACGCTTATTTGCGCTTGCTCAACGCTCAGGAAAAAAATGACTTGATTCTCAATGTCATAGAGCAGCTCAACCTGGGAACCTTGTATCGTAACAAAAAACCTTACTTCCTGGGGATGGCTTGGTATCGTATTGGTGATCACAAAAAAGCCGAACAGTATTTCAAACAAGCCTTGATGGCGGCTCCTTTCTCCGAAGAAGTAGTGCTTGACATTGCTGATTTTTACCTAAAAGCCAAAAAGAATATTGACAAAGCTTATTTGGTGGTAACCAATGCCGTGAGAAGAAACCCTCACTCGTTGGTCTTACAAAAATCGTATGCAATGCGTGCGCTTGAGATGGGCTTGGATACTTATGCCGATTTGGCCCTAAAAACGATCAAAGACATGACCAGTGAAGTTGATTTTAAAGCCTTTGAAGAGAAATATTTACAATACAAAGAAGTGTTAGAAGAACGCCGATTGAGTGTTAAATAGTGCTTCTTTCAAGCTTTATTAATTCATACACCTTTATAAAACCTCTTCTCGTTTTTGGGAAGAGGCTTTTTTATGGTACCACTGAATCTCAGCTAAAGAAAAACAAGGCTAACCCATGGATGGTATTAGCCTTGAATATATTTATTGATGGAATTGTCAAACCACTATTTGACGATTACTCTTTTTACTTTTTGCGTATTATTGGTACGTACTTTTATCAAATACAAGCCTTTGGGAAGCTGACTTACCTCAAAAGTTTGGGTAGCCACCCCATTTTGTGCTTGTGACTTCTTGTTTTGCAGACTAGTACCATTAATATCAATCAAAGCAAAACGTACCAAGGTATTATCTTCAGCTTTTGCTTTTACAGTTACCCGCTTACTTGCTGGATTAGGAGAAACTACTACCTCTTTTAAGCTTACAGGTCGTTGTTCTGCCTCGTTTGCAAAAGTAGCAGTACCCGCTGGGGTAATATTCACTGTATAATCTTCTACTTCTCCATAAGAAAAAGTTTCGCAAGATGTAGGAATACCATTGTACTTCATTGAAACTCGCATACGGGTGCTACCTGCGGCCACAGATGAAGGAATATTGATCGTACCAGATACTGAGGTAGCAGTAGTATTTCCTTGAGTAAATACTTGCTCTCCTGCATCTGTAAAATCGCCATCTCGGTTGAAGTCTATCCATACACTGTAAGCCTCGTTGTACACGGTACCAGTCCAGGTAGGGGTAATGGTAATAGTAGCACTTGCACCAGCATTGATACTGGTAGATTGTGTAGTAAAATCACCATAGCCAGCATTGGCGCCTGTAGTATTGTCGATACTACCAAATTGTACTCGACTGATGTACTCATCATTGACATTATTGCCCTTAGAGTCGCAATAAGTTACAGGAGGGGTAGTTCCACCTGCTTCTACTCTTACATAGTCGATAGCGATGTCACTTTGCCAACCAGAAGAACCACTTCCAGTAGTAACTGTAAAACGGAAAGATACATTGCTGCCTTTATAAGAATTGAGGTCGATAGACTCACTCAACCAACTGTTGCCTTGGTTTCCTGACTCCGTAAATACTTGCGTCCAAGAGCTCCCATTATTGGTACTTACCTCTAGTTTCAGGTTGTTCACCTGCGATCCATACATATGATAGTCAAACTTAAATGTAGGATTGTTCATCGCTGAGATATCAAAACAAGGACTATTCAAAATAGCCACTTTGTTAGGATAACCAGTACCGCTTCCAGAGGCTTCTACATACATATAATAGCTGCCATTGCTTCCGGTGCTTGGTCCAGTATTGTTGGAAGGAGTCCCTCCCGAGTCACGCGTCCAGTTGATGTCATCACCAGCGGTAGCATTGGTCCAATCTCCCAGGCCTGATTCAAAGCTTTCGCTATATGGAAATGCTGAAATACAAGAAGCTGGAGAAGTAGTAATAAAAGTAGTAGAAGCAGAGTAGGCGCTAGCGTTGCTTGCACAGTTGGTTTTTACCTGGAATTCATAAGTAGTTGCCTGAGTCAACCCAGTGATACCCGTAGAAGTACCACTCACTCCATTCACATTTGTCCAGGAAGAAGAACCTTGGGTTCTATAACGTACGTCATAAGTGTTAGCGCCATTTACTGCATTCCAGTTCAAGGTAGCCGAAGTATTCGTCAAGTTAGTTACATTGAGTCCACCCGCAATTGCACAAGTAGCGGTACCCGTAGAAATTCCGGTAACAATTAAAGAAAATGCCTGGCTACTGCCGTTCAAAGTACCTTTGTGAGTAACCGTAATGGTGTAAGTACCAGCAGTCGCATTAGAAATGAAGATTTTTTCTACATTGTCACGATCATTATCACCAGTAGTAGCTGCAGCAGAAGGGTTGGCAGGATCTAGTTTCCAAGGGAAATAAGTAGTGCCATTGCGCGTAATTCGAATATCTAAGTCATTGACTAGCATTCTATTAGATGGGTCTAAGGCAGGGGCTACTGGAGTTCCAGCCACATCAGTCCAAACAATGGTAGCTACTAATGGACCACTTCCCGTGGCATTTACCTGAAGTGTGTAGGTATTACTATTATTAAGTGTTTCTTCTTCTATTTTAGAAGTTACATTACGATCAGTGATTACATCAGCTGCCGCTTTTGTATTCATCAACCCCCATCCATTTTGATAATCAGGGCCATCTGCATTACCTGCCTCATCAGCGGTATGAATTACCAATGCTTTGAGCGTTGCCGCACGCATAAAATTGCCTCCATTGTTGTTTTTATAATGCTCTTGTAACAATCCCAAAGAACCCGTTACACTTGGCGAAGACATAGAAGTTCCACTTTTGTTGCCATAAGCAGTATTGCTACTACTTTCGGTAGAATACAAGCTTGCCCCATTGGCTACAATATCGGGCTTGATACGTCCATCATCGGTAGGTCCCCAAGAACTAAAGCTGGTTTGAACCACATCAGAAGGTTGAGAATATCCACTGCTGATGTCATTTACAGCGCCAATAGTTAAAATATTTTTAGCTACCCCACCTGCACCAATACAATCATAGTCTCCATCTTTTTTGCGAAAAGCAGTAGAGTTTACCCAATCGGTACCATTGTAATATTGGTGACTTCCCGAATGGTTATCGTTTCTATCGTTTCCGGCAGATTTACAGATTAAATAAAAAGGAGCATTGAAAGCCACATTGTCCAAGTCTTTAGAATAATCACTGTAAAACCCAAACTTGTAGTCTTCAGTAGCACTAATGTTGGGGTCGCCATACCATCTCCAGGAGCCAGCATTTGAGTCATAACGCCACCCAGTGATAAATCCATAAGAATGGTTAGAAAGTAACAAGCCATCAGCCGCAGCAGTCGTCATCTCAGAAATGTCACTGTTCCAATCGTAAGCATGTAGGGTAGCAGAAGGCGCCATACCTTTGGCACTGGAGGTTACTCCAGCAGCTACCATAGTACCCGCTACGTGAGTAGCATGAGAACTCAGGCTGGTAGCTCCATCTTTTTGTGTCACTCGGCTACCAAATTCCTGGTGAGTGTTTCTCACCTTTCCACCATCCCATATACCCAATGTAATACCACTACCAGTCAACCCTAGTTGTGATTGAGCCTTGTCGGTACCAATAGAACGGGCTGCATTTAAATTAAAACTGGAAAAATATAAGGGAACTCCGCCTTGTGTTTTAGTAAAGCCTTGCAGTTCTATCACGCCGCCTTGAGTAACTACTCTAAGCGGAAGCTTAGTTTTGGCTGCCCTGGAATATGCATTCTGGCGCATCAAGGCGTATTTTTTTTGGTAAGTTTGGCTCAAATTCTTCAGCTGTTGAGTCTTGCGCTGAGTATATCTTTTTTGAGCATGGACAGGTATTGCGAAAAAGCCTGCTAGCAAAAATGCACAGACAATCATCGCTTTTTTGTTGTAAAAAAACATGTAATAATTGTTAAGTGTAATACGATTTGGATAAATTTTCGGTAGGAATATGGGGAAGTATTTTTACCTATCAAATTAAACGAAGTATACAAAAAGTAAACTTTAGAAAAATACAAAGGGTAGTATACAATACAGGAGGTTACATAATTGTATTACACACCAGAATAACATGTCATA
Organism: Microscillaceae bacterium; assembly: GCA_003483885.1. Classification (GTDB taxonomy): domain Bacteria; phylum Bacteroidota; class Bacteroidia; order Cytophagales; family Microscillaceae; genus Microscilla. The sequence goes on from DMXI01000070.1 coordinate 13,342, forward strand.
ATTAGCTAAAAATCAATGCACTAATTTTATTCTACTGAATTATTGAAGGCAACAAATGTTATTTGGAAGGCAGACAATAGATTAGTCACTTTTATTAAAAAAAGTGCTTTTCACTATCTCAAATATAGGTACTCATTACGAAGCTAAATGACTACGATGGTCTATATCTGGTGATTTTGTCTCGTCCTTCTTTTCGTAATAAATATAGTTTAGGTTAAACTCGGGAGTAATCGCTTGAGGATTATCAGAGGACGTAGGTGGACTAAAAAAAATGAAACTTTGAGAAGTACTTACGTTGCCAGTGGGAGCAGGTGTGGGCAATTCTTCTTCTAATGAATCATCCAGTTTTGGTTCGTATTTATGAAAAGCAAAGGCAAATACCAACCCAGCAATGCCTCCCGAAAGATGGGCCTCCCAAGATACATTATTGCCTTCTTGAGGTATCATACCCCAGATAAACCCTCCATACAAAAAAACTACCAGTAACGACAATGCCAAAGAAGCCCGATCGCGACGCAAAAAGCCACTTACAAGCACAAAACTAATGAGTCCATATACCAACCCACTGGCTCCAATATGAAAATTGGGTCGGGCAAAACTCCAAGTCCACAATCCGGTAGTAAGAATTGTCCAAATAACAATCTTGCGTGCTACATCCTGGTAATTGATATGAATAAAGCCCCAAAGCACAATTAGAGGTATTGTGTTGGCCATTAAATGTGAAAAATCGCCATGCAAAAAAGGCATCGTGATGATTCCTTTGACTCCAAAAATTTCTTTCGGATACAACCCATATTTACCCCAGTCTTGCCCCAACACTACCTCGAGTATCTTGATTAGCCACATAATACTGGCCAATATTACTCCAGGTAAAAACGCTCGAAATAACTGTTTTTTTTCTTCTTGCATGTTTTTTGATTACTTTTAATTCGCAACGATGGGCTATTCTTAAACAACGAAATAGCTGATTTAATTTCTTAGAAACGAAAAATATTGAAACATTGGTCACCAATTCTAAAATATAGAATTATGAATTATGAAAAAAACTTTCGCTACTTCTTGTTAGCAACGCTATGCCTCTTCTGGGTTGCAAACGATGCGTTTGCCCAAGTTTCTCCTTCTACCTATTCGGCCTACCGAGGCGATCGCGATGGTGACGGAGTACCAGAATCGGGGGGAAAAGACAAATGCCCTGATACGCATACCCGTATCCAAGGACGGGAGGCACACATCAAGGTAAACGGTAAGATGATGTGGGTACCATTACCCAAAGACCTGAATGGGAAATTTAAACATGAGCTGGGCGGAGTGCTTAGAGAACGTGCTCAGTTATTGAACAAGAAGCGTAACAAAAAACGTGAATTGTATCGCATAGAGAAACGAAAAGTAAAAGGCAGAGATGCCAAACGCAAGAAAAAAGCTGATATCGCCGCCAAACAAGGGGAGATTCTCAAAATTGACTCTCTGGTAGCGGAAATGGACGTTAAACGCAAAAACTTAGATCCTCGTCCATACTTTGAGTTTTTTGTCACGCTGGAAAATGATAAAAGAGTGCCAGTAAAGCTTCGTTTAGATGTAGATGCCTTTGGATGTTTACCAGATAGCGACCAAGACGGGGTGCCCGATTTGGTAGATCGCTGCCCTAACAAAGCTGGTGATAATGGCTCGAGTGGTTGTCCCGATAGAGACAAAGATGGAATTCCTGACCAAGTGGATCTTTGCCCAGATGTAAAAGGAGGGAAGAAAACCAAGGGGTGTCCCGATAGAGACAAGGATGGTGTAGCCGATAAAGATGATGAATGCCCTGACTTACGTGGAGTAGCCAAGCTAAACGGTTGCCCAGATGCAGACGGCGATGGAGTACCCGATAAAGAGGATGATTGCCCTGATGTAAAAGGATTAGCGGCCTTTAAAGGTTGTCCAGATAGTGATGGGGACGGCATTATGGATAAAAAAGATGATTGCCCTGATGTAAAAGGCTCTAGCAAATACAATGGCTGCCCTGATACAGACGGTGATGGTATCATAGATAAAAAAGATGAATGCCCTCAAAAAGCCGGTCTGGCAGAATTTAATGGTTGCCCAGATAGAGACAAAGACGGGGTGCCCGATAAAGTAGACAATTGTCCAGATGTACCAGGAGTAAAAGATAACCGTGGTTGTCCAGAAATATTAGAACGTGCCAGTAAAGTGCTATTTGCCCCTGGCAAAGCCATTATCAACCCGGTATCGTATGGGGTACTAAACGAATTGGCGGCTTTATTAAAAAAGTATTCTAATACAAAAATTTATTTAGAGGGTCACACAGATAATCAAGGGGATGATGCTTCTAATCTGAAACTTTCTAAAGATCGGGCTAAAGCAGTGGCTGATTACCTCATCAAAAAAGGAATTGCCAAAATAAGAATTGAAAGTACAGGTTATGGTGAAACCAAACCCATTGCTGATAATAATACACCAGCAGGTCGTAAGAAAAACCGTAGAGTAGATATGCGTTTGACCAATCAGTAGTACTAAAAAAAAGTCTATAAGAAAGGGCCTGACAGTAATCACTGTCAGGCCCTTTTGATTTGTTTTTATTAAGTGTATGTCTTGGTGTTCTCAAAAAATAACGGAAAAGATAGAATTGCCGAGGCTATATCCAATCAATCCCAATAGGAGCCATAATTTTTTAACATTATCTTTGATTCGCTTCATGTTCAGGTAAATAGGTTGTGGTAATATTTTGTATAATGTGGTGATATTCTGTACGTGGTTCTCCTCGAAAAGGATGGGACAAAATCTATTTTTTTTACAATAATTATCAAATTATTGTGTTTATATATTATTTATAGTCATACCCAATCTTAAAATTGATTATTCGACTAATTCATTGTACTTTTTCAATACAGTATTTACAAGGTAGGTGAGGTCAAATGTCTAATAAAAATAACTATAGTATTAAAACTGATAAGCTTTCGACAAAAAAATAACCCGCCAAAATCTTTGACGAGTTATCATAATCTTAATAAACTTTAAACCCTCTTTATTCTGTATCTGAAAATTAATCATGTTGTCTACATACAATACTGTCTCAGATCAGTGAACGTTGGCTTGTTTATACTAAGCAAGCTTTTTATTATACAAAGTATCAATCCTCTATAAGTTTAGCGCCTGTTTAAAATCCAAAGCGAATGTTGGAAACATTCCACAGGTATTTGTAAATTGCCTTATGACAAATCAAGTGAAGGAAAGTACACCTCAATTAAGTTTTCCTCAAGACTTAGTTGATACCCCTTATATATTGCAAGTAGTAAAACAAAGCATTCATTACATCCAATCAGGCTCGTTTATCCACCTTCAAGGCCCTTCTAATAGTGGCAAAACCACCTTTGCTCGTTATGTAGCCTGTTTGTTGCAACAACCCGTAGTCGCCATCAATGGCCATATAGATCACCCCGAAACCTTACAAAGTATTTGGCAGGCGGCCACTCAGGGTTATACCCTTATATTTGAGGAATTTCAGCGGGCCAGTACCCAAGACTGGCAAATCTTGTCGCCTATTTTAGAAGAAAATCTGATCAATTTTCCCTTGCTTACACCTGACGGAAAATATACCCATGTCACTCATCCTGGCTTTACGGTAATTTTGACTAGTAATCCGCAAGATTTATCTACTGCCAACTTTCCTATCCATTTATTAGATCATTATGCTATTAAAATTGCTTTGCAAGGTTTTGATGTGGAAAGCGAAGTTGCCATTATCCAAGCGAAGGGAGGGGTAGATTTGATCACGGCTCAAGTACTAACTCAGGTATTAAGAAAATTACGCATAGAACCTGATTACCCAGGGGTGGTTTCTATCAAACTAGGTATTATGCTAGGGCGCATACTACAAGTCCATGGCATTTCGGTACAAAGTCAACCTGATCAATTTCAAAAACATTGTGAAGAAGTGCTCGCACTTCCATACCAAGCTGAAATAAAAGCCAGGGTAATCCAGATTATTCAAGAAGCATTGACCGAGGTGCAAATAACAGCCCCTGTACTTGAAGAGGAGCCTCTACCAACAAATACAGAAGAGGAGGGGACTCAGATAAATGAGGAAGTATTGGTTGATTTGGCCTCTGATACTGAAAAGGAGCCTCCTGCCGATGATATTACTTCTGAAGAAATCACTATTATGCTTCACAGCGAGTTAGAGCTCGAGATGCATTTTTTTGACGAGGTGATTTCATTTATTCAGGAAATAAGCAACGAAGAGGCCGAAGTAAGCTTTCATCACCCAGGAGATGCCGTGCAACCTGATATTATGATTAAAATACCTGAGGTTCTCTTGCCCCAAGTGGTGTCTTTTATAGAGCAGCAGATCCAAAACGAGGTATTATTGATCCAAAAGCATACGACCGATTTTTATGAATGTGATATTCTCATTAAAATACCCGCGCAGGTAGCTACTGCGGTTGCATCTCCTACACCACTTGATCCCGATGAAACCACTCAACGACAACCTGCTACTTCAGAATCAACTTCGGTTGTTCCTGATAGTAAACCCACTGCCCAGGTAAAAGCGCCCAGTGGTGATAAAATGCGTATTCAAAAGTTAAAAAAACTCATCGCCAACTACGAAAAGTTTCATTCACAACAATAGGCCTGTACTCGTTTGTATCATAGCTTCACCAAGGCTGGTTTGGTACTTATGGTTCTTTTTGCTTTTTTGTAGATATTTTTCCAATCCAATTGAATCATGGCTGAAAATCTGTATCAAAAATATGCCTCCTTGTTTGAGTTTTTTGGGATTACCCAAGTAGATGAAATCGCTCAATACTGGCAGGCTCCTCATCGGTTTTATCACAATGAAGAACATCTTGAGTTTTTGATTCAGGAAATTGAAAAGCTGCATGCGATGGAAATCGTCAATGAAATCGCCCGAAATGTTTTGCTTATTGCCGCGTTTTTCCACGACATAGTGTATGAGCCTCTGGCCAACGATAATGAAGAAAAGTCGGCCGAATTGCTCGTAAAAATGGTAACAGCTCGCTATCAGGAAGCAAAGCTGGCCGAAGAAATCATTCTCGATACCAAAACTCACGAACCACAAAGTCAATTGTCGACGCTCTTTTGTAGTCTCGATATGTACATTGTAGAGCATAGCAACTTTCACGAGTTGTTGGGGTGGGAGCATAAAATATTCAAGGAATTTCAAATGATCGACTATCAATTTTACAAACAAGGTCGTTTGAAACTATTAAAAGATTTTGTCCGAAAATACCCCAAAAACGCCCACAATCTGGAAAATCTCATTACGTATGTTGACCAACGTAAGCCTCGGATTGGTATTTATGCTGGGTCATTCAATCCTTTTCACAATGGGCACCTCAATATTTTGCACAAGGCCGAAAGGATTTTCGAGAAAGTAATTATTGCTCAGGGCATCAACCCCGAAAAAGTACAGGACGATAAAATGTCAGTCAATAACCCTGTATTAAAATATAGACAGGTAGAGACCTTTTCGGGCTTATTGACTGATTATGTCAATAGTAAAGAAACTGGGGCTGATGTTACGGTTATTAGAGGGTTACGCAATGGAGATGATCTTGACTATGAAGTCAACCAATTGCGTTTTATGGAAGAAATGAAGCCAGACTTAAAGCTTATTTTTATCAACTGTGACAAACAGTTCGAACATATCAGTTCATCTTCTATCCGAAATTTAGAACGTATCAAAGAAGGGTTGGGACAGAAGTATTTACCAAGCTAGATATTTTATTGGTAAGTTTTCAGACGCGTTTTGGCAATCTTGTGATATTCTTTTTTTAGTTCAAAACCCAAAAAACTACGTTTGAGCTCCAAGGCAGCTACTCCAGTGCTGCCACTTCCCATAAATGGGTCTAGCACCGTTTGGCCTTCAAACGACACCAGGTTTACCAAATGCTGCATCAAAGCTACTGGCTTGAGGGTAGGGTGCACATTGAAATCTTCTGCGTTTTGACGCACCTTGGGGATTGTAAAAAACTTATCGTAACCATCATTCATAGTTTCGGTGCGTAAAATATTGGCCGCTACTCTTCCCTTAGGGTGGGGGTTATGTCCCACTTCGCTTTCACCTTCAGCAAACGGGATTCGAGTTGCTTCTAGGTTTAAGGCCCCCGTACCATAGCGAATTACATTTTCGGCTACATTGATTCCTTTGTCAAGGGGTTTTTGAATCAAAATAATGGGTTCATAAGCAGGCTTAATGCCCAGTCCAGCCCCGTCGTATTTTTGACCTAAAGATGAAGATGGTTTATACTTATTCTTGCGCTGTTGATTGGTATAAGTTTCTGCACCACCTTTTTTGTAACCCTGCACATAAGTATACTGGCCCACAATTTCGCTATCCACTCCCAGTTCCTTGTCAATATTTAGCCCTACATTACGACTTTTGGGCATACCGTTCAAAAATACCCAAAACAACACATCTTTGATCACAAATCCACTGTCTTCTAAATCTACCATCAAACGATGCATTAACCTTACCGCCGAAAACACCAAGCCAAACGATCCAGGTTTCATCACTCTCAAACAATCATTCCATATTTGGCGATCGGGCAGCTTTTTATCCCACTCATGTGCCTGAAAACCAATGCCATAGGGCGGGTCTGTCACCAAAGCATCCACGCTTTCAGCCGCTACTCTTGGTAACCCTAAACAATTTTTATGGTATATTTTACAGGTGTTTTTCGGCATTATAGAAATAAATTATGTTAAGTAAGCTACTCGAAAAAAAAGGTTTTTAGGTAATATAAAATTGCTTGACTTATAAAAATATAAAACAACCTAACAAAGCCCAAATTTATACACTGCAAATCAAGTTATACACGTTAACTCTGCAAATATCATCCTATCTCTCCACGAATATTTGTAAAAATTACTAACTTTTGCTCTTACAAATACTTACCCAATGAAAACGCTACTCTATACCCTACTGATTGTTTCCTTCACTGTCCAGTTTAGTTTAAGTCAACAAAGTCCTACATTGATCCCTTACCAAAAAGGAGAAAAGTGGGGCTATTGTGACCAAAACAAAAAAATTGTTATTTCTTGTACCTACTCTAGTGCAAGCCCATTTTATGAAGGTCTGGCCCGAGTAAGTAACGAAAAATTCAAATTTGGATTTATCAATACTCAAGGCAAGCTAGTGATTCCATTCAAATATGACTGGGCACACAATGTACACGAAGGTTGGATATATGTAGAACAACAATTGAAAAAGTGGGGTAACGTAGGAGGGTTTATTGATACAAAAGGGGAGGTAATAATTCCTATGCGATTGAACATGCCTCCGGTACCACTTCCTGAAAACGAACGATATCAGTTTAGCGAAGGGCTCATTGGAGTCCCCTGGAAGTATGAACCTTTTGGCAAATTTGGCTATCGTTATGCTGATAAAAATGGAAAGTTTGTGCTGGACACTCCATATAACTATGCAGATAGGTTTAGCAATGGCTTGGCCCCAATAAACATTGATTTTGGCAAAGCAGGCTACATCGATCGGCAAGGCAAAGTATTATTTACCGATAATTATTATGTAACTGCCCCGTTTAGTGAAGGATTGGCTCGGGTTCGCCCCAATGCTACTACAGCCGAAGATGATATGCGCTTTGGCTTCATCAACACCAAAGGTAAACTGGTAATCCCTACCAATTACTATTCTTTCAACAATTTTAGCGAAGGTTTGGTAGCAGTCCAACAAATCAAAAAACCCAATAAATGGGGCTTTTTGAATAAAAAAGGGAAAGCGGTTATTCCTTTTATTTATGATAAAACCTTCAGTTTTCATAATGGGCTGGCAATAGTAGTAAAAAACAAAAAAGTGGGATTTATCAACAAACAGGGCAAGGTAGTAATCCCTTTCAAGTTTGATTATTACCAACCTTTTTATGAAACGCAGGCCAATGCTGGCTTTTACAATGGACTTGCCCCAGTATGGTTGGGCAAAAAAATGGGATTTGTAAATCGTGTGGGTAAATTGGTTGTTGAGTGTAAATATGATGGTTTTGGCAGCGTTTTTCACAAATATGATGATTTTAGCAAAGGAGTTGCTTTAGTAAAGCAAGGCGAAAAGCAATTTTATATAGACAGGCAAGGCAATGAGTATTACGAAGACTAATTTTTTTAAAACATATACTATGAAGAAAAGCTTATCGGTATTTTTTGTACTATTTTTTATTCTTGAAACAGGCATTTCTCAACCCAAACGTTTACCCAATTTAATTCCTTACCGGAAAGGTGACAAGTGGGGATTTTCTGATGAGTTTAAAAAGATAAAAATACCTTGTACCTATGCCAGTGCTACTCCTTTTTTTGAAGGCTTGGCCAGGGTAAGCAACGAAGAAGAAAAATACGGCTTTATTAACAAAAGAGGCAAAGTAGTCATTCCTTTTGAGTATGACTGGGCACATAGTGTAAACAATGGCTGGATTTACGTAGAAAAAGAAACAGATGATTGGGGAAATGTGGGTGGTTTTATAGACAAAACCGGCAAAATAGTAGTACCTATGCGGCTCAAAACTCCACCAGTACCTTTGCCCGAATTTCATCGGTATGAGTTTCGCGATGGGCTAATGGCATTGCCTTGGATAGAACAACCCAAAGGTGAAGCCAAATATGGTTACATTAATCGCAAGTCAGAATTTGTAATCAAACCCCAGTTTCTATATGCGACCAAATTCAGCAATAAGTTGGCTTTGGTCCAAATAGATAGTACCACGGCTGGGTATATCAACACTGCTGGGAAAATATTATTCAAGAAAACCAAGTATTTTACCACTTCGGCTTTTGCAGAAGGCAGGGCCCGTGTGAGGCTACGTACAACCAACGAACGCGATAAGTTAAAACAAGGCTACATAGATACCCAAGGCAATGTAGTGGTTACTTTGAATTACAATACTTTCAATGATTTTAAGGAAGGGGTAGTAGCAGCGCAACAATTCAGCGCTAAAAACCAGGATGGGCAAAAATGGGGATATTTAAACAAAAACGGAGGAATCGCCATTCCATTCCAGTTTGAGCAAGCTTTTAACTTCAACAATGGCTTGGCGCTGGCAGTCAAATTCAACAAAGCAGGGTTTATCAATAAAGAAGGACGTGAGGTAATTCCTTTTATTTATGAATACACTACCCAGCAACACTTCTACGATATGCTCAATATTTCCGATAAGGCAGGTTTTCAACACGGATATGCCCCCGTCTGGAAAGAAGGACAAATGGGTTTTATCAACCGACAAGGCACTGTAGTAGTAGATTTTAAATACGATGGGTTTGGTATTATCTTCTACGAATACAACGATTATAGCCAAGGAATCGCCCTCGTAATCAAAGATGATAAGGAATATTACATAGATATGAAGGGGAAAGAATACTATGAGGATTGACTTTTATTAAGTGAAAAGCGAAAAACGAAAAGTGAAAAATGGGCGCAAAGCGTAGATTAGAACAGGGATAAGAGAGCAAGAGCCGTTTTTCAAATTAAAAATGAAAAGCGAAGAGAGGAATAAGAGTGGCACTGAATTAAGTGAAAAGTTAACCACCAATAGCTAATAACTAAAAAATAAACTGTTGAAAAAGATACTAGAAACTGACCGTTGTTACCTTCGTGAACTTGTGGAGGCTGATGTGGAACTGATGCACCAACTCAATACTGATCCTGAGGTAATGAAATACCTTACTGGAGGTAAACCTTTGCCTTATGAGGAATCCAAAAAAGCAGTGATGCATTATATAGACACTTACTATGCGCAAAACCCTGGCTTGGGTATGTGGGCTACCATGCTTAAAGAAGGGGATCAGTTCGTTGGCTGGACTTGCCTCAAACACTTAGACAAAAGTGAGCATATTGAACTGGGCTACCGCTATATGAAAGCATTTTGGGGACAAGGATATGCAACCGAAGTAAGCAAAGCTTTGATTAAATATGGTTTTGAGCAATTGAACCTGGAAAATATTGTAGGTATTGCGGTCACCGAAAACACCAAATCAACTCATATTTTGCAGAAAGTTGGGTTACAATACCAGAAAAAAGCTTATTATTATCAAACTGATGTTGACTTTTTTCAATTCACCAAACAAGCATATACCGATAGCATCTCATGAAAACAAGACTACTCCCATTATTTCTGTTCTTGAGCCTGGCAACCCTCAATATTTCTTGTCGGTCTATTAGCCAAGGTAAACGACTGTCAAGGTGCGAATTTCGCCTTGAGTCATTACAAAACATTAAGTTGGCCAATGTAAAAATAGATGAGGTTAAAGGTATTACTGATCTTAGTTTATTGGATGCAGGTAAAATTACCCTGGCCCTGGCTCGGAACTCTTCCTTGCCCATGCATATGACCGTCAATATTGAGGTGAAAAACCCCAATAAAAAAACGGCTGGTTTAAATGAACTCAAGTGGATTTTGTACATAGATGATATACAAATGGCCGAAGGGGAAAGTGTCCAGCGTTTTGAGGTGCCTGGTAATGGCACCAATATCTTACCTTTGGAGGTGGACCTTGATCTAAAAAAAGCTTTGAAAGGTAAATCCAGAAGTGCCTTGCTTAAATTTGCTTTCAATTTGGCAGGTTTTGGCAAAGAAGCCACTCGAGTAAAAGTAAGAGCCAAGCCTTCGTTTAAGGTGCTAGGTGGTACCATCCGCTACCCAGGCTACATCAAAGTAACCCGTGAGTTTACCTCTGATTAAGGTTTTACAATACATTATTATCATTTTTTAGAAGGTGTTGCGAGCAGTAACGCCTTTTTTTATGTGAGATTTTCATCAGCTTTATTGATCCTACAAAAAAACACAAAGTATATATAAATCCACTCTAAGCCTTAAACTGTAGACATATCTAAGCCTTTACTTTTTGCTCCAAGTCAAAAAGTAAACAAAAACCCCGCGGCTATAGTAGATTATTGCTAAATCTATTACGCTACGCCTAAACTTTTCAAACTCGCTTCGCTCAAACAAGTGAAAAGTTCTTCACGGCTTTAGTCCATAGATTCTTAACGCTAATCTACTAAGGCCGAAATCACAAAACTGATCATAAAGAAAAAGATACTAACACAATTTCTGGATAAAGTAGCCCACATCTTATGCTTTACAAACACAGTGTTTAAATATCATTCCTTAATTATTATCAATTATGGACATACTTCAGCAATTCAAAAACTTGAGGGGTGGGCATAACAGTCTTTGATAAAAATGCTACTACTTGGTTTGAGCGTAGCGATCGGTTGGTGAAAACACCATAGCCGTCAGGCTAAGCAAAACTTATTGCAAAAATTACTTCTTTCCGCCTCGGTTCTGTGTCTTCACGAACCAACAGCGTCCTTAAACTTCACTTACTCAAGGTCTCGATCCGCTTGTGAGACACAAGCGGAGGCGATGAGGTCGTTTTTTAAAAGATTAAATCCTAAAATAGGAGGATAAAATCCTTAGCTTGACAGCTATAATGAAAACACGCAACCGAGGCGGAGAAGTAGTTTCTCAGGTTTTTAGCCTTGATTATCAGTGAGTTAATTTATACCCGCCCCTCAATTCAAAAACTTAGAGCTAACCACATTTCATGCGTGAGCTATTAAAGGTGATAACATGAAAATAACCAATGAATGGATATGCTATGGTGAAGGGTAGAACTACAGAGCAAAAGATATAGATGGCACCATCTGCTGGTGTGATAACCAAAAAAATGCTTGTATGTACTGTGAACCAGTTAGCCAATAACTTTTTGGGAGTTTGCACCCTAATCACAATGCTTAATAACCTTATCATCAATTATAATTTATTCGAGTCATGTTCAACAATGTAATGATTGGAGTCATTGCTGATTCTCTCGAGATTACGGTGCATATCATTGTTCTTGGAGGAATGCTTATTACTGCGGTAAAAAAGTCTAAGCACAAAAAAGGCAATAACTCTAATGAAATTAATCAAGACAAGTAACACAAGGTTACTTTTATGAACTGATCATGATCAGTTTAGATGTGATGCTATACAGGTACAAGACTTGGTGGTCAATATCCACTGAGTTTGTGTGAAAAACCACTGGTTTAGAAGTCAGTGGTTTTCTCATTCTACAACTCCTAACTACGAACCAAAGAAACTATGGACGGTGGGCCAACAACCAATGCTGTTTTCTTAAGGATGTTTATTACTCGCGTAACAGACCACCTTAGTCCTCCTTTTCTAAGGAGGAAACTTCTTCGATTCGCCATATGGACTCGCGGAGTGTTAAGGGAACGGCATTGGACCGTCAACTGTGGACTAAAAAAACTTTTTTCTTCTTCTCTATCTTACTAATTCCCTTCTGCACGTATATATAGGTAACACACACAAATATCAACTGCAAAGTTTAGAATACCACACCAACCAACAATATCAACATACACACTATGGCTCGAAAAATTATTTTTTGGATACTACTAGTATCGCTTACATCACAGGCATTTGGCCAAAAAGTAGCTTTGGTGCTGAGTGGGGGAGGCGCAAAAGGCATTGCTCACATTGGCGTTATCAAAGCATTAGAAAAAAACAACATCCCTATCGATTACATCATTGGCACCTCTATGGGGGCTGTGATCGGAGGTTTTTACGCTGCCGGATACTCGGTGGCTGATATGGAAAAACTTGTACACTCACCTTTGTTCCAAAACTGGGTGAATGGCACCTTGCCAGATGATTATCGTTACTTTTTGTACAAAGATGAAAATCACCCCTCTATACTTGACCTCAAAATTGCCCTAGATTCTTTATTGAATGTTTCGTTGGAAGGCAGTCTCGTCAACGACAAAGTGCTTAACTTTGCCTTAGCTTCTAAACTAGCGCAAGCTTCGGCCAAAGCTCATTATCAATTTGATAGCTTGTTTGTGCCTTTTCGAGCATTGGCTTCCGATATTTTTACCCAAGACGAAATTGTACTTAAAGATGGACAACTAGCTGATGCTATTCGTGCCTCACTGAATGTTCCTCTGTTTTTTTCACCCATTCGGGTAAAAGGTAAATATTTATTTGATGGGGGTATTTATAATAACTTTCCCATTGAATGGGCCAAAAAGGAATTTAACCCTCAGGTAATTATTGGGGTGAATGTATCCGAAAAAACCTTTACCCATTACCCTTACAAGGATGACGACAAGCACATCAATGATGCTTTGTTGTACACGTTTTTGTCTAAGAGTGATTCCAGCAAAATTGACTCTAATGGTATCTACATACAGCCTCGCTTGATTGATTTTAGTGCCCTCGATTTTACCGAAGTAGATGCCTACATTGCTCGTGGATACCAAGCCACTTTAGACAAAATAACTGCCATCAAAACCAAGGTAAATCGTCGGGTAGATTCCAATAAAATTCAACAAAAACGTCAAGTTTTTCGCGAGCAGTTTCCTGCCCTCAAGTTTCGGAATACTCACATAGTAGGCCTCAAAAAAAGTGAGACACGTTATATCAAAAGTTTGTTCAAGTTTAAGAAACATGCCTTTAATCTCGAAAACATCAAAAAACGGTATTTTCGCTTGGCTGAGGCCGATAAGTTTTCTTTACTGTACCCAAGTTTTGTGTATGATTCTAGCAGCCACGTGTTTGATTTTCATTTACGGCTCAAGCCCGATAAAAGCCTCAAGGCCAGGGTAGGGGGCAACCTTGCTTCTCGCAGCATTAGTAATTTATATCTCAACCTGGAATACGATTATCTCAATAACTGGTGGTATACTTTTGCTACTAATTTGTATGCAGGCCGCTTCTATTTCTCCAATCACAGTCGTTTACGCATCAATATTCCCAACCAAGTTCCTTTTTATGTAGAGCCCTTTTTTACTTTCAACAATTGGCATTACGAAGATATCAATGATCCCTTACCAGGAATTACGCCCACCAACCTTAGTCAGAATGATACCAAAGTAGGGGTTCAAATTGGGGTTGCTTCAGGACGAAAAAGCAAGTATAACTTGGAATATGGGTATTTTTTTAACAACTACCGCTACCAAAGCAACCATAGTTTCCAAACCAATGATACCCTGGATTGGACCCGGTTTGGAGGGCAAGTATTCACCTTGAGCTACGATCGTAATACCCTCAATCGCAAACAATATGCATCTAAGGGAATGGCTTTTCGCATTCAGGGACAATACATTCAGGGCCGGGAAATTTTAAACCCTGGAACTGGTTCTATTTTCGATACGCAGCAATCTCGCGATCATCAATGGTTTCGGTTAAAATTGCGCTCAGAAGGCTACCTCGATTGGCGTTATTTCAGTTTAGGATATTTGGTAGAAGCGGTAGGGTCTAATCAACCTTTGTTTCATAATTATTTGTCAAGCATGATCGTCGCCCCAGCTTTTAACCCACTGCAAGACAGTCGCAGTTTATTTTTAAGCAATTTTAGGGCATACAATTATTTAGCGATAGGGGGGAGAGCCATTTTTAAATTCAATAGTCAATTAGAATTCAGAGCTGAAGCCTATGCTTTTAGTCCTTTTAGACGTATTCTGGAAGCCACCCCACAAACTCCTATGTTTGATGCTTCCCAAACCTCCAATCTCACGACTCACCTAGTAGGTACCGCAGGATTGGTATATCATACGATGCTTGGCCCCATTAGTGTCAGTCTTAATTATTATGACAATCCTACCAATCAATTAGGAGTGTTATTCCATATTGGGTACTTGTTGTACAATAAAAAATCCTTAGAGTAAGAGTATATTCAAATGTTGTAACCTATTATCTCTGAACCCGACACTCAAATATTGAAGTCGAGACGACCTCATACCCTATAAAAAACGAGTCACCAAAATAAACAATGGTGACTCGTTGTATGAATGTAATTTTTAATATTTATTAAGCAGTTCCTTCTTTCATCTTTTCGGCATTGTCGGCCAAACGAAGGTTTTCAATAAAATCAGCAATATCGCCATCCATTACATTGGGTAAGTTATGCACCGTGTACTTGATACGGTGATCAGTTACCCGTCCTTGTGGATAGTTGTAGGTACGGATTTTATCAGACCGGTCTCCACTACCTACCATCGACTTTCGTTGCGCTCCCACTTCTTCTTGTTGCTTTTTCAACTCGATTTCGTACAATTTAGATCGCAACACTTTCATCGCTTTGGCTTTGTTCTTCAACTGAGACTTTTCATCCTGACAAGAAACTACGATACCCGTAGGAATGTGAGTCAAACGTACAGCAGAGTAAGTCGTGTTTACTGACTGTCCACCTGGGCCAGAAGAACAAAACAAGTCAATTCGAACATCATTCTGATTGATTTCTACTTCTACATCTTCCATTTCTGGTAGTACGGCCACACTGGCTGCTGAAGTATGTACTCGCCCTTGCGTTTCGGTAGCTGGTACCCTTTGTACCCGATGTACTCCCGACTCATACTTCATCATTCCGTATACATCTTCTCCCGCAATAGAGCAAACGACTTCTTTAAACCCTCCAGAGCTTCCGTCTGTAAAGTCCATCATCTCCAGCTTCCACCCTTGTTTTTCTGCAAAACGCTGGTACATTCTGAGTAAATCACCCGCAAAAATAGCGGCCTCATCACCACCAGCACCTCCACGAATCTCAAGAATTACGTTTTTACTATCATTGGGATCTTTTGGAATCAATAAGGTTTTGAGTTCTTCCTCAATTTGTTCTTTCTGAGGCCCTAATTCTTCCAATTCCATTTTGGCCATTTCACGCATCTCTGCGTCTTTTTCTGTACTCAAAATCTCTTTGGAAGTATCAATATTGCCCAAAACAACTTTATACTCCTTATATTTTTCTACAACTTTCTCTAAATCTTTATACTCTTTGGTCAGTTTGGTATACAAGCTCATATCTTGCATAGTTTCTGGTTTTACAATCAACTGACCTACTTCATCAAATCTTTCTTTGATTGCTTCTAATTTGTCAATCATGATATTCTTTATGTATGAAAATTACTCGAAATTCAAAAAAATTACGTAAATGTAAAGACAAGCATCAGAAGCCACGCAGGGCTTAGCAGCAAACTTACCTTTAACTTCACTCTCCTAACAAGGCAGAAAGTGCACTCTATTTAACATGACAGGGAATAATTGGACTAAGAAAATAAATATATTGTAAAATTTATATATTTATTACTTCTGACCAGGAGGTTTTAAATCCTTATGGAGGGAAAAGTGGAATTAGCTAAAACAATGCAAATCTCATGATTTTTTAGAATTGTTTTTGTAAGTTATTTAGTACAGGTGTAACTTCCTCGTTACGAAAACCAATTGATAAAGTTGCGACTTTAATCGTATTTCAATACTTTTGTATCATTAGATTGTATTTTTCTCTGCAAAAATACAACTATACCTTAAACTATGCGAATAAGTTTAAAACATTTTTTTCAGACCAAATAACATTGTGTTAACGATGAAAAGTGTAAAAATTAGTGCACTTGCTGTTCTTTTGTCAATACTCTTCTCAAGTTTTGCTTTCAACGCATCAGCCCAAG
>DMXI01000346.1 GCA_003483885.1 Microscillaceae bacterium
TAAAATGGCTAAAGTATCTTATTATACAAAAGAAGGTTTGCAAAGGCTCAGGGACGAGCTCCAAGAACTAAAGACGAAGGGACGTGCTGACATGGCTCGTCAGATTGCAGAAGCCCGCGACAAGGGGGATTTGAGTGAGAATGCAGAATACGATGCAGCCAAAGATGCTCAGGGCTTGTTAGAACTAAAAATTGCCAAGTTAGAAGACACCGTAGCCAATGCTCGCCTGATAGACGAATCTAACATTGATACTTCTAAGGTATCTATTCTGTCTACGGTAAAAATAAAGCACAAGAAGCTTAAAAAAACAATGACTTATACATTGGTATCTGAGGAAGAAGCCAACCTAAAAGAAGGCAAGATCTCGGTACAATCGCCCGTAGGCAAAGGTTTGCTAGGCAAAGAAGTAGGAGATGTGGCTGAGATTCAAACCCCGGCAGGTAAAACTGTATTCGAAATATTAGAGATCTCCCGCTAAGAATACCCAATTCGCCTCACCAATTGAGTAAATGAACCAACATTGCTAGTTGGATCAATCTTATCACGAAGCCGTCCAAAACAAAAAATTTTATTGTATTTTGCTGGCAAACTATCTAACCTACTTAGGTAGTCGTTCAACTTTTGTTATTCATTTACTCAATTTTTATGTCTTCTATCTTTTCTAAAATTGTGGCTGGTGATATTCCAAGCCACAAAATAGCTGAAACCGACGATTATTTTGCTTTTTTAGATATCTTTCCTGTTACCAAAGGTCATACCCTGGTTGTCCCTAAAAAAGAAGTAGATTACATTTACGATTTAGAGGATGAGCTTTTGGCTGGCTTGCACTTGTTTGCAAAAAAAGTGGCCATTGCTGTAAAAAAAGCCTACCCTTGCGAACGCATAAGTGTAGCAGTTGCTGGTTTTGAAGTGCCCCACGCCCACATTCACTTGATTCCTACCAATACGATGGCCGAATTGCAGTTTGCTGAAAAACTAAAGTTTAGTCAGGAAGAGTTAACAGAAATTGCTCAGAATATCAGGGCGCAATTGGACTAAAACACGTAGTATGAAGGAATTGCTTGATACTTTTTTTCGTCGTTTAGAGATTCGTGAGCCAGACTTACAACAGAAGATCCATCAACATGCTACGGTTACTCATCATCTAGACAAGGATTCTATCATCAGAGCTGGGGAATATATCAAGGTTTTGCGAATCTTGTTGGACGGTAAGGTAAGGGTATTTCAAGAAAGTGAAGATCGAGAAATCCTCATCTATTATCTTTCGCCTATGGAAACTTGTACCTTATCACTTTCTGCCAGTTTGGGAGATTGTATAAGTACTGTGAGTGCTCAGGTAGAAGATCATGCGATTGTGCTCAATATTCCGGTACATTATGTCAAAGATTGGGTAAACCTTTACCCATCCTGGAATAACTTTACGCTCCACACTTTTAGACATAGTTATGATGTATTGATGGATCGTTATGCCAAATTGGCGTTTACCACATTGCATGAGCGACTTGTAGAATATTTGTATCAAGAAGCAAAAACTCAAAATGCTCAAACTTTGTATATGTCTCATCAACAAATCGCCAACGAACTAGGTACTACTCGTGAAGTAGTATCTCGTTTGTTAAAAAAGTTAGAAAAAGCGCAAAGGGTAAAGTTGGGGCAGAAAGCAATTCAAATTTTATAATATTTTGCTCAATTGTGCCAAAAGTCACCAGTAAACCTTATTGACCTCCTGTACTTTTGCTTCATCAAATAACAAAACAACTATTTCAATGAAGCATATTAATTTTTTCAACATCGCATTTTTCTTTTTGATGGTAAGCCTGAGCCTCACAGGGCTGGCCCAAACCAGTACCCAAAAGCAGCTACCCAACCAAGTCCAACAAAGGTTTACACATCATAGTTCTTTGGCACATCATCAAGTGGCTTTAGATGTACTTGCTGCCAGTGAAGCTTGGATTAACGCATTTAACAAGGGGCAAGCCCAGGTATGTGTCAATGGATATCAGTCCAACGCAATGCTTCGGGCCAAGCCTTTTGGTGTAAAAAAAGGTAAAAAAGGCATTGGGGGTTTTTGGATTCCTTTTATAAAATCAGGTGCTACAAACCTGGTATATTCTCAAGTATCTATAGAAGTCATCAATCAAAAAACGGCTTTGTTGTCTGCCAATTGGCGTATGAACGTAGGCGAGGGTCGTATTTATCAGGAAAAATGGGTAAAAGAAGACAATCGTTGGTTGCTGGCCTATGATGACTTTGAGGTATTGAAAAAATACGCAAAACCTGTCAGTTACACGCTTGATCCAGTGGCTAGTCACAAAGCCCTCATTCAAGTTATAGAAGCCTCGGCTAGTTGGATCAAAGGATTTAATCAACAAAATGCCCGCATTTGTAGCCAAGGTTACGCAAAAAATGCTACTATGCACGCAGTACCTTTGGCTTATATTCAGCACCAAGCACCCATTGAAAAGTTTTGGGCAAACTTAATTAAACAGGGAGCGCGTAATTTAATCTATCATCAGCCAAAGTTTGAAGCTAAAACCGATAACACAGTGGTGCTTTCTGCTCAATGGTCTATGAATATAGGCGAGGGTCGCATTTATCAAGAAAAGTGGGTAAAGCAAGCAAACAATTGGGTATTGAATTATGATGAGTTTGAATTACTAAAAAAATATCTTTAAAAAATTTGTGGGCTAAGTTTTATTAATTTAATTTACTATTAACTCCGTAAACTATATTATCTTAATGTTAAGAAATGGTTTAGGTGCTAATATAAACTTAATTGTCATTGTTAAAATTTGACAGCTAATTTACTAAAATTGCATCTACATTTGTTAGGCAAAAAAATAATATACAGTAGTAAGGCATCTTGTGAGCAGAGAAGTCACAAAAGGTAGTTTTAAAAATATATAATACATAATTCATTAAGTTCTTTATCGTCTATTTCAAATTCATTTTTCTCTGCTTCAAGATGTTTCTATTATGCTTTACCCAAAGCAATATTTCTCTTTAAAACTCTCCTCCCTCTCTTTATCACTTTTGTATTATTTTGATCTTACAAACCTCAATTAGAACTTCTTACTGGCATTTATAATGCTTTTGGTTGTACAATTCTAATAAAAAACCTAAATAAAGTATTTAACAATACACCTATGCCTACTTTTTCTTAATTTACGGCCCAAAACTAATGTGAGTATACAATGAATACTATTAGCAATACAGATTTAAAAAATTTAACCATAGATATCATGGACGGCATTGCGACCATCACAATTCGTCGTGGTTCTAAATTAAATGCCTTGAATTATGATACCATCGAGGATT
>DMXI01000448.1 GCA_003483885.1 Microscillaceae bacterium
CCAGTGGGAGATGTAGGCGAAATGAGTGCTATTACTGAATTGTTCAAGGATCATTTGGATAATCTGGACGTGAGTGCCACTAAATCTATGACGGGGCACTTGCTGGGCGCTGCTGGTGCCATAGAGGCGGTAGCTACTATTTTGAGTATTCAAAACAGCCTTATTCCTCCTACGATTAACTTAGAGGAAAGAGATGAGAGAATCCACCCCAATCTAAGGCTTACCCCAAATCAGGCAAAAGCTAAAGATATAAATATTGCCATCAGTAATACTTTTGGATTTGGTGGTCATAATGCCATTGGAGTATTCAAAAAGTTTGAAGCATAAGTTTTTTAAAAGAGGCGTGTAATACGCCTCTTTGTTTTCTTTATTCATTCCTTTGATAACATCTCGTTATCACCGCAAAGCCTACCTAATCAACGTCACCCATCCCTTTATTTTTCGAGTCGCCTTGCTGGGGTCCAGCGTAATAAATCTTACTTCTGCAGAATAATAATACATGCCTTCTGGCAAATTTTCACCAGTATTACTGGTACTGTCCCAATTAAGGAAGATATCGTCATTTTCTTCAAATACCAGTATTCCCCAACGATTATAGATTTTAAATTTGACCGATGCTACAAATCGTGGCACTGGGAAAGGCTGGAACACGTCGTTTTTACCATCGTTATTAGGGGTAATAATATTGGGAAGTTCATAATAAGTACAATTGTCTTGACAAACAATATTGCTTGGCTTACTCTCATTACCTACACGATCAAATACCGTAACATAATAACAGCCTGCCAAGGAAGTAATATTTTCATGAATAAAATTCAATTGAGAAGCATCTAAAGTGGCAATTTGAGTAAAACCTCCTTCAATAGTTGGTCGGAAATACAATTTATAACCCGCAATATCATTATCGCAATCAATCGATGTATCGTCTCCTATATTCCAATTCAACTGATTTTGAATTAACGATTGTGCACTAAAGGTTTCACAATTGATAGAATCGATGGCTAATATGGGAGAACAAGGAGCAATGGTATCTGTTGGTTGCCCACAGGCGATTTGTGATAAATTAGCCAAAGAATCAGGGTTTAGAATATTTACTAGTGGGTTATCATAAGTACCCACCGTGAGTATATAATAACAATAGGTACTATCCGCATTTAGTTTGCGGTTTTGAAAAGCTCCCTGGTCAACATATGCTAATTTGTTCGCACTAGTTTGCGAGAGTGAATCAATGAACTGGAATGCAGCATTGGGATTGGTTCGGCGATAAATGAGGTGTTTCACATTAGCCCAAGGCACATTGTAACTCCAATTAAGCCGAATCGTATTTGGTGCCGAAGTGGCAGTAAGCTTTACGCTAGAAGCAAGCTCCGAATAATCATCAAACACAGGTGTTCCGGCATTATCAACATAAGCCAGCACCCGATAAGTATGCCCATCCCGCGTATTAATGCCCTGGTGTACAAAAGAGGTATCCGAAGTAAGCGTGAGCAGTTTTGTAGAGTCGGTACGTGTAGAATCTTCTCCCTTTAGCCCCACAAAATGATACAAATCATAGTGATATACGTTGGTGGGATGTCCTTTGGGAGGCTTTGTCCACTTTACGGATATTTGTCCATTCGTAGCACTGGTCCTGTCTACAGTTACATTAGTCATTAATGGGATATCAAGTGGTAAACTTAAGCATACTTCACTCGATGCCTTACTTTCACCTCCAGCAGTAGTAGCAAATACTGCCGAAATACGATAACTATAGCTTAATCCTTTTTTGAGTCCTTTGGTATCTACAAAAGTAGTTTGATTTCCTGCTACTCTCCCTATTTGTTGGTAGCCCAACCCTCCAGGAATTCCCACATCACAAGCGCCTGGTGTCCAGTTGGAACAACCTGCCTTACGCCAAATAATAATTTCAGAGGCATTGTCACATATATTGTGATAGTTGTCCCAGTTGAGCGTAATGGTGCGGCCTAGTCCAGTAGCTGTTAAATTCTGCGGTTGGGGGCCTATCACAGTGATGCGCCAAGCTTGAATATCCACCAATGTAGGCGCCGGGTTAGGAGGGTTGTCTTCTGCCTTGAATATTACTCGATAAGGCTGTTTCCGGATGTTTTGGCAACCAGGGGTCCAAGTAAATGCTCCAGAAGATGCCCCAAGTGATTGAGAAAAATTCGCCTTGACATTAAAATCATCTTCTAAAATTCCGCTTTTGGCGGCAATAGTAACCAAATTATTATCAGGATCATCTGCTCGAATAGTAGCCAGAAGCGCTGAGTTGGCTTCTATACAAGTATCTTTGGGTAGCGTAAGTCTGGGGCGCCTATTTTTACAATCCAATACAATAATTTGCATGTCCCGAATGATAGAACCAATTTTGGTCTTACCTCTCCACTCTTCTATCTCAAAAGCGACATTGTATTTGCCTGCTACTGCCGGAGCATCCCAAGTAAGTGTACCAGTCAAAGAGTCAATCCTGAAAAAAGGGATTCCTCCATTTTCAGTAGTTCCCCCAAAAGAAGTACTTGCAGGGCTTTTATAACCACTTACCTCGTTACTTTCACTTTGTTTAGGAGTGGCTAGTTTAAAAGAAAGACTGTCCCCATCCGCATCAAAGGCAGCTGGATTATGTGTAAAACGCTGCCCAACGCAGGCCAAATCAATAGGGTCTACTAATAAAACAGGGGTTTCATTTAAGCCTAAAAAAGGACTAATCAATAAAGTAGTAGAAACCGAAAAAGGAGTGTATTTCGAATTGGTCATATTCAATACTCCCACATTCCGGTTTTCTTCTACAAAAAATATCTTATAAACTTGAGGGGAACGATAGGTATGTTCTACTACATAAACATTGCGTGAAGTACTATTCTCGAGTAAATCTTCTCTTTTCCTTCGTACTTTTTCGCTATCGCCATCCCCAAAAAAAATAAGAAGTGAGGGGCTGTCTGCATTATTTACATCGCTCCTATCCATATATACTGTGATGGTAATACGATAGGTAAGACTGGTATTAGAGATTTTTTCAGCGGTGATTTGCCCAGCCTGCAAGTGAGTCGCTTGACAAAATGATGTCGTAAAAAATGCCATCATAAAAAGCCAACATGATGGCTTATTGATATACATTGATCTGCCCATACAATGATTTGTTTGTTAGTTAAACATTAATTTTATCAAAGCCTTCAAATGTAAAGCTCCGAACTAGATTCATTCTTTTATGATGTATGGAATAGATGTATATGTTTATAGGTATGATCCATAATATATATTCATCCCCTAACGATTTGTTACTTTATTTTTGCTTCCCTGCGTTGCATTTATTTGCTTTGGTGCATCTTCTATTTGTTTGATTAATATGATAAGCTTTCCGAACGCAAAAATTAACCTTGGGCTCAATATTATAGAAAAACGCCCCGATGGATTTCACAATCTAGAATCCTGCTTCTACCCTATTGGCTGGAGTGATATTTTGGAGATTTTACCAGCTGATACTCTTCAGTTTCAATCCACTGGTATTGGAATTCCTGAAGATGGTCAGGATAATTTGTGTTTGAGGGCATACCATTTACTCAAAAAAGATTTTGATATTTCCCCAGTACATATTCATTTGCACAAGGTAGTCCCTATAGGGGCCGGGTTGGGAGGAGGCTCAGCCGATGCGGCTTTTACTATCAAGAGCTTAAACGAGCTGTTCAAACTAGATTTGGACATTGACACTATGCAAAATTATGCCCGTCAATTGGGGAGTGATTGTGCTTTCTTTATTGAAAACACACCCAAATATTGTTTTGATAAAGGGGATCGCTTTGATAACATTGCCCTCAACTTAAAAGATAAGTTTTTGGTGTTGGTATATCCTGCTACCCATGTATCTACTGGAGAGGCTTATGCCGGAATTGTTCCTACTCCCTCAGCTATCACAATCCAAGATATCTTTCAAAAAGATATCGCAGAGTGGAAAAACCTTCTCAAAAACGACTTTGAACCCCAAATATTTGCCAAGTACCCGGCGGTGGCTCAAATCAAAGCTCAACTTTATGAACAGGGAGCCTTATATGCTAGCATGACAGGATCAGGTTCTACGTTATTTGGCATTTTTGACGCTCCAGTTGAACTATCCTTTCCCGAAAATTATTCTACTTTTAGCCAAATGTTACCCTTATGATACAACCCAAACCTCCCGTATTTCCTTCTAATATCACCAAATATAAGGCAGGTGCATTCTCTTCTAATCCTGATTTGTTAGCAGTAGAAGAACCTCTAGAGATACAATTGAATCTTATTGATGACGAAGAAATTGTGCAAAAAACGGTCGCCATTACGATGCGTACGCCTGGAAACGATTTTGAGTTGGCTTTGGGATTTCTATTTGGCGAAGGGATTATTACCTCCATGCAGGAGGTGATTCGTATTCGTTATTGTGAGAGCATCAAAAAACCAGAAGAAAAAGGAAATGTAGTCAAAGTTACGCTTCGCCCCCACGTAAAAGTAAACTTGCAACTTTTGGAAAGGCATTTTTATACCAACTCGAGTTGTGGCGTTTGTGGCAAAACCTCCATTGAAGCCTTGGAGTTATCTGGTTGTCCGATTTTATCCACTGATCAATTCAAAATAGCGTCTCAAGTATTGACCGCCTTGCCTGACAAACTGCGAGAAGCTCAATCTATTTTTCAGCATACAGGGGGGATTCACGCAGCAGCTTTGTTTGATGCCGAGGGCAAGCTCGTGACTGTACGGGAAGATGTAGGCCGACACAATGCCATGGACAAACTCATTGGCAGCCATATGCAAGCGCCCGAAGTGATGAAACAATTGATGGTACTAGTCAGCGGTCGTCTTAGCTTTGAGCTGGTCCAAAAAGCCATTACTGCCCAAATTCCTTTGATTGCAGCTGTAGGTGCTCCCTCTAGTCTGGCGGTACAACTGGCTTCTAATTATCAAATGACTTTGGCTGGCTTCCTTAGAAATGGACAATTCAATGTATATACAGTTCCAGAAAGAATTGTATAGATAGCATCAGGTTTCATTTAGCACCTGATGCCTACCTCTAACGCTGCCCAACTGCTGAATAATTGATCTTACGAGCATTGGCTTCTCGCAGCTTTAGTTTTACGTCACTTACCAGCCCCATTTTTGATTGACGATCTACCTTCAACGACACTGTCATCCTGGTTACATCTTGATTTTCTTGTGTAATCAACTGAGGTACCTGTCTGGGGTTTACCAATACATCGTTCATTTGAATTAACTCGGTATGTCCAAACCTTTGGGTATCTTTGGGCTTACCAATATAAATATGACTCACCAAACTAGGGTCTTGCAATTTGGTCAATTGAGTAGCACTGGGTAAGTGTTGCTCAACCAGTAAATTCGTTTCTCGCATTACGGCCGTTACCATAAAAAAGAACAATAGCATGAGTACAATATCGGGTAGCGAAGCAGTAGAAATAACTGGTACTTCTTTCTCTTTGGGTGATTTAAATTTACCTAACATACGCCATTTAGTTTAAAGTGTACACCTATTGCCCTACCGAAGATTGCTCAGCCTCCGAAATCCGTAAAGGATACGCCTTTTTGGCGGCTTCGTATTTATCTTTCATCGCTTTGCTTGCCTTTTCCTTATCCAAAGCTAAATAAGCGGCCAAAGGAATGCCCATGTGTTTAGCTCTCAGAGTATTATAAGCCGCTTGCACTTTATCCATCACTCGAAGATAGGTATCATAAGAAGTACCTCGGTCAGTTTTGATGGATACTACAGCTTTTTCAGGGCTATCCGAAGATTTAGGATCACGTCCCCTATTCTCCAAGAAGTCAATCGTAGTTTGTTGTAAATCACCTACATTCAATGGTTCTCTCTCCACGAGTAATTCGTTTCTTGAATTGACTAGTACTGAGAGAATATTATGTTGCTTCATTTTTACGGTATTATCCATTTCTGTCCTCTTTGGAGGTAACAAAATGGGTAATCCTTTTTCGTTGGGGATTTGGGTAGTTACTAAAAAGAAAATAAGTAATAAGAAGGAAATGTCAGCCATAGAGCCGGCATTCACCTCCATAGGGGTTCTTTTGGCCATAGTGTTTATTGATTGGTTTATCTTCAAAAAATGGAACAACCTCAAAACAAGCCAGTAACCTTAACTCAAAGTTTTGCCGCAATAGCCTCAAAACCGAAGTATAGTATAGTTAAAAATACAATTTTGCCCTTTGGTTGTTCCTAACTACATCTTATACAACAAATATAAAACTATTTTTTTAGTTTCAAAACTAATCAAATAGTTTTCACTTAATTTTCCTACAATAAACCTGCTCATTACTGCTGACAAGGCAACTCCCTCAAACAAATCACTATCGTGTCAGTTGTTTTAATAACTACTTTTTACACCTCCTATTTTTATAATGCAATGACAAACTATGATGACGCGTTTGTGAGCATCGGTTATGATGACCATAAACATTACACTTTTATGAGATTTAAGAAGCGTTGTTCTTCGAAGCAGTTCCGAAATTATCACTATAAAATGTTGGACTTTTTTAGAGAAAAGCAGCCCCATCAGCATTTAGTTGATACCAGCAAAATGGGGGTGATTAGTTTAGAAGATCAGCAATACATTGGCAAAAAGATTATTCCTCAAATGGCCAGGTTTTCGGGGGAAGGTACTCTATACATTGCAGTGATTGTTTCCAGGGATGTTTTTACCAAATTTGCCGTCCAAAATATCGCTAAACAAACCAAAGCATTGGACAAAAAAGAAAAAATAGACCATCAAATATTTAGCAATGAGGCCACTGCCGTAGATTGGCTTACTCAGCATGTACAGGCATCAATGAAAAAAGGACTTTCTAAGCAATAGAAGCCCTTTCCTCTTGATGTATGTCATGTCTATTTAATTTCAATCACTATACGAGCTTTACATAGCTCCCCAACCACTTAATTTTATCTTGGTGTTTAGCTACCACCGCTTTTATGTGCTCATCTTCAATGTGTCCATCCAAATCAAGATAAAACCAAGCTTTGAAGTTGCTGTCTGTTCTTTCCGGGCGATTTTCAATTTTGATCAAATTTACTCCATGGTCTCGAAAATCTTGTAAAAAAACAGCCAAGCTACCTACTACATCAGGTAATTTCAAAATTAGCGTAGATTTATCATCCCCACTGGGCTTGTTGACAAAGTTTTTACTAATGATTAAGAACCTGGTCTGATTATCAGAGGAATCCTCAATGTTGTGAAACAATATCGGAGCCTGGTAAATCTTAGCTGCTACGTCAGAGCAAATCGCGGCACTATTTTCAACCTCCATAGCCATTTGAGCTGCCTTAGAAGTCGAATCTACAGGTACTAGCTCTGCTTTATCTTTGCCGAAATACTCTCGCAAAAAGTTTTTGCATTGTTTGAAGGCCACATCTTTGGAGTAGATGTATTTAATGTCCCTCAATTGGTCGCAACGACTGGCAAAAGTATGGTGAATAGGCAGGACGATTTCCGCAACAATTTTGACATCCAAGTCATAAAACAGGTCCACTGTTTCACCCACAAACCCCTGACGGTTGTTTTCAATGGGTACCACCCCAAAACGCACCCGCTCGGTATCTACGCTTTCAAACACTGCCTGAATGGTACTCAAAGGGATGTATTCACTCATAACGCCAAAGCGGTTTTCGGCAGCTTGATGAGTAAAACTACCCTGGGGACCTAAGTAAGCTACTCGCTCTGGTAACTCAAAATTTCTGCTTGCCGCAAAAATCTCTAAAAAAACAGCTTCTATCATACCTCTGGTCAACAACCCTTGATTTGCCGTATCTAAACGATCTATAATTGATTTTTCACGTTCGGGACGATATATGATCGCGTTGTTGCTATTCTTTAGCTCGCCTACTTTCTTAACTACAGCCATACGCTCATTGAGCAAGGCTAAGATTTGATTATCGACTGCATCAATTTGAGCGCGTAGCTCATCTAATGCTTTTTCCATCTCAATCATGTTCAGGATTAGAATTTAAATACAAAACAGTGGAACAATGGGGCTAAAAATGAAAAAACCTTCCCAAAGGAAGGTTTTTCTTTATATTAAGTACGTTGTTTACGCTTTCCTTATCTGCCAGCACCTTGTACAGCCGCATAATTGATTTTTCGTGCGTCTGCTTCTCGTAGCCCTAACTTGATATCACTCACAATACCCATCTTGGCTCTACTATCTACCTTGAGAGATACTGTAATCTTGTTACGTTGATATTCTTTAAGTTTTGAGCGTTCTGACTCGATAAAATTAATGATTTGTCTCTGGAATTGATCCTTGGTAGGAGCAATAATAAACACGTCATTAATTTGTACTAGTGGCTGTCTACCATATTTGCGGAAATCCTTTGGACGTCCTACATACATGTAACTTACCAATTGAGCATCCTCTAGTTTTGTAAGTTGTGTTGCTTGTGGTAAGCGCTGCTCTACGTTAATGTTATTTTCACGCATTACAGAGGTTACCATAAAGAAGAACAACA
>DMXI01000449.1 GCA_003483885.1 Microscillaceae bacterium
ATTTTTCTGCGCGTGAACTTCTGGAACGAATAAATACCCCAGCATCCACAACACCATAGCGCACCAAAAGGCCCGCCGATAGGTTTTCGGGTAATTCATAATGAGAATAGTTTAGGTTAATTTTTTAGGAATATCCCTGAATTATTAAATGGTTTTATAGTTAAATAGCTCCGCAATGTGTTGCATAACCATTTGATTGTAAATCCTCCCCGGTAAACACGGGACTATAAGCCGATAAATCGCGAGCTGTGAGCCGACTTTTATCGGGCAATTTAACCATCCAACAATACGTATAACTCCCTCAAAATTAAGTTACAAAAAACAACGGGCTTCGCCATACATTCACTTTGGTTTATTGGTGAGTGCTCTGTCAAGACTATATTTCAGGACATATTCCCCAAATATGTTCATATTACTTTGTTACAAAAAAATCACGTAGCTATGCTATGCTCTTTTTTTGTGCCTCGAAATACTTTCATCTTTGAGCCACCTCACCCTAAATCCAGTCCTTGACAGAACACTAGTATAGTTTTCGCCTTTGGTTATCAGACAATTGAGAAAGGTAAAGGGGGTAGGTGGGTATGTATATTGGTCATAAGATTATCTGGACTAAAACAGGTAAAAGACAAGGTTTGAAACATCCTCGCCCTGTATCAAACAATATGATGTCACTTCTGCCTCCCTTGATAGCCTCACACACATTTCACCACATATGGCAAATCCTCGACTACCCAGGTTTTCTCTTCTTTTTGAATTTCTGGATCTCTGGCGATAGTCACTACCAAGGGGTGCACGCCATTGATTAACTCCGTAGGAAACCAAGCTCGCTCCAAAGGCACAATAATAAACAAACCCTCTGGATTGCCTGTAGGACAAAATTTGGATAGATTGGCCACATGGCTGTAAAGTGGTAAATCAAAATGCGCTTTGAGTTGCTCATAAAAAGGCTCCACTTCGGGTACAGGCAAGCCTATTTCACTCACCGATGCTATACTCTGAGCACTAAAAGAAATCGGTGATGCATTTTCCAGGTCACGGCGAGCAATAAACTCTACAATATTATCGGCGGGATCTAAAAAGTATAAAGCTTCAGCGTTCCAATTAGGAAAATCCACCACGTCTTTGTCGTCGAATTTGAGCAAAGGCACACTTCGAGAATACAACCAACGGCTGGCTTCCTCTATTTGATTTTGAGGTATGTTGAAGGCAAAATGATAAGACGGAGGCGCATCAGCGGGATTTCCCCAGCGAAAAGTAAGCAAAGTATGCCCAGCTTTGATTGTAAAAGCACTTTCGGTTTCATTGTATAACTCAAACCCCAACACCATTACATAAAATATCTTTAAATTCTGAGGTTTATCAGTGTAAAGCTCTAGCCCGGTTATTTTCATATATCAATTCTGTGGTTTATTCGTTCTTACAAGAGTGTCATATTTATTATGGTAACAATACTAAATTTAAAGGATTATTTCAATTAATGCCAATAAGCAGTTAACTTGCTTGTGGATAGGTTCATTCTTATGAACTTTTGTCAAATTGGTTTATCTGCCTCGATAAAATCGGCTCACAATCCCCCAAATGATCGGGATTTACAACCGACAAGTCGGGGGATTTACAATTAAATGGTTGTACAAATCACTTAATTTAACCAGATAACATCGACAATAAATCATTTAACTTTTTTACCAACATGAAAAAAATTATCTCAGAAAACATTATGAAAAACTCACTACTAGCAGTGATGTTTGGGCTTTTTTTGGGGGCTTATCAAACCAGCTTTGCTCAGTCACAAGAGGTAAAATTACTCAACATTGGCATTCGTAACTGTGCTGGTGCTGAGAAATCAAAAACATTGCTGGAAGCTTACCAGGTATTGCAGCCGTATGATAAAAAAACCACGAAATTTCCTTTTGCCAAGTGGACCGCTCAGTTTGTAAAAAACGCCGAACGTGCTTCTCGTAAAGGGCGTCGTGCGGTAGGTATGATTGGTAAGCAAGGGAAAGCCGTAAAGATTTTACACGACTTAGCCAAGGGTGGTGAATGTAAGTACTTGAAAGACAAAAAAGGCCGCATTGTTAAGTATTTAGGTCAAATGGTAGACATCTATGACGCGAAGGTATCGAGTGAATCAGAAACCACTAAAAACAAAGACCAAAATAACGCGCTGTTTGGAGATAATACCACTACCGAAAAAGGGGTAGCTATGGATACCAAAAGCGCTAAAAAACTGAAAGATCTGGCCAACAAATTACGTAAGTACACAGGCTTGAAGCCAAAAAAATAATGACCCACTTGGAACTTGCTGAAAATTAAGTAAACGTTACTTATTACATAAGCATATTTTTGGGCTTATCCTATAAAGTATTTGTATATTAGGTACAAACTTCTTCATAGCATAAGCCCATTTTTTTTACATCATTCCAATGAAACAGTCACTCATTTTTTGCATTATTTTCACAAGTTTTATTTCGTTTACGCACGCCCAAAGCTCGATAGCAGAAGCTACCGATGCTGGGGTAAAAGAATGTCTCAAAACCCACCCTCAGGCCAAAGAAGTGCTGCATAGTACTTTCAGTGTATCGCACTGGGTACTACAGCTACACAAAGCCAGTACCAACGAAGAGCTTCGCAAACATCACCTTACAGTCAAAGAAGTACTGCACCAGCAGCATATAGTAGATGCATTGTATAGTATGCTGGGAGAATGCAGCGCTATTGAAAAGCTTCGGGAACCATTGACTAACCTACACAATGTTTTCAAACAACATGTAGTGACCGAAGTAATCACTAAAAAACAGGAAAACCAGGAGAACGCCCTATTTGGTGACAATACCGAAACCATTGTACGTACCAAGGTGGTAGGCACCTACAAAACTATTAAAGAAGTACGGAAACAAATTCGCAAAATGAAGCGAGCCTTGCAGCTATAGTCTCTCTTTGCTGACGCTGTGTTAAAAATAAGTTATAGTACAACACACTACTGCTTCATTCGTTATAGATTTGCTTTTTTAGTAAGGTGTACCTTCATTTGGGTACACTTTTTTTATTCACTTATAAAATCAGGGAATTTATGTATTACAAATTCACTATTTGCCTGCTTAATATCCTATTATTTTCATTCGTCTTTACCCACACTTCTTTTGCTCAAAAACACAAAACCACCGACGAGGAAATTCGTAATTGTATTGCCCAATACAAAAAGAAACAAACTGTAGTAGATAGTAGCTTCAGTGCTTATAAATGGGCCGTAGCCCTCGAAAAAAATTGCGGAAAAGTAATTGATGGAAATTTTGAGGCAGGTTTACTGTTTGAAATTGCCCAGGAAAAAATAGTGACAGACCTACTTGTGAGTCTGTCTAAACGTTGTTCTACGCTTAAACAGCCTCGAAAATATTTAAAAACCATTCAGAAAATTTTCAAAACTGCGGTAAAAACCAAAAAGACGTCTAAAAAAGTAGGTGAGCTTTTTACTGAAAGGGTAGAAAGTGTATCGCTGAAAAAGTATCACTTGCGTAAAATTCGCAAACGGGCGGGCATTGTTGCCAAGATTCTCAACGGCGAAAAACTAAAAATTTGGGAAAAACTCTTAGATTAATTATAAATGCTTGAATTGTGAATTATGAATGTGGGAAAACACAGATTAATCATTCATAATTCACAATTAATAATTCTTACTCCGCTACTGCGCCCCCTTTTACCTTCTCGATCATCGTCTGAATATGCGCTTTAGCACCAAATAGCTTTTCAAATACCGCGGCTACTTTCTGGTCTTTATCCAACAAATAAGTAATACGCTTAGACATACCCACCAATGGCAAGGTAGCCTTATAAGCTTTGGTTACGCCTCCATCTACATCGGCCAATAGCTCAAAAGGCAAGTTGTGCTTAGCTTTAAACTTATTATGGGTAGCCACATCGTCGCGGCTTACGCCTAACACATCAATATCAAATTGCTTGAAAAACTCAATATTGTCTCTAAAGTCGCAAGCTTCGGCAGTACAGCCTGGCGTAAAATCTTTGGGATAAAAATAAATAATGCAAGGTTTACCTGCCCGGTCATTGTACAAGTTGAAATCGCTACCAGCGGTAGAGGCTAAGGTAAAATCAGGTGCTTTGTCTCCTACTTTTAAGGCCATTATTTTATAATTTTAATAACAAGATATATTTGTTTGCTCTGTCAATTAATTAGTATAAATATACTAGATTACTTGATGTTATGTCCTATTAACCACCAAAATACAGATTTAGTTAATTCCCTTGTAGTTTTTGTCTACGCATACCCGCAATTCCTATAAATTTAGTTCAAAAAATCACCTATTTTTAGTAACTTTAAACAGAAGCTGTTAGTAGTTTCATTAAGGTTCCCAAACCATTTTTAACGATCTAGTGCTTTGTCAAGGCTATATTTTAGGATATATGATCCAAATCCAGCCCTTGACAGAGCACTAGTTACAAGTCTGAAAAACTTACAGTATATAATTTTTGCCGACGCCTTAAGGGTTTAGTAAATTCCCTTTGTCTTTACGACAGAACACCTAGAAGTATTATTCACATTACAAACAAACACCATTCATGAAAAACAAACTGCTATTAACACTAATTGGTGGCTTGGTGCTTTGTCTGGTAAACTCTACTGGATTTGCGCAATCTACCATCCGTTTATCTTATGCCAACTCTAACCCCTTGGAACAAATGGGGGTAAATATTCGCCAAATGCATGGGGTCAGTCTTGAGTACAGCTACCAACTTCCTCGCTCCCCTTTTAGTATAGGAATCGATTTAGGGTTTTCGAACTATGGTACCCGAAAAATTGAAGATTTTACCGTGGTAGCAGAAGGACAAATGCCTAGTACTTATGACCTTACCATTAGCAACAATACGTGTTATGCTTTCTTTACTACGCGTATGAACCTTACCCGAGCTGGTTTTGTGCAACCTTACCTCAGTGCTCGTTTGGGTGTACAAGAGTACCATACCGATTTTACGCTTGAAAACCCCAATGTAAACCATACCACTGACTGCCCCGACCCAGTAGATGAGGGAACAGTATTGTCAGATGTGGCCATCACTGCTGGTTTTGGCTTTGGGGTAAATGTAGACCTTGGTCAGGCTTTTAAATTTGATTTGGGTAAAAACCGTTTATTTTTCAGTCTTGAGGCCAATTATCTGGCAGGAGGATCAGTGCAGTATATGAGTTTAAATGCTCCTACTACCAACAACACTCCTCAAAATACCGATATGCCTGGGTTGGCCCCTGGAGTCCGCACGCTTTCTCACCAGTATCACACAGGTAATGTATACCGCTCGCCTATCAGAATGTATGACATTAGAATGGGCTTAGGATTTAGTTTTTAAAAGCGCTTATTTCAAGAGATATTCAATTACACTCCCCCTGGGTGATATTTTAGGATCACCCAGGGGTATTTTTTCCTTTCTACGTCCGTTTCACACTTCGTACTTTTTTGGTATAAAAAATCCAAGACTTCCTATAATATTTAGATAGCAGCCCTACCCTCAAACTTGAACATTTAGTATATTATAGTAAAATCTCTCAATGACCGAGAGTCATTTCATAACTATCAATTACTCACTATACATTCACTAATATCAACACCTATGATCAAAACTAAATTATTTTCGCAACTTGTGGGCGTGCTTACGCTATGTTTTATCACCAGTATAAGCTTTGCTCAATTGGGGTTTCGTATGAACTATCAGCAATTTAGGCCTATTGGCATGAGCGAGGCAGCTTCGAATTCCTCTGGGGTAAACTTAGGGTTCCATTATCGTTTTCAGGATACGCCCTTCAGTATTGGAATAGAAGGTGGACTGGGTATACACTCACTCACCCAACAAGAAGTTACGTTGCCACGAACTAACCAGATTGCTCCAGGTACTTATGATCTCAATACTTATGGCTTAACAAGTTATTATTTCTTGGTACCTCGTATCTATTTAAATAACAAAGGGGCCTTAAAAGCTTATCTCAATGGCCGAATAGGGCGATTGCACAATAACACATCCTTTACCCTCAATGACCAAAACACTACGATGGATCCCTCGCATACCGAAGAATGTCCTGAGGAATCTTCTGCGCTTGCCGAAGGTAAATTGCTAAGGAATGCTCTCTGGGTAGTAGGTGGAGGCATAGGTGTCAGGCTAGATTTGGTAAAAGATCTATTCGGCTTCAACTTAGAGGTCAATTATCTTCGTGGAGGTATGATGCGTCACTTAGGTCCAACTGAACAAACCGTGCAGCAAAGCACTGATCCACAAGTAAATAACCAGCAAGCCCCGCTGCTTAACCACCCCTATGTAAATGGACGCGTATACCATTCGGCAGCTAATATGTTGGATATTCGGTTTGGGATATTCTTTAGCATGCCCTAAGCCAATTCAAAATTGACATTCCAGGCGATCAATCACACGTATTTTCTTAATTTTGTGATTGATCGCTTTTTTTAATTCAAAATTCCTGTAAATATGCAGCTTCCCCACGTGTTGGACCAAACCAACCTGAAAGCATTCTTAGACGAGGCCGTTGAAAAATACAATCAACCCAATTTTATAGAAAATGACCCCATTTGTATCCCTCATTCATTTACCAAAAAACAAGATATTGAGATTATGGGTTTTTGGGCTGCGGTATTAGCCTGGGGCAACCGTACTACCATTATCAAAAAGTGTAAAGAGTTGGTCAAGCTTATGGACGGGGCACCTCATGACTTCGTTTGTAACCACCAAGAAAGCGATTTAAAGGCTTTTTTATCATTCAAACATCGCACTTTCAATGCCACCGATACATTGTATTTCATTCATTTCTTTCAGGATTTTTATCAAAAGCATTCCTCATTAGAAGAAGCCTTTACGCAAGATTTTTCGGCGGAAGAACCACACATCGAAAAAGCTTTAATCAACTTTCATGAATTGTTCTTTAGCCTCCCTGAATACCCTGAGCGCACTCGTAAGCATGTGGCCACTCCCGCTCGTAAATCGGCTTGTAAGCGAGTCAATATGTTTTTGAGATGGATGGTAAGAAATGATGAAAAGGGGGTAGATTTTGGCATTTGGGAAAAAATAAAGCCCAGTCAATTAATATGTCCTTGTGATGTACACGTAGAACGTGTCGCTCGCAAGCTTCATTTACTAGATCGGAAGCAAATGGATTGGAAAACAGCGCTTGAATTGACTGATAATCTCAGAAAACTGGACCCACAAGACCCTGTAAAGTACGATTTTGCCTTATTTGGACTAGGGGTTGATCATCGTATGTAGTTGGTGGTTAGCTGTTGGCTTTTGGTACTAACTACCAACAGCCAACAGCTAAAAATATAGCTCAATAAATTCAAGCATCCACTTCTCTTGGCTTCCACTTAGCAGGGTCACGTCGCCACTCATGCAACGAAGCCATAATCTTTTCGCTTAAGTCGTGATGTCTCGAAAACTCTACCACCAAAGTAGTATAATTACTCAATGTTTTTAGCTTCACCTTGGCATCAGCCAGATTTTGTTCCATCACGTCAAACCCATAAGTAAACATGGCCGCAATACCCAAAACCTCAAGACCTTGATCTCTCAATGCCTCTACTGCTTTGATAGAACTCGCTCCCGTAGAAAGCACATCCTCTATTACTACTACCTTCTGCCCTTCGATCACTTTTCCTTCTACTTGGTTCTCTCTGCCGTGTCCCTTAGCTTTGGAGCGCACATACAAAAAAGGTAAACCTAATTCGTCAGCAATCATTGCTCCTTGCGGGATTCCAGCGGTAGCTACGCCAGCTACTGCTTCTGCGTCAGGAAATTCTTGTTTTACTAATTCAATTAATTCAGTTTTTATAAATTTACGAACTTCTGGATAAGACAAAGTCAAACGTCCGTCACAATAGATGGGCGAATACCAACCTGAACTCCAGCGAAAAGGTTTTTCAGGTCGTACTTGTACTGCCTCAATTTTCAGCAACTCAGCAGCTACTTTTT
>DMXI01000054.1 GCA_003483885.1 Microscillaceae bacterium
ACTAAGAGAAGCGCGTTTTTATCGTTATTTATTGTCATCACTTTTTTAATTTCTTGTGAAAATCCAAAAGATATAGGATTAACCTCTCAACAAAACCCCAATAATCAAATTGGGGTTTCTTTTGATGAAAACTTTGATTTACAACCCAAAATCACCCTATTGGATAGTTTTCAGACGTCCAATGGCTTGACAGCCCTGGTAGGAAAGTATAAAGACCCTGTGTTTGGAGATATTACAGCTCAGGCGTTTGTAGATGTGGGACCTTCCCTTGCTACCGATTCTACCATCAATCTTGTAGGTACCAACCGAGTATTCAAAAGTCTTACCCTCAGTTTAGTACTTAATTATACTTATGGAATAGATGTGACGCAGGATAATACGCCGCAGACTATTTATTTGTATGAATTGAATGATACTATTCCATCACAGACTTATACTAATAATGATGTGGTAGGGTTTGACGCAACCCGTTTGATTGCAAGTGCTACGTTTGTACCCAAAAACTTGATAGAAAATAACTCTAATAACTTAGAGATTACGATCACAGACCAAGATTATATCCAGCGGTTTTTTGAAGTGACGAACCGGGGAGGAGCCACTACGGAAGATTTCTTAAGCGCGGTTAAAGGATTTGCGATTATACCAGCAAGCACTAATACTGCCATGTTAGGGTTTAACCGACCATTGGCTACTATGAGAATGCTATATAGTGCTGATTTGAGTACTGGGACTTTAGACAATCGATACAGCGTACTTTTTCTGGGGAATGCTTTCAATAACATTCAAGCGGAAAATCGTACAGGGGAGTTGGCTAATCTAACAACTGCTAATCGGGAGTTTACCGCAGGAAATGTACTGTATGCTCAATCAGGAGTTGGAATTGCAACAAAAATTGATCTGGTAGATGCGCTACGACTGAAATCGCAAGGAAATATTTCGGTAAATAAAGCAGAGTTGATTTTTTATCCAACTATTGAATCTGTGAATGATCAAGCGCATGCGATACCTTCTCATTTGTTGTTGACACAAGCCAATGGAACAAAGCTGAATAAGACTTCTACGGGCCTTTTTGACTTTATTGTCAATGAAGACAATGCAGGGGTGGATAATTTTTTTAGGAATTTAACGCAGTTTAATGATACCTTTAGGCAGTATACTTTTAACATTACAGAGCAACTGCAACAAATCCTGAATGGTACAAGAGGTACCCAAATTTTTGTAATGCCTAGTTTTCCTACCTCATTTTCCAATGTAACAGGGGTAATTGGTGGTAGCAGAACAACCAGGATGTTGTTGGATAACAACCCTGCTTCGAATCGCAAAATGCAATTAAAGGTATTTTATACTGTCATAAAGCAATAACTAAGATTTTTAAAGGTTTATCTAAAATAGAAAGCTATTGGAATATAATATGTTCCATTAAATTATAACTAAAAGATACATCTATGTGTGGAATAGTAGCTTACACAGGACACCGGGAAGCCTTCCCAATTATTCTAAAAGGTCTTAAAAGACTTGAATATCGCGGCTATGATAGTGCTGGAGTGGCATTATTGAATGGCGATTTAAGTGTTTACAAGAAGCAGGGTAAAGTAGCAGATTTGGAAAAGTCTGTAGAAGGGAAAAACCTAAACGGTAACATAGGTATAGGGCACACGCGTTGGGCTACTCATGGCGAACCAAATGACTTAAACGCTCACCCTCATTACTCTCAGAGTGGTGATTTGGCTATTATTCATAATGGAATCATAGAAAACTATGATTCTATTAGACAAGAATTATTAAATAGGGGGCATCAGTTTACCAGCGAAACCGATACAGAAGTATTGATACATTTCATTGAAAACATTCAGGAAAGATCAAATACGTCGTTGGAAGAAGCGGTGCGGTTGGCTTTGCAAAAGGTAGTAGGAGCTTATGCTATTGTGGTGATATCACGACAAAACCCTAAACAATTGATTGCTGCTCGTAAAGGAAGCCCTTTGGTAATTGGTATAGGCAAAGAGGAGTACTTCATTGCTTCAGATGCTACTCCTATTGTAGAATATACCAATGAGGTTGTGTATTTGGATGATCGCGAAATCGCAGTTATTAACAACGATGGCTTGAGCATCAAAAATATAGATTCTGTTCCAAAAACTCCTTACGTACAAACGATTGATATGGAGCTTGAGGCAATTGAAAAAGGTGGATATGAGCATTTTATGCTCAAAGAAATCTTTGAACAGCCAAAGTCTATCATGGCGAGTATGTTGGGTAGAGTGGTAGCAGATAAGCATCGTTTACACTTAGGAGGGCTCATTGAATATTTCAATCGCCTGATGTCGGCAGATCGAATTATGATCGTGGCTTGTGGTACTTCCTGGCATGCAGGCCTGGTAGCTGAGTATCTTTTTGAGGAACTGGCAAGAGTACCCGTAGAGGTAGAATATGCGTCAGAGTTTAGATATCGCAATCCTATTATCCGAGAAAATGATGTAGTCATTGCCATTTCTCAATCTGGTGAAACAGCCGATACTTTGGCAGCCATTGAACTGGCAAAATCTAAAGGAGCCATTATTTTTGGTGTTTGTAATGTAGTAGGAGCTTCTATTCCTCGAGCAACCCATGCTGGAGCTTACATTCACGCTGGCCCAGAGATAGGGGTAGCCAGTACCAAAGCATTTACGGGGCAAATCACAGTATTGACCATGATGGCGCTTATGCTGGCCCACCGTAAGGGAACCATTTCTGAAAGCAAGTTTAGAGAGTTTTTGATTGAATTAGAGAACATTCCAGCAAAAGTGGAAAAAGCACTTAAGCTAAATGATCAGATCAAATACATTTCTGATATTTTTAAAGATGCTCGTAACTTCTTGTATTTAGGACGTGGATATAACTTCCCCGTTGCACTAGAAGGAGCCTTGAAGCTTAAAGAAATATCTTATATCCACGCTGAGGGTTATCCAGCAGCTGAGATGAAACACGGCCCTATTGCGTTGATTGACGAAGAGATGCCAGTAGTGTTTATTGCTACCGCTGATAGTAGCTACGAAAAGGTAGTTTCTAACATTCAGGAAGTAAAAGCCAGACGTGGGCAAGTAATCGCTATTGTGACAGAGGGAGATGAACAAATCAAAAATATTGCAGATTATGTCATAGAAATCCCTGAAACAATTGAGGCATTGACTCCTTTGATTTCAGTGATTCCTCTTCAATTGCTTTCTTACCACGTGGCAGTGATGAGAGGAGCCAATGTAGACCAGCCACGAAACTTGGCAAAGTCAGTAACGGTAGAATAACAACTGTTTTTGATATAATTTTTTTTAGAAACACTGGTAATTTTCGAATAACCAGTGTTTTTTTTATAAAAACATTTCGAGAAATTTTGTAATCTATTTATTTATAGCATTATTTCGCAAGTGATGAAGAAAGAGAAAAACTCAATTTCATTTTCTTCATCGATTTATAAAGAAGCGCTG
>DMXI01000060.1 GCA_003483885.1 Microscillaceae bacterium
TATCTTGTTTTTAATTATACGATATTTTTGCAAGTTAAGTAAAAAAAACGGGAGTTTAGGGAGTATCTAAAAAATAACATACCCAATTGATAGCTGTTCTTTTACGTACATATTTCGTTATTTTTATTGCCCGTAGCGCTGCCCCGACACGTCGGGATTTACAACTATGGGCGTAAATTGTTTAAATCCCGATTTTTATCAGGGAAATAGCCTCATCTGTACGCAAAATTACTAGCTATAATGGAGAGATTGTTTCTTACATCCTCCCTCAGCAATATGATCTTTGCACTATTCGAAACAATTTTTTTCACCGAAATCATTCCATTCCATGTTAAAAGTAGAGCATATAGGAATTGCTGTAAAATCTATTGAAACTTCTAACGAGCTGTTTACCAAGTTGTTTGCTCGTAAACCTTACAAAACTGAAGAGGTGGAATCAGAGGGGGTAACGACTTCTTTTTTTCAAATGGGAGAAACCAAAATAGAATTGCTTGAAGCTACCAAAGAAGAGAGTGCTATTGCCAAATTTATAGCCAAACGAGGCGAAGGTATCCATCATATTGCCTATGAAGTAGAAGACATCGAGCAGGAGATGAAGCGCTTAAGCAACGAAGGTTTTACCTTATTAAACGAAACCCCCAAAAAAGGAGCCGATAATAAATTGGTTTGTTTTTTACACCCCAAAACCACCAACGGTGTGCTGATAGAGCTTTGCCAGGAAATTAAAGATTAGTGAATAGTGGATAGCAACTGCCGGCAGTTGGTCTTTAGCCTTTAGCTATTGGCTTTTTTTGGCGATTCCATCATCAACTACCAATTCAAAACGGTTTTTGGATAGCTGTAATATACTCATAGTCAGTGATTTAATTATTTGATTATAAATACATTACGTTTTCAAGAAAATCAGTTTTAGATGGGTAGTTGATGATGGAGCCAAAGGCCAAAAGCTAAAAGCTTTCAATCGCTACGAACTACTAACTATTGACTCTCAACTAACTCAGGCTACCAAAAACATGGGCTTATACTCTACATTGCGTTGCACCTCGAGTGTATTAGAGTGAAGCTCTAGAGCCAACAAGTTACCCATTCCTCCACGACCTTCATAAATACAGCCATTATCCAATGGAATCGTTAGGCTACGATTGTTCAAGCATTGTTTGATGTAATCGAGCGATTTGGGATCGTGGCCATGTACCAAACGGCGATTTTCTATTTTTTCGGCTTCTACTGCAAAGTTTTTAATCCACAACATAGATTCAATGTCCAAAAATGGATTGGTGCGGCGAAAGTTCAATCCCGCATGTACCAACACGTGCTGATCAGTAAGATAGTAGTACCGAAGATTTTCTAAAAATTGAATATAAAAAGAAGGGATTTGGTCCAGACTGGTTACCCCAAAGCTTTTGAGCGTGGCAGTGCCCCCGTGTCTGAGCCAGCCTTTGTATAACTCATCAATCTCGGCATTCCATTGGTCGGATTGGATAGCCCAATAACAACGCAATAGTACATCCTCGTGATTGCCTCTAAGGGTGTATACTTTATAGCCAGACTCCTGTAAGTCTTGAATATAATCGATGATTTCCTTGCTGCCAGTTCCTCTATCTATATAATCTCCCAATAGAAATAACTGGTCTTCTTGCGAAAGCTGCACTTTGTATTCTAATAAATTCACAAATGTCTTGTAACACCCGTGAATGTCAGCAATTACCCATTGTTTGTTCATGGTCTAAAAATTCCTAATAGCAATAATTTTCTGATAAATTGTTCTGAGGTTGAAGGGCGTTTTAAATGTTTTTGAACTTTTATGACGATTGTATTTTATGAATGATACACTATCATTAACGTTGTATTGAAGCGTATTGTTATAAAAGCAAATTAACCAAATTTAGAATATTATTTTTTTAAAAAAAGGTAGCTATAGTTTTCGCAATAAAAGTTCTTGATTTTGTATAATTAAAAGACGTAGCGGATAAATATTTTTTGTGAAAATTCGCTATTTGTGATTCGTTCTCTGATTTTGATGACAAAAAAAATCGTGCTTTCTAAAGATTTAATCCGATTTTATCTCAAAATATTTTAATTTGCATTTAGTATAAAAATACTAATTTTGATTTTACTCCACGAAAAACATTTGGAATGACAAATTTTGAAACTTTATTACTGGATATACAAAATAAGATAGCCACTGTAAAAATTCACGTGCCTAAAAAAGCCAACGCCATGACGGAGGCCTTTTGGCGAGAAATAAGAGAGGCTATGGAAGAACTCGACCGTCAGGATGAGGTAAGGGTAATCGTGATTGAAGGGGAGGGCAAACACTTTACTTCGGGCATAGATCTTACGATGTTTATGCAGCTCAAAAGCGAGTTAGATAAAACCGATTGCCCAGGCCGTTCCCGTGAAAAATTGCGTCAAAGAATTTTAGTGTTACAATCTGCTTTTACCGCTATTGAAAAATGTAGAAAGCCAGTCATTGCCGCTATTCACGGAGCTTGCATTGGAGGCGGCATCGATATGATCACAGCCTGCGACATGCGCTACTGCTCGGCAGATGCTTATTTTTCAATCAAAGAAATTGATTTGGGTATGGTAGCCGATGTAGGTACACTACAACGTTTGCCTAAAATAATAGGAGAAGGAATAGCCAGAGAGCTGGCGTATACTGGTAGAAAGTTTAGCGGAGCCGAGGCCCAACAAATGCAATTGGTAAATAAGTGCTACGATGACCGGGAAACGATGATCAAAGAGGTATACGCTATTGCTGAAAATATTGCTGCCAAATCTCCTTTAGCTATCAGAGGTACCAAGGAAATGTTTTTGTATACCAGAGATCATTCCGTAGAAGAAGGCTTGAACTACATAGCTACCTGGAACGCAGGCATGTTGTTCTCAAAAGACCTACAAGAAGCTGCCATGGCAGGCATGCAAAAAAGAACTCCAGAGTTTGCTGATTAGAAAGATCTGCTATGTGTTCAGAAAATTACGCATATTTTGAATTTGCTGTTTTTTTGGTCAAAGATTT
>DMXI01000572.1 GCA_003483885.1 Microscillaceae bacterium
TCCGACCATGCTGTCTACCTCCCCGCGAGCGAAGCATCGAATTTACTTCGATAATTCTTAAGGAAACAGCATTGATCTATGGCCTCAAGTTGTCAGCCGATCGTAGTTGCGTTAAAATCAACGAATATCGTATATTAGGGTCTTGAGTCAATTCAGTTAAAACTCATATTAGTAACTAACCAGGTATTAGATGAAACATGTAAAATTTAATAAAAGCTGGTGTGGGGTTGACCTCCTGCTCAATGTGTTGCACCTCAAAGGTGAAAGCAGTATTGTATTTTCTGACAATCTGTATACAACCGATTTTTTTCAAATTGTTTTTATAAAAAAAGGAAATGGTGTATTGCTATTGAATGATCAAGCCATTTCTTTAAAGGACAACAGCATTGTATTTATTTCAGAAAATCAGCAATATCGCTGGAAAGTCAACCAACAGCAATTGGACGCTACTTTATTAGTTTTTCAAGAAGATTTCTTAAACGAGTTTTTTTCGGATAAACACTTCACTTACCGTCTGCACTACTTTTATCAAATTGATCTTCCTTTGCATCTACAAGTTTCACAAGACATTACGGATGAATATTTAATCAAATTAAAGGAAATCAAAACGGATTTAGAACATTCTCGGAGTGATAGCATTCATCTTATACGCTCTATTCTCTACTATATTCTTATCCAGCTCAATCGTTTGTATTCAGAGCAGTTCAATATTACTTCTACGATTTCAAATGATAATCTGGCCTATGAATTCAGAAAGTTGGTAGAGCAAAATATCTATAACAAGCAACGTATCAATGATTATACAAGCTTATTGAATGTGAGTCGTATTACCTTAAACAAGGCGATCAATAAACATTTCAATATGACTACTACCGATTTTTTAAAATCTCGACTTACCTATGAAATAAAAATGAAATTGTTATTTACACCGTCTACCATTCAAGAACTGGCCGATACATTTCATTTTTCTGAATCCAATCATCTTTCACGTTTTTTTAAGAACCAAACTGGCTTGACTCCCAAAGAATATCGCTTGTCTTATCAAAATGGTAGTAATTGATAAACAACTGGTACCCTGTTACCCGCTTTTTCTTCTGATTTTTGCATTGTAATAATTCAAAAATCAAATGAAAATTCATCACATACGAAATGCAACTTCGGTTATAGAAGTAGAAGACAAGGTAATTTTGGTAGATCCAATGCTCAGCAAAAAAGGAGAAGCAGGACCACCTTTTACATTTTTCCGTTTCAAACCTCAACGCAACCCTACCGTGGGTTTACCTTCCAATGCAATGGATATTATTGAGAAAACCACCCATTGTTTAATCACTCATCTCCATCCAGATCATTTGGATAAAAAGGCGGTAGAGTTTCTCCGCGCCAAAAATATTCCCGTCATCTGTAGCATAAAAGATGAGGCTGCTTTGAGAAAAAAAGGGCTGCAGGTATCTCAAACCATTGATTATTGGAAAAGGACTGATTTTTTAGGAGGTAAAATTGAGGGGATTCCAGCCAAACATGGCTATGGTTTTATTGCGAAACCCGCTGGAAACGTCATGGGTTTTTATATTGAGTTTGCTGGCCAGCCTTCCGTTTATCTCAGCTCTGATACCATTTACACCGACGATGTCCATAAGGTATTGAAAGAATACCAACCAGACATTAGCATTGTGGCAGCAGGATCGGCTCAGTTTGATATTTTCAAACCAGTGCTTATGACTATGGCAGACATTCTTCGCTTTATCCAAGATGCCCCAGGTCAGGTGATTGCAAACCATATGGAATCTATAAATCATTGCCCTACTACTAGAGCTCAATTGAAAAAAGAAGTTGCTGCGCTTGGGTTATCCAAGAAAGTAGCTATTCCACAAGATGGAGAATGTATTACTTATCAGGATTTAATAAAAGCATCATAAAATATTCAACCTATGAAATTACTAAGAATAGACTCTAGTGTAAGATTAGAAAATTCTAAGACAAGAATGTTATCGGATCATTTTCTTACAGAATTTGGGAAAAAAGTGGATTTTGACCTCAAAACAAGAGATGTTGGGATAAGCCCTGCGCCTTTTCCCACCGATGAATTTATTAAGGCCAATTACACCAAACCTGACCAAAGAACAGAACAAATGAAGGAAGTATTGAGTACTTCTGATACATTGATTGACGAACTGATCGAAGCAGATAAGGTGATTATTGGATCACCTATGTACAATTTT
The DNA here is from genome assembly GCA_003483885.1 of Microscillaceae bacterium. Classification (GTDB taxonomy): domain Bacteria; phylum Bacteroidota; class Bacteroidia; order Cytophagales; family Microscillaceae; genus Microscilla. The sequence continues at coordinate 2,220 of DMXI01000572.1, forward strand.
TCTATCTCGGCAAGTTTAAAGTCATACATAGATAATATTGTAAGGGTAGGAAGGACATTTGCATTGGACGAAAATGGTGCTATGAAGGGATTATTAGCTGGTAAAAAAGTAGTGGTGATTACTTCCAGAGGTGCTTTTTCTTATAAATCTGGTGCCGCATTAGAATCTTTTGATTTTCAACAAAGCTATTTAACCGCTTTACTCAATTTTGTAGGTATAACCGATATCACTTTTGTAAATGCCGAAGCACAAGATTTTGGCCAGGATAACGTGAAAGCCACCAACTTTGAAGAGGCCAAACAACAGTTGAGCGAACTCGCTACGGTATGGTAATCAACTTAAGAAATGGATAAAAATATTCTTAATAGAAAAGGAGCAAGAAAAGCCTCTGATATTCCCAAGGAGGTTTTAACACTACTGAACAAAGGGGAAATTGAGACAGTAAACCTGACTGAATGGTTAGCCATTGATCACGCAAAGCTAATACAGGCAGTATTTCCAGAGTTGGGTATAGAACAAGAGAAAATTGATGCAATTATTAAAGAAGTAGAAGCACAGAAAAAGCCTTCTACAATGAATACAACTAAGCTGATAGGCTCGACACTTTATCAGCTGTATTCCACCACAAAGCATCTTAACAAAATACTCGAGAAATTAAGTACTCATTTATCCGATTCTGTTCGTTGTTATGCTCCTTATCTTATTGGGTTGAATGAGCAATTAACTATTGAAGAAAAACTTGCCCAATCTCAATATTTGGCGGCTGACAAGCATTTTGGTATAAGAGAAATCGTGTGGATGGCGTTAAGGCCTGAAATCGATAAAAATTTAGAAAGCGCCATCAAGATTCTAAGTAAATGGACACTTCATCAGGATGAAAACGTAAGACGGTTTGCTACTGAAGCCACCCGGCCTAGAGGGGTTTGGAGCAAGCATATTGAGCGTTTAAAAGAGCACCCCGAAATGGCACTGCCCATTTTAGAAAACTTAAAATCTGACAGCGCCAAATATGTTCAAGATAGTGTGGGAAATTGGTTAAATGATGCCAGTAAATCAAAACCTGATTTTGTAAGCGAACTTTGTGAAAAGTGGCGTACAGAATCATCCACTAAGGAAACAGAAAAAATAATTAAACGAGCAAGGCGAACGATTGATAAAAACAAATAACTATAGTAGGGTGTAAATAGCCACCTTTTCTAAAATTGATAAGAGTTTATCAGAATTATCGCTTTTCCATTTCCAACAACAAAAAACGCTACCAAGCTCTTAACTAAAAACCTGATAGCGTTTTTTGAGCGATTGATTAGGCTTCTTGTTGAACCAAAACTTGCTTTTTCTCCTCAATCCATTGTAGCCAATAAAGGTCATTGATCAAATATTTGAGGTCTAAAATGGTCAATTCCAAATGGTTGGCAATGGTTTCGGTAGTAGGTCGATTGAGCTTGTACCCTCCTTCGCGTAGTTGCTCTAATGGCGTATGAGCCGAAAAGGAGAAACGCTCTAGACGTACCCGAATATTTTCTCGAAGAAGCGCCAACGAAGGCACATTTTGGGGAGTCGAGTGCAAAGTTGTATCTTGCATGATATTAGTATCTTGTATATTAATAAAGCCCTTGAAGACAGGTTCCAAGCTATACTTCAGGGGCATCTTTGTTTTTCAAAGATACTCAAATATAATAAATAATTCGCTTATAATAATCACATACGCGAATTTTAAATTTCTTCCTCAAAAGAATAGTGGGTGTTTACCTTGCCGTACTTGGTCATAAACTTGAGCATACGTTTATGAGAAACCTTGCTACGTCCTGTAGTAAAATCGTGTCTAGCGTCTTTCATTTCATTTTTTTGCTCAGTCTTAAGCTTGGGATAGGTATTGTCTAAAAACCATTGAAAAGCTTCTTCCAATGAGTTGAAGTATTGCATTTGGATAATTTTTGGTGATGTAACAATTGGCAAGATACGGTTTTTAGGGCTTGGTTTGGGGTGCTTCTGGGACAAAAATGATTGGAAACAAACTCAAAAAATTAAACCTGCCTGAATTTATACATTGGCAGGTTTAATTTTTTAATTCTGTAAAATTCAGGAAGACTCATATACCAGATAAGTTAGTATATGCAGCAAATGCCATCTCGAATACGGCCAAAACATTCCTCTCCACCGAAGCCCACAGGAGCCAGGCATTGATCAGTGCCTAATGGAGTGTAAATATAAACGCAGGCCCCCGACTGGCATTCCGTTAGAAATCCTCCTCGTATATTACGCTGATCTTCTCGGGATAATTTTTTAAACTTTTTCATGCAATTGTTTTTGGGTTAGTAGTAGTTCGTAATTTACTGCATAATCAATGATTATTCAACACTGCGATCATAAAAAAGCCTACTTCCTGCCCTGCCTTGTATCACTTTCATTCTTACCCTAACATAGGAAGAATCACGTTTTTCCCTCAATTTCCCCTTTAACATCTTTTAACACTCTTTAACTTTCCTTTAAAAACTATCCCTTCTCGAAAAGCTACTTTTGTATAAACCCTATCATGTTTACCCAACTTACCCAATTGTGCGCTTCGCATGGCTGGTTAGGTTACATTCACATAAACTATGAAAACAGTATTGACTATTGCATTAGTAGCCTTGTTTCCGTTGGTAACATTGGCTCAGGAAAACACTCCCAAAAATCCCTCAAAAAATGAAGGCAAAATTGTATTTACGACCAAATCGAAAGTAAAGCTTTCGGGGAGTATTGCCGATATGTTGTCGAAAGAGCAACTCGAGAAGCTGCAAAACAGAGTCACTCACAAAGAGCTCCTTTTTAACAACAAAGAATCGGTCTATAAAAAACACGAGGCTAAAAAAGAGGACGACACTCCAAGTGAACAACAATTTAGCGGAGCAGGTACCAATGTGGTCATCAAATTTGCCGGAGGAGCCGCCAACGACGACCAATTGTATTACAATATAGAAGAAAACCAGGTGGTAGATATGCGCACGTTTATGGGGCGTAGGTTTTTGATCAAAGATGAAGCCTCTAAGGCTACTTGGAAGATCAAAGGTGACTCTAAAAAAATACTGGGCTATGACTGCAAAAAAGCGGTGATGGAAAAAGAAAAAGTAACGGTAGAAGCTTGGTTTACAATGCAAATTCCAGTAGCCTCAGGCCCAGCTGGATACGGACAGTTACCAGGGATGATTTTGGAGCTGAAAAGAATCCCAAAACCTACCAAAGACAAAGAAGAAAAGAAAGATGATGGTAATGGAGGGGTACGAATTTCCAGCACTAGTAGCGCTGTGACCACTACTACAGCTACCAAAATTAATTTTGAATCGCTCGCCAAAGGCGCCATTGTTCCCCCCAAGAAAGGTAAAAAAGTGACTCGTAAGCAATTTAAAAAGATTGTAGACAAAAAAATGAAGGAAATGAAAGAGATGTACCGCAACAAAGGTGGAGGAATCAGAATAGAGAGGAATTAATTAGTCCATAGTTAGTAGTTCGTAGTTTTTAGTTCATAGCCTATTATAAGCAAAATAGCTAAAAGCTACTGTCTACCAACTATCAACTCTAAACTACCAACTTAAAAACCATATACCCATGAAAAATACTTCACTTTATATCATCCTATTCATCCTCGGCTGGGGGGCTACGGCTCAAGCTCAAAAAATTAGTGGAAAAGTAGTAGACCCCGCAGGTCAGACACTACCGGGAGCCACGGTAATGCTGGTCACCTTGCCAGACTCTATCTTATCTAAGTTTGGCAGTACCAATAGTGCAGGTGCTTTTAATTTACCTAGAATCAAAGCGGGTAGTTATAATCTACAAATTACCTTTACTGGGTTCAAAACTTGGAACAAGGCCCTTACCCTCGAAAAAGGCAAAGACATCGCTCTAGGCAACATTACCCTTGAGGAAGACAAAAAAGTACTGGACGAAATTGTAGTCAAGGATGATCGGGTACCGATTGTGATCAAAAAAGATACGATCGAGTATAATGCCAAGGCATTTCGAACCCGCCCCAACTCCAATGTAGAAAAACTCCTGAAACAATTACCAGGCGTAGAGGTTGGCCGCGATGGCAAGATCAAAGCGCAGGGCAAGGAAGTAAAAAAGGTGCTAGTAGACGGCAAAGAGTTTTTTGGGAGAGACCCTAAAATTGCTACCAAAAATTTACCCGCCGATGCGGTAGACAAAGTGCAGGTGTTTGATGACCAATCGGAGATGTCGAAATTTACAGGGGTAGATGATGGCAACCGGGAGAAAACTATTAATCTAAAACTTAAAAAAGACCGCAAGAACGGATTTTTTGGTAATGTAATGGCCGGGGGAGGTACCGACAATCGCTACGATGGACGATTTAATCTCAATCGCTTTAGTGCCAAAACCCAGCTTTCGTTTTTAGGCTCTGCCAATAACATCAATAAGCGTCCTTTCTCATTTATGGATTATGTCAACTTTATGGGTGGCTTTAGTGGCCTGAGCAGTGGTGGCGGAGGCCAGATTGAACTCAATGGTGGCAGTGGATTGGGCGCTCTGCTCAGTATGAATTCCAACCAGGCACTGTCAAACACCAATGTGTTGGGAGCTAACCTAAATGTAGATTTGACGAAAAAAACGAGTTTACACGCCAATTACTTTTACAACTTTTTAGGCAATGAAATCAATCAAACCACTGATCGGGAAACGTTCTTAGACACCAATAGTTTTTTTACCAATACCCTGCAAGACCGCACACTCAGGAATTGGAATCACCGAACCAATCTCCGTTTGGATCATAAGTTTAGCAAATCCTCTCGTTTGCGATTTTACGTAGATGCCATGTACAATGAGGGCAACAATGATGCTTTTAGCCAAAGTACCAACGTACAAAACGAAGTACAGCAGAGTCAAACCCAAAGCACCTCACAAGGGCAAAGCAATGAGTTTGGTTTGAGTACTCGCTTGCTGTATCGTAAGCGGTTTGGCCGCAAAGGCCGGGTATTGGTATTACAGGGCCAACTAGGCACCCAAAATATAACCAACGAAGATCGAATCCTAAATACCCAAACCTTTTTAGATCCTACTTTTAATAATACCATCAACCAACGCCAGCCGCTGGATAACCGTCGGATGAATTACGATGTGCAAGTGTCGTTTATTGAGCCTGTATTTGGCAAAGGACAAGCTGTAGAGTTTAAATACCAACGTAACAACTTTGACAACAATTCTTTCAAGGATTTTTATGACCAAACGACTGATCCTGAAACCTTTATTGGGTCTTTGAGTAATCGCTATACCAATGCTTTTACGTTTGACCGTGGGTATTTGAACTATATGTACCGTGGCAAGAAGTTTAACCTAACGCTGGGTGCCAGTGTGCAGTATTCAACACTCAATGGTGTAATTACTACCTCAGAAACCCGCATTAATCGTGACTTTTTGAATTTGCTGCCAAGCCTACGTTTTCGCTGGACTTTGGGCAATATGTCTAACCTGAACTTGAACTACTCTACCAATATGCGGGCACCCAATATGCAACAATTGCGACCAGTGGTAGACAACAGCAATCCCAATATATTGTACCAAGGAAACCCCAACCTGGACGCAGAGTATGTGCACCGAATCAATCTAAACTATAGTTCATTTGACCAATTCTCGATGACGAGCTTTTTTGGCGGTGCGTATGGTAGTTTTACCCAAAACAGGATTACCAACCGTGTCACCACGTTGGCTAATTTTAACCAAATCTCACAGCCCGTAAATGTAAACTATGACGCTACGATGAATGCCTATGCATCGTTTAGCACTCCTCTACGCTGGATGGCAGCCAAGATTCGCATCCGGGCCAATGGTATGTTTAATCAGCGATTGGTGTTTGTAAATGATATAGAAAACACGGTAAACAACCGTACCAATGCCATTAGAGTAAGTTTAGAAAACTTCAAGAAGCGTACAATGGATATTCGGATAGGGGCTCGGTTTGCGCAGAACTTTACTGCCTATTCTGAGTCGAGCGACTTGGATCGCACTTTTATGCAAGAAGATTATTTTGTGGAGGCCGACCTAGACATTGGTAAGACTTGGCAACTGGAGACGTCTTTTACTCAATCGGTCTACACGGGAGAAGCCTTTGCTGGTGGTGCCCAAACCATTCCTTTATTGCAGGCATCAATTTCTAAATCTTTTATGAAAAATCGCCTTCAGGTAAAACTGACTGCATTTGATATCTTGAATCGCAACCAAGGCATTACGCGTAATAGTGTGCTAAATTTTGTAGAAGAGCGTCGTATCCAAACCATTGGAAGGTATTTTATGATTTCGTTGGCTTATTCTATCAAAGCTTTTGGAAAACGAGGCAGAGGCAATGGAATTATACTTCGGTAAGGAGTTGTTGGAGTTTTCGTCATCATCACCTGATTGGGTAAGGCTCCAACATTTTTTTAGAAAGTTTAGTGTAATTAATCGGAAAAATGAGTTAATAAATGAAAAAGCACGGCCTTAATGAGACCGTGCTTTTTTTTC
>DMXI01000574.1 GCA_003483885.1 Microscillaceae bacterium
ATTCCGCAAATTTCGGCTATTATGGGGCCTTGCGCAGGAGGAGCAGTATATTCGCCGGCCATCACCGACTTTATCATGATGGTGGAGAATACTTCTTATATGTTTGTAACGGGGCCAAAAGTAGTAAAAACGGTTACGAATGAGGAAGTAACCTCTGAGGAATTGGGAGGAGCCAGTACCCACAGCACCAAAAGTGGGGTAACCCATTTCGCTTTTGCCAACGAAGTAGAGTGCATCAATAACTTGAAGCGATTGTTGAGCTATATTCCTCAAAACTGCGAAGAAGACGCCCCTATGTTGCCTTATGAAAATAATGGCGATGAGCTTCGCAATAAGCTAAACACGGTAGTGCCTGCTAATCCTAATCAGCCTTACGACATGCGCGAGGTGATTGAAGAGATCGTAGATGTGGATAGTTTCTTTGAAGTACATAAAAATTTTGCTGAAAATATCGTGGTAGGCTTTGCCCGTTTGGGTGGCCGTAGTATTGGAATTGTGGGTAACCAACCGGCCGTATTGGCAGGAGTATTGGACATCAATGCCAGTACCAAGGCAGGACGTTTTGTGCGTTTTTGTGATGCTTTCAATATTCCTTTGTTGGTGCTTGAAGATGTTCCTGGATTTTTGCCGGGTACCGACCAAGAGTGGAATGGAATCATTACCAATGGCGCTAAACTATTGTATGCATTCTGTGAGGCTACGGTACCAAGAATCACCGTGATTACCCGCAAGGCCTATGGAGGCGCATACGACGTAATGAACTCTAAACACATTGGTGCGGATATGAACTATGCCTGGCCTACTGCCGAAATTGCGGTAATGGGGGCCAAAGGTGCTGCGGAAATTATCTTTAAGAAAGAAATTGCGGAGGCAGATGATCCAGAAGCCAAGTTACAGGAAAAGGTAGATGAATATACCCGCAAGTTTGCCACGCCTTATCGGGCAGCACACCGCGGCTACATCGACGAAGTAATTATGCCCGAACAAACTCGAGATAAATTGATTCGTGCTTTCAAAATGTTAGAAAACAAGGTGGATACTTTGCCTAAGAAAAAACACGGTAATATTCCATTGTAAAAAATAATTCCAGACCTGACAGGTTTCTGAACGACAGGCTTGTCAGGTTTATTTTTATGAAAACATCTCCTGCCCGTATTTTTTTGATAGTGATTGGCGCACAGCTTGTAGTGTTAGTATTACTGTTTGTAGTACCTTTCAAAGGTTCCCGGAAGACGAACTATGTCCAAAAACAGCAAGTATTGCAGCGGTTTTCATTGAGCGATTATTGCCTTTCTACAGAGTCGCGCCATACTCGCCATATCAATTTTCCCGAGATAATCGCCCCTTTTCAGGATTTACCTGGTTATCACGATCACTTTCCTTCCTCGTCCTTTTTCAAACCCCAACGCCAACGCCTGGAGATTAAGCCTAAGCAATGATTAATGAGCAATTATGAGTTTTAATAGTCAGTGGTTAATTGTGTCATTGCTACATTGTTCCGCTTCGCTTATTGTTCTATTGTTGAATTGTTACACCTTCGGCTTTATTGTTACATTGCTAAATGGTTCCGCAATGCGATGATTAATTGTTAGCTCCTTCAGCTTCGCTCAGGACAGCGTTTTGCAAATATGAGAATAGGCTATTGGTTATTAGCGCTTAGCCTTTAGCTGCGCTTCGCACCGCCCTTGTTCCTTGATCCCTGTTCCTCTCTACGCTTCGCGCCCACTTTTCATTTTTCACTTTTAGCTTTTCACTTAAGTCATACCTTTTTTCCCGCTTTTCCCGTTTTAACTAGTGACACCAGAACATCCATCACCAAATTTGAGATAATTCTTTATTTTTACCTTTTTCAAAGTTACATTACAACAGGTACCTTATCTATAAAGCTTATACGATTTACATGAAGGTTATACGCTACTTTTTGCTATTACATGTTTTGGTGGTTTTTGGTGTGCAAGCGCAGAATAAGCGCATCGATAGCTTACAAAAAGTGCGAGAAAGCATCAAAGGCAACAGTACAAAAGCTGCCAGACAAAAAGTAGATATATTCACCGAACTTTGTTGGGAATTAAACGAGTCGGATCCTAAAAAGGCCTTAGGTTTTGGTAAAGAAGCCTTGACCCTCGCCAAAACCATTAAGTACACCAGAGGAGAAGCCATTTCTCTCAAAAACATTGGGGTACTGTATCAATACCAGGGAAACTACCCCCAGGCCTTGGAAAACTACCTCCAATCATTAAAAATTTTTGAGCAAATCAAGGATGAAGCGGGCATAGCCAATGTGCTCAACAACATCGGAATTGTATACCGTAACCAAGGCAATTACAAAAAGGCCCTGACTTACTTTGTGCGGGTACAAAAAATAGACGAAAAGAATAAAGACCAAACTGGACTCGCCAGTATTCTCAATAATTTAGGAAGTATTTATTATCAGCAAGATGAGTTTGAAAAGGCGAAGGGCTATTTTATGCAATCGCTCAATATAGAAAAAGGACTTAAAGATGATGGAGGAGTTTCTATCAGCTACAATAACCTGGGACTGGTAGCCATTGCCGAAGATAGTGTCCAAAAAGCCATTGATTATTATCAAAAGGCCTTGTTATTAGATGAAAAAGCGGGCAATAAAGCAAGTGCAGCAGGCACCTTAAACAACATTGCTTATGCATATCAAAAAAAGGATGATTTGAATAAATCCTTGAGCTATGCATTGCGCGGTTATAAACTGGCAGAAGAACTAAACTCGCAGGAATTGGTGATGCAGTTGAGCGAAACCTTGATGACAATTTATGAAGGGCTCAAAGATTTTGAAAAAGCCTACGAGTATCAAACTTATCATTTGTTTGCCAAAGAAGAAGTATTCAACGAGGCCAATACCAAAAAGGTAGCCAACCTACAAAGTGCCTATGAACTTGAGAAAAAACAAGCTGAAGTGGCCCTGCTCAAAGCCAACGAAGAGCGCAGCAAAGCAGAAAGCGCACGTCGTCAATCTATCATTATTTTTACCTTGATGGTGATTATTGTTTTGGCTGTAGGTATGATAGGTTTGTATGTGAGCAATCAACGGCGAAAAAGAATGAATGGGATTTTGCGTAAACAACGCAATGTGCTGAGAGAGAAAAACGAAGAAATCAATCAGCAAAAAGAAGAAATATCGGCCCAAAGAGACGCTATTGAGGAGCGTAACAGCCAAATAGTTGCCAAAAACCAAGACATCGAGAGTAGTATTCAATACGCCAAGCGCATTCAGGAGGCTATCTTGCCCAATAAAGAAGAAATGAAACATGCCCTGCCTCAACATTTCATTTATTACCGTCCTCGCGACATCGTAAGCGGTGATTTTTATTGGTTTGCCAAAACTGAACCATTACCATTATACGCCGATTCGCCTGATTTTCAAGGAAATAAACTACTCAAAGGTTTTGAGAACGAGAAGCTTATTTTGGCAGCTGTAGATTGTACCGGGCACGGAGTTCCGGGCGCTTTTATGTCGGCTATTGGCGATTCATTGCTCAACCATATCGTGTTTGATCGTCGCTTGCACGAACCTGCCAGTATTTTAAAAGCCCTACAAGATGGTGTACGAAAAGCATTGCGCCAAGACGAAATCGAGAATAGGGATGGAATGGATATGGGGCTGGTGGTTATTGATATGGAGAAAAAAGAACTGACTTTTGCTGGTGCCAGAAATTCCCTATGGATTATTCAGGACGATGAAATGACGGAAATAAGGGGAGATGCGGTGTCTATTGGCGGTTGGCAGCCCAACCAACACTACCAATTTACGACGCATACTTTCTCGATTGATACCTCTACCAGTATTTATATGGCATCGGATGGTTACCAAGACCAATTTGGTGGGCCAAAAGGCAAGAAGTTTATGCGCCGTAAATTGAGAGAGCTGTTCAAAGAGATTTACCATAAGCCTATGGAAGAACAGCATCGCATCATTGATATTACTATGAAAGAATGGATGAGCTTTCCGGCAGTTGATGCGGCTCAGCATGAACAAGTAGACGATATGCTGGTAGTAGGCGTAAGGTTCCAAACTATCAAAGAGCGCATGTCGTTTCGCCGCAAAACCGATTTCTCTAAACATATTTAAGGGATCGTTCAAAAAATAGTATACGCATTTTGAGTGATCTTTCTCGTATAAACTTTGCGTATCTTATTAAATGAATGATCCCTAAGGCCTTAAGTCAAAACCCCACATAGACATATCCATCTTCTATTTTTACTGGATAAGTGGCAATGGCAGGTTCATCACCGTTGAGGTTTTCGCCTGTTTTGAGCGAAAATGTTTTTTTATGATAAGGGCAGGCTACTTTTGGTTCTCCTTTGGACGAACCAATCATTCCACGGGATAAAATCATTTGCATTTTGTGAGGGCAAAGGTTTTGGCAAGCATACCATTCATTTCGGCGAGCAAAGTTAAAAATTGCGATTTGCATATCTTTATATCTTATACAAGCCCCTCCATCTGCGGGAAAATCAGCAACCTTAGCAGCCTTGAACCAATGGGTTACTTCGTTGACTTTAATCGTTTGGTATTTTTCTAATTCAATCATGATAATTATGAATTATTAATGGTGAATTATGAGTTTTCTTCGCTTAATTTGTTGTGTAGCCTAAATAAGCGATTGACTATCAGTGCTTAGGTAATCTGGAACAAAAGTTATAGTTTGAATATAGGCCAGTCTGTGAAAACACAGCCTGAGGCAAAGCATCATATATGTTGTTTTCCTTAGTGTTGCTTTGCTCGCGGGCTGAGGTTAGCATTGCGAGGGGACTGGTCCTGTGGGTAAGCTTATGCTGTCCAAGCTTTTTTCCTTTATTTTTTGGCTCAAAAAATGAAGCCGCCGGAGGCAAATGCTGCAAATAAACGATACATATAGGAGTTACTTTAAATCAGGCCTTGAGTGTATCTGGTAATGTTTCTTTAAAAAAACTTGGTTCTATTTAGCCCAAAATTAATATTACTTCCCCCAAGCCGCCGGTACTTTCTGCCCTCGTTGCTGGTCAAACTGCAAAGTATCATCAGAATCATCAGAATTGACAAAATGCTTGAACCTGGCCCGAAGTGCTGGATTATTGACAACCTCTTTCCATTCGCAACTATAAGCTTCTACCAACAGTTGCATTTCCTTTTCCAGTTGAGCACCAATACCCAGGCAGTCGTTCACCACCACATCTTTTAAGTATTCTAGTCCTCCATCTAGTTTATTGAGCCAAGGCGCCGTACGGGTCAAAGGTTCTGCGGTTTTGATATAAAACATCAAATAACGATCAATGTAGCGAATACAGGTTTCACTGTCTACATCGTTGGCCAGTAGCTGGGCGTGTTGTGGTTTAGAGCCTCCGTTGCCACCAACGTATAAATTCCAACCTTTTTCGGTGGCTATGATCCCAAAATCTTTGCTTTGGGCTTCGGCACACTCCCTTATACAGCCCGAAACCGCCCCTTTGAGCTTATGAGGTGCGCGCAGCCCCCGATAACGTTGCTCTACCTCGATGGCAAACGACACCGAATCTTGCACGCCAAAGCGACACCAACTCGAGCCCACACAACTTTTCACCGTTCGTAGGGCTTTGCCATAAGCGTGTCCACTTTCAAATCCCGCCTGGATGAGTTCTTCCCAAATGTCAGGGAGTTGATCTACCCGTGCACCGAAAAGATCGATGCGTTGCCCGCCAGTAATTTTTATGTATAAATTGTATTTCTGTGCTACAGTACCCAATACAATGAGCTTGTCAGGGGTAATTTCTCCCGCGGGTACCCGAGGTACCACCGAATAAGTACCTCCTCGTTGAATATTGGCTAAAAAACGATCGTTGGTGTCCTGAATGGTCATCGATTTATCTAAAATCATATCGTTCCAGGCGCTGGCCAATATAGAAGCAACGGCTGGTTTACAAGTCTCACAACCATCTCCAGCACCATAAGTATCTAGTAATTCATCAAAAGTGCGAATGCCTTGTACCTTCACCAAGTCAAACAGTTCTTGTCGGGTATAGTCAAAATGCTCGCATAATGTTTTGCGTACCCGTTTTCCCATCGATTGTAGCGTGGCATCCAAAATATCAGCCAACATTGGGGAACAGCCACCACAAGTAACCCCGGCTTGGGTACAGGCTTTGATCTGAGCTACATTTTCTGCGCCTTGTTCGGTAATCGCAGCGATGATGGTTCCTTTACTGACATTTTCGCAGGAACAAATCTGGGCTTCAGCGGGTAAACTTTCTACCCCAAACCCTTGATTTTCCTGACTTTTCGCCTTGATTATCAAATCTTCGGGGTGAGGGGGAAGTGCCAGGTTGTTTTTATAAATCTGGAGCAATTGGTTGTATTGTTCCGCGTCTCCTACCAATATCCCTCCCAATAAAGATTGCCCGTCGGGAGATACATTCAAACGTTTGTAAATCCCTTGCAACTGATCCTCTACCACAATACTACGATGAACTGCGGTGCCTAATGCATCGCCAAAACTTGCTACCTCCACCCCAATGAGCTTGAGCTTGGTAGACATATCGGCCCCAGCAAATGTTGATTCAGCTTTTTGTAGGAGTTGATTGACCACTACCTCGGCCATTTCGTATCCAGGGGCCACCAATCCATAAATCATTTCATCAAAAAGAGCCACTTCGCCAATCGCATAAATACTGGCATCGTTGGTTTGCATACGTTCATTCACCACGATGCCCCCTCGAGGACCTACCGCCAAATCACAACCCCGAGCCAATTCGTCTCGGGGGCGAATACCCGCAGAAATCACGAGCATGTCTATATTGAGTCTTTCTTTGTCAGCAAAAACCAGTGCTTCGAGCTTTCCATTGCCCAAAATCTGATGAGTGTTTTTATGGGTATGTACATTTACGCCAAGCTTGGCTATTTGGGCCTGTAAAATAGCCGCTCCCTGGTCATCTAATTGCCTGGGCATCAGGCGAGAGGCAAATTCTACTACGTGAGTCTCTAATCCTAAATCCAATACTGCTTTGGCTGCTTCTAAGCCCAACAAACCTCCGCCCATCACTGCGACACTTTTTACGGTTTGGCCATAGGCAATGATGGCGTCCAGGTCTTCAATGGTTCTATATACAAATACACCTTGTTTTTCTACTCCTGGAATAGGCGGTACAAATGGAGTAGAACCAGTCGCAATCACTAATTTGTCATAGGCAGCAATGGTACCTTTATGACTGACTACTTGCTTTTTGCTTCTATCAATTTGGGTGATCAACTCTCCCGTAATCAATTCAATGTCATTTTCTTCATACCAGTTTCGGGGAGCCATCGTCAGTTCTTCTACACTGGTGCCTGTAAAATAAGCACTGAGGTGTACCCGATCATACGCCGGGCGAGGTTCCTCACCAAAAACCTTTACTGAAAACCTGCGACTGTGATCTGCTTTGCGTAGCTTCTCGCAAAACTTATAACCTACCATACCATTTCCAATCACTACTATCTTTTCCATATTGTGCATTAGGTTTAGTCTTCTTTAGCGGTTGTAAAACCAATGATTTCAGAAGTAATACGTAATTTTATACGTCATTATACTTAAAAATATTTGCGTAAACCCTTGCTTTGTCTTTATTTAATGAAAATAATTAAGTAATAATACTGATTAGTGTACTAAATTCATGTTAGATAGGACAAAACAACCAAAATTGACGTTGGTGGGGGCTGGCCCTGGCGACGAAGAGCTCATTACTTTAAAAGGGGTAAAGGCTTTACAACAAGCCGATGTTGTACTATATGATGCTTTGGTAAATAAAGCCTTATTGAAGCAGGCGCCGTCAGGGTGTATGAAAGTATATGTGGGCAAAAGAGCAGGCAAGCATAGTTTTACTCAAGCCGAGATCAATCAATTGATTGTATCATATGCGTTTTTATCGGGCCATGTGGTACGTCTCAAAGGAGGAGACCCGTTTGTGTTTGGCCGAGGGGCCGAAGAAATAGCCTATGCACAGGACCATGGACTTGCTACTGCGGTGGTTCCGGGAATCAGTAGTGCGTTGGCAGTACCTGCCTTGCAGAATATTTCTTTGACTAAAAGAGGGGTTTCCCGGAGTTTTTGGGTGGTTACGGCAACTACCCGTTGTGGAGGGCTTTCTAAGGATTTGCACCTCGCAGCGCAGTCTTCTGCCACTATAGTCATATTAATGGGGATGCGAAAGCTTGGGCAAATCGCCCAGTTGTTTACCCAATTTCGTGGTGCACAAGAACCAATAGCAGTGATCCAAAATGGTAGTCGATCTAACGAAAAAGTAGCCACAGGCACCCTGGCTACGATTGGACACCTGGCAAAAAAGCAAGCTTTGGGTACGCCTGCTGTGATCGTCATTGGGCAAGTAGTAAAGGAGAATCTGACTGGACTACAAAAAGAAATTATTCACCGAAAATTACTGTCATCTAACTTGAAAACGATGATTTAATAGACACAATACAGCAATTGAATGTTGAATCTTGATTAGCGATCAACGAATGTAGAAGGCCAACAGCAGAAAAACATATTTTAAATAGTTACCAGCATTACTCCTTCTCTGTCATCAGAACTATTATGATACAGCCATATCATTCCTTCTGGCTTAGATCAATCATTCAGTGTTCGTTGATCGATATTCTTTATTCAAAATTTGCTTAACTTAAGGGTTGACAATCTTCTGAGTCCTTAGACTAGACGCTTTGCTTTGGCTTTCAAAACTAGTAGGTTTACGTGATTACGTAGTATTATTAACAATGAGTAAAAACCTGACGAAAGGACGTTTCGATAAATTAGGCTTGTGGTATATTCTGGCGCTTTCGGGTATTGCCGGAGTGATTATCAGTACACAAATACTGATTCAACGTGCCATTAACAAGCAACAAGACGACTCCCGATTAATCAATGTAGCGGGGCGACAGCGCATGTTGAGCCAGCAAATCAGTAAAAATGTCCTGAAGATCAATGCGGACCTTTCCCAAGATTCTATTCAAAAAGTTGGCTTGGAACTGGGCAGTGCACTTCAACTCTGGAAAACATCGCATCAAGGCTTGCTGCACGGAAATCCAGCCTTGGGGTTAAAAGGACAAAATAGCTTGGAAGTCAACCAAATGTTTAGGCAAATTCAGCCCCATTACCAAGCGATGGTGGCCCATACCGATACCGTATTATCTTATCTAAAACGAGTTTCTTACACGGCTTCCCAACTACAGCCTCACATCCACCAGGTGTTGTTTCATGAAGGGGCATTTTTGCGGCAAATGGATCAAATCGTATTTCAGTACGACACAGAAGCCAAAACAAAAGTGATTGGATTACGGCAAATCGAGATTGCCTTGCTTATTATTTCATTGACGATTATTTTCTTTGAGGTGGCCTTTATCTTTATACCTACCAGCAAAAACGTGAAGCATACCATTGCCCATTTGATTCGCTCCGAAAACGTAGCCAAGAAAATGGCCAAAGAAATAGAGGTATTGTATAATACCCTGGAAACATCTTATCAGCAATTGGCCGATGTAGATGTAGAAGAAGAGCAACCTTCCTTGTTGATCAAAACCGACCCATACGGTAATATCACTTATTTTGCGGAAAAGCTTCAAAACTTATTGGGATTTGATCAAATTCCTATTAATTTATTTAGTTGGTTAGAAAACGAGGGATATCAAAGAGAGTTTTTGGATGGACTGATGGATAGTATTGCTGCGGGGGAATCCTGGAATGGAGAAGTGAAAGTGCAAACTCAAGAGGGAGATTTTTTATGGATACATACCCATTTGATTCCGGTATATACCAAACCAACAATTGCAGAATCTCAAAATACGGATGCTAAAAAAGATGACCCACAGAAAAAAGTGGAGATGATGGTGGTAGGGGCCAATGTTACGGAGTTGAAAGAAGCCAAAGAGCGATCTAAGGAGATTAACCGAGCTAAAATAGAGAAGCAAGTCAAAGAAAAGCAACATCGCTCGGTACTTATTTTGGAAGGACAAGAAGAAGAACGTAAACGGATTGCAAGGGATATTCACGATGGTATTGGGCAAATGCTCATTGCGCTTAAGTTTAACCTTGAAGCTACGGTGATTGCCGATCATCGGCAGACCAAATTGCGCATACAAGAAAGCAGAGAAATCCTGAAAAATATTATTAAAGAAGTAAGAAGGGTTGCTTTTAACCTGACTCCCAGTAGTTTAAATGATTTTGGATTGACTCCTACGATCAAAAAATTTTGTAAAGAAGTAGGAGAACTAATGGGAATCAATGTTACATTTGAGAATAAAACTCACTTTATTAATCGCTTAAATACTAAAGTAGAAACTCACCTTTACCGGATCATCCAGGAAGGGGTAAACAATGCGATCAAATATGCTCAGGCTACTCAAATAAGTGTGGTTTTTAGTCATAATTTATATAAATTGAATATTGAGATTACCGATAACGGGACAGGCTTTGACTACGCAAGCTTGCAAGACAGAGGGCACTTTGCAGAATCAGGTCATGGAATTTTTAATATGCGGGAGCGAGCAAGCTTTATCAATGGGCAGTTTGAAATAGAAACTGCGATAGGAGAGGGAACAAAGATTAAAGTCAGTGTGCCCATAAACTAGAGAAACTATGAATTTAATCCGTGTCATACTTGCCGATGACCACGAAATTGTTAGAAATGGCATAAAATTACTTTTAGAACGTCAAGGCAACATTCAAGTAATCGCCGAAGTTTCGGACGGAAAACAGGCATTAGAGAAAGTAGCGGCTTTACAGCCCGATATTTTAATTGTAGACATTCGCATGCCAGTGTTGAATGGCATCGAGACTACTCGTCAATTGGCTCAGGCCAATACCAATACCAAAGCGTTGGTGCTTTCTATGCACGACGATGAGGAATATATCTTGCAATCGATCGATTGTGGAGCCTATGGGTATTTATTAAAAGATACCAATCAACTTGAGTTTATCAAAGCCATAGAAACAGTAGCGAAAGGAGAAAAATACTTCAGTGGCGATATTTCTAAGGTATTGGTTAATAGGTATTTAAGTGTGAAAACAGCGCCAGTGACTTCACCACCCCCTTCAGAAAACCCATCAACCCCAGTCACAACCTATGACTTGACCAAAAGGGAAAAGCAAATCTATAAAATGCTTTACCAGGGCGTAAACAACAAAGAAATCGCCGATCAACTCAAAAAAAGCATTCGTACTATAGAAACGCACCGCTTTAATATCATGAAAAAAGTAGGTGTGAGCAATGTGGTGGATTTACTACGCAAAGTAGAAGCCGAGCCTGCCCTGAAAAAGCTATTGTTGGATGGTTAATCAAGGGCGTGGATGTTAATACACGCTATAGGTACGGTGCTGGGGGTATTGAATTTCTTTCCCCTTCATCTTTATACAAAGTTTTGATTACTCATGAAAACCTCTCCTAACCTCTCCAAAGGAGAGGAATGTTACACGATTTAGTCTCTCCGCAATGATTGCTCCTTCTTAGGAGCAGAATTAGTTTTTTTATGTATTTCACTTTTTATAAGTTTTACGATATTATTGCTTCGCTCGCGGGGAGGTGAACAGCATGGAAGGAGGGGGCATTGGCCTTGCGTGGCTGCATATGCTGTTCAGCCTTTTTTGGGCACAAAAAAGTGAGTCACCGAAGGTATCCGTACCCAAGGCAAATAACTAAAAATGGAACTGATTGATCAGTTTAAAAACGCAGTGCCTGCCTATTGCAGGGCGTCGCATTCACCAATTCCTGTTTCTATCACAAAATATAAATAAGTACATTATCCTATTATTAAGTTTTTCCGAGTTTTTGAAACTCCCTATTACTATACAAGCACCTAAAAATAGTCATCATCAATGTTCCAAAAAGTTGATTAAGTGTGCGCGTAGTGTGTAATAATCAGGATGATCCATGACAGCTAATTTTTGGCGAGGACGATCCAAATGAATGTTTAACTCGTCGCCAATTTTGGCGTAAGGGCCACTGGTCATCATAATTACCCTATCCGAAAGAAAAATGGCTTCATCCACATCGTGGGTGACCATAATGGCCGTAATTCGTTCGTTGTTCCATACTTCCAGCAGTACTTGCTGTAGTTCGTTGCGAGTGAGCGAGTCCAACATGCCAAAGGGTTCATCCAGTAAAAGAATTTTGGGTTTGAGGGCAAAAGCCCTGGCAATGCCCACCCTTTGTTGCATACCCTGAGAAAGATCAGCAGCCTTTTTGTGAAATGCATCTCCCAGCCCAACTCTGGCAAGATAATACTTGGCAATATCGGTTTTTTCTTTTTTGCTCCCATGAGGAAAGACCTGTTTTACTCCTAACATCACATTCTCGAGGGCAGTCATCCAGGGAAACAAGCTGGGTGATTGAAAAACTACGCCACGATCAGGACCAGGGCGCTTGATTTTTTTGCCGTGAAGCGCGATGGTACCTTTAGTGATCGGGTTCAAGCCAGCAACCATACTCAATAAGGTAGATTTGCCACAACCTGAGTGACCAATGATTGAAATAAACTCCCCTTCTTGGATACTTAGATTCAGTCCTTCTAAAACAACATAAGGGCCTTTGGGAGTAGGATATACTTTTGATAATTCGTGCATCTCTAGCATACTAGTGTGCGGTGGGGCTAAATTCATGATTTTTAGGTTTTAGTTAAATTCTACAGGTTTTAGGTCAGGCAATGTAAAGTCCAGGTCTTTGGAATTGTCTTGTATTTCGGAGCCGATTTCCATCAAATACTTGATAATTGAATTCCTGATTTTCTTAAATTCAGGATTGTTATTCAGGGCCGTTTTATCTCTCGGGCGATCAATGTTAATTCGGTATTCTGGGCCAAAAGTAGCGTTTGGAGCCAGTTTTAGTGGGATAATTCTATCGGCCAATAGCATACCTTCATCCACATCGTTGGTAATCATAACCACGGTTTTCTTTTCCCTTGCCCAAATTTTCTCGATTTCTTCTTGTAGCGTACCACGTGTCAGCGCATCCAACGCACTAAGCGGTTCATCTAGTAGCAAAATCTCAGGGTTCATAGCCAAAGCACGCGCCACCGACACACGTTGTTTCATGCCACCCGAAAGCTCAGCTGGGAGCTTTTCAAGGGCTGGGGTGAGGTTCACCATATCCACATACTTTTTAGAGTGAGTAGCTCTTTGGTCTTTACCCCATTTGGGGAATACCTTTTTTACGGCCATACCTACATTGCCAAATACATTGAGCCAGGGAAGCAAAGAATAATTTTGAAAAACAATGCCACGGTCAGGCCCTGGACCTTTGATGGGCTGACCATTCAGCAAAATCTCCCCTTCATCAGGTTCAATTAGTCCGGCAATTAAAGAGATCAACGTAGTCTTGCCGCTACCCGAAAATCCAATGATGCAGATAAACTCACCTTCTTCTACCGAAAGGTTAATGTTTTTTAAAACATCTGTTTTGGAACTACCTTTTCCGTATGATTTGCTTACATTTTTAAGTTCTAAAAAAGCCATAAAGAGATAGTTTAAGCGATGTCGTTTTTGTTAAAAGTGACCATTTTTTGAATGACTACCATGATGCGATCCAGGGCAAAACCAATAGATCCAATGACAAAAAGAGCCACGATAATTTTTGCGTTAGAATCGGTACTTCCGTTCTGAAACTCGTCCCACACAAACTTACCCAGCCCTGGGTTTTGTGCCAATAACTCAATGGCAATCAATACCATCCAGGCAATCGAGAGAGAGATACGTAGCCCGGTAAAAACCAACGGCAATGAAGCTGGTAAGACTACTTTTACAATTTTATTCCAGGTATTGAGGCGTAAAACTCTAGCTACATTGATAAAGTCTTTGTCTACTGACGAAACTCCCACACTTGTATTTACCAAAGTGGGCCACATAGAGCACAGGGCCACACTGATAAAAGAAATGATAAAGGCTTTGGGCATTCCCAAGAAGATATTTTGTGAGATGAGGGCACTCACAAACATCGTTACCAAGAGTAGCCACACCACAGGAGATACTGGTTTAAAGATTTGCACCAATGGATTGATTGCAATCCTAAGGGTTTTGCTCAATCCCATAAAAATACCAATGGGTAAGGCAATGAAAGAAGCCAATAAAAATCCAGCAAAAACCGTTTTCAAACTGGTAATGATTTGATCAATAAAAGTAGGTTTACCAGTATAGGCGGGCGTACGTACTTTTGCCTGAGGGTTGCGAGCTAACAGTTTTGCGTTACGCTTTTCTACCCTTTCAAAAAAGGCTTTTTCTTTTTTTCTTTCGTTTACATGATCTTTCCACAAAACCTCACTTTGTCCCCATACTTCCGATGGACTGGGAATCTTTCCTAAGTCTGATTTCAAAGTACTTGCTGTAATTTGCCAAGCCACCACAAACACTATAAAAGCAATCAGAGGCACCCCTACGCCTAACCAAATACGCTTTAACTGACGCTTGGGGTCATCGCCTACGATTAATCTTATCAAGGATTCGAGAAAGCCCAAACCTACCATCTTAAGCAGTTTGATTACCCGTTCGTAGGTAGGTTTTTTGGGAGCTTGTGGTACGTGGTTCTGCGCACTTTGCTTTACAGGACTTTTAGCTGTTTTGGAAGGTGTGGGTTCGGAAACAGAAATTACCTCAGTAGTAGTTTCCTCCTCTATTTTATTTAGGTTACTATTCATAACTTCTGAATTAAAAATGATGGGTATTGTTAAAGTGAAGAACTGATGTTACACAAGAGTGAATATAGAGCGCCGAATCTCAAGGGCGAAAAAAGCTTGAATCAATGGATACATCTATGACTGTTTTTTAGAAGCAATTTTACGTTACTTGAGTCTTCGACATTCATGATTCAAGTTTTGCGTAACATTCAGGTGTTAGTTGGCTGGACCTTTCAAACCGATTTTAAAACTATTGATATACCCTAATGGATTTTTACCGTCGTATTCCTTTCCATCAATGAAATCTTTAGTGGCAGGCTTATAGCCGTCAGTTTTGGGTATGTCTCCTTCGCTTAAGTAGCCCTCTTTGACCAACAATTTGGCCGCTTCGGTCCAGATATCAGGGCGGTAGATATTCTTAATCGTTTCGTGATACCACTTATCTTCCTTAGATTCAGTGATTTGTCCCCACCTTCTCATTTGAGTCAAAAACCAAATGCCATCAGAGTAGTAAGGGTAGGTAGCATTGTAGCGAAAGAACACGTTGAAATCAGGCATACTTCTTTTATCACCTTTCTCAAACTCAAAAGTTCCCGTCATTGAGTTGGCGATGACTGCCTTATCGGCGCCTACATATTCAGGCTTAGATAAAATGGCTACTGCCCTGGGGCGATTTTCTTTTTTGTCCAACCATTTTCCGGCACGAATCAACGCTTTGGTAATGGCCAATGCTGTGTTAGGATTTTCCTGGATAAACTTCTTTGTCATCCCAAACACCTTCTCGGGGTTATTTTTCCAGATGTCATAGTTTGTAGTTACTGGAACCCCAATTCCTTTGAACACCGCTTGTTGATTCCAGGGTTCACCTACACAATAGCCGTAAATAGTTCCGGCTTCCAAGGTGGCGGGCATTTGGGGGGGAGGAGTTACCGAAAGTAAAACATCCGCATTTTGTTGGCCAGTGATGTCTTCTTTGGTATAAAAACCTGGCTTGATACCAGCCGCCGCTAACCAATAACGGATTTCATAATTATGGGTAGATACAGGAAATACCATCCCCATATTAAAATCTTTGCCCGCACTTTTGTACTCTTCTACTACGGGTTTCAAGGCATCAGCCGTAATAGGATGAATGGGTTTACCGTCTTTCATAGGCACATTAGGCTTCATTTTTTTCCAGATTTCATTAGAAACCGTGATGCCGTTGCCATTCAAATCCATACTATAAGGAGTCTGAATTTCGGCCTGCGTACCAAACCCAATGGTGGCCCCAATAGGCTGACCAGCCAACATATGCGAACCATCTAGCTCACCATTGATCACCCGATCCAGCAAGATTTTCCAATTAGCTTGGGCTTCAATTGTTACATAAAGACCCTCGTCTTCAAAAAAGCCCAACTCTTTGGCAATGGCTAAAGGAGCCATATCGGTCAATTTGATAAAGCCAAATTTTAATTCAGACTTTTCTACTTCCAAAGGAATCGTGTTTCCTGATTTAGTATCGGTTTGGGTTCCTGAGGTGCTATCTAATGTATTGGCGCTGGCAGTAGCCGT
Source organism: Microscillaceae bacterium (assembly GCA_003483885.1). Taxonomy (GTDB): domain Bacteria; phylum Bacteroidota; class Bacteroidia; order Cytophagales; family Microscillaceae; genus Microscilla. The sequence continues at coordinate 16,172 of DMXI01000574.1, forward strand.
GCTTGTGCCTCCACCGCCACAGGCATAAAGTCCAGCCAGGAAGCATAAGGTGCAAATACCCAGTAATAATCTTTTCATGTCCTTTGTGTTTATTTAAGTTTAAATTAGTTGATTGTCTAAGTATCAATAATCCAAATCTAGGTACTTAGTATTTAAAAACTAAGTATTAATACTTGTTTTTATTTAAAATGATTGATATTCTACGTATTATTTAAGTAGTTTTTAGAAAAATTATATTCAGAAGATTATTTTTACTTGGTTTTGATGGGTAAAGGTGTAGGATAAGGTGATTTAGAAGAAGCTTTGAGTAAAAATGAATGCCGGATAACAAACCTTATAAAATGATAATATGCTTGTAAGTAAATGTTTTAAAAGATAAAAAATATGTTATTGACTTATTTAATGATAAAATATTTTAAAAATTACTTGAAGCTAAAAAAATGAAATAAAGTTGTTTATATGCTGAGTAGCCTGTGAAAGGAAGCATTTGCTACATATTAATGTAGAGATGAGATTTTTAAGTTTGCGTATTAGATGAAATATTATTTTAATAATGATCTATAAATGCAAAATTTATTCTGTGTAAGTATTTGGCTGGAAATCGTACTTTTTTTTCTGCTAAATTTACAATTCACGTAAAAAAATAGGCTATGACTCAAATTAAATTACTTGTTTTTAAGTAAAAATACTTAATAAGCTTTTATACTTGTAACACCATACTACTGAACATTTCAGCTAAGGTTGGACGTGAGGACACGTCCAACGGCGCGACCGCCTCGGTTTGTGTCTCCACAACCGAAAAATGTCTAGTAGTATGGTGTAATACATACCAAAACTACTAGTCTAAAAATGCTTATGTATAAAAAATTACCACCACTGCTCCCGCTGCTGTTGTTGATTATGCCACTATCAACATTACAAGCACAATTTACCCTTACTGGAGAGATTCGACCCAGAGTAGAGTTTAGAAACGGATTCAAAACCATCAGTAGAACTTCTGATGATCCTGCCGCCTTTATTGAACAAAGGTCCCGTTTGTATTTTGCATATCAAAAAGACAAAGTAAAGTTTAACTTAACCTTACAAGATGTGAGGATTTGGGGCAATGTGTCGCAAATTTTCAAAGAAGATCCCGCATTGAGCAATGTATACGAAGCCTGGGGAGCGTATTATTTCAGTGATGCATTCTCTATAAAGGTGGGACGACAAGCTTTGAATTATGACAATGCTCGGTTTTTAGGGAACTTGGCCTGGGCCCAGCAGGCTCGTAGCCATGATGCGTTGCTTCTTAAATATGAAAACAAGGCTGGCTTTAAAGCCCACTTAGGTGGTGCTTTTAACCAAAATGTACCTTTTGAGCCAGGACAGTTATCCGGAACATTTTATTCTGGGGTAAATAATTATAAAACAATGCAGTTTTTGTGGTTGCACAAAGACTTTGGCAAAGCTGCCAAACTCTCAGCCTTGGTTTTTAACGATGGCCGCCAAACGATTACGAATGCAGGTACTCCCGAAGCCGACTCGAGTGTCAGCTATCGCCAAACCTACGGGCTATTGGGTAACGCCAAATTAGGGAATGTTAAATTAGAAGGAGAGTTTTACTACCAAGGAGGACAAAATGCAGCTGGGGTAGACGTAGATGCTTTTTTGGGTTCCTTTAGTGCTACCTACAAAACAGGTTTAACGCCTTTAACTATGGGTTTTGACTATGTATCGGGCACCAACCAAAATGCTGATGGAAGCATGAGCGGCAAAGACAATTCATTTAATCCCTTGTATGGGACCAATCACAAATTTTATGGTTTGATGGACTATTTCTACGTAGGCAATGGATTCAGCAATGTAGGATTGGTAGATATCTTTTTCAAAACCAAGTTCAAGCTGAGTAAAAAAGCTACCTTGATTGCCCATTATCATCATTTTGAGAGTGAAGCTACCATTCCTGGGCAAGACTCCAGAACATTGGGTGATGAAATAGATTTGGTGCTTAACGTGAACATGGCAAAGGGCGCGAACCTAAAAATAGGGTATTCACAAATGTTTGCTACTGACGCGATGGGGGTAATCAAAGGGAGGACTACAAACACCAACGATTTCAACAATTGGGCTTGGGTCATGTTGACGATTAAACCCACATTGTTTACAACCAAAAAGAAAAACTAATGGGCCTGGTTTTATCGCTTATTTTAGATTTAAGCTTTAGCACTCAGATGATCTACATTGCCTGAACTGGCATCTGATAAACTTCGAATCTTAAACCCAACTCACCGAATACAGAAGCATTGCTACGTATAATTTTTTGCTTAATCTGCATATGTGTCAAGGCTAAATAAATTTGAATGAAAATAGATAATAAATCACTGTTTTTTAGTGCTTTAACTTGAATTACAAGGATTTCATTTCCGCCTTAGTACGTTGCCGTTAAGAACTTGAGAAACGAAGGCGTTAAAAACAGATCACTGACCGAGGCACGAGGGAATGTTTGATATGTTTAGCCGCAGTGTAACAAGTTTAGGCAAGTCGTACTACAGCGGTGGCC
>DMXI01000451.1 GCA_003483885.1 Microscillaceae bacterium
CAATCCTTTGCGAAAATCCATACAAGTTGCGTTAGCTTTGGTCTCGGCCTTATCCAGTGGCCGTTAAAAACTTGAGTAACGAAGTTGTCCCGTAGGGCAACGGATTACTTGTTTGAGCGCAGCGAGTTTAATCCGTTGAGACGAAGTGAAGCAAGTTTAGGCAACACTGGGTACAGCCGCGGCATTTTTTGGTTCGTTTTTTTTGCTGAAGAAAAAAATGAACGGCTTTACTGAACTCGAGACTTAAAGCTTAAACCCAACTTAGTCCTGTACGGATTTTCAGTGAGGTTTAGTATAATACTTAAATTTGAATAATTAGAATCATACTACGCCCATTTGTACAGGTTTACGGCTGGAAGCCTTTTAATATAACTCACTCGGCGAGAGCCAAGTGAGAGAATCTTCGCTGCGTATTTCGGGACAAGTGCCACTATGGGATCATTCGCTTTGTTATAGTACCCAAAGAAAAAAGCCTCTCAAATTAAAAAATTTGAGAGGCTTTTTAAGTTGCCCGACTAGGGCTCGAACCTAGACTCTTCTGAACCAAAATCAGACGTGTTGCCAGTTACACCATCGGGCAATTTACTCAGTAGTAAATTGATTAGAAAAAATGTTTTAGTTGCCCGACTAGGGCTCGAACCTAGACTCTTCTGAACCAAAATCAGACGTGTTGCCAGTTACACCATCGGGCATTTTTTCTAAAGGCTCTGCAAAGGTAAGGGGTTGATTTTTTATTTGCAAGATTTTTTTTCAAGTTTTTTTTCTTTGTCCTTTTTGGGCTAAGTACTTAGTCCCCAGAAGTTAGCACTTTGAGCGGATGCATGGTCCCAAATTTTTCGGCTACTTCGTCAAACTGATTTTGCCGAATGGCCAGTGTCATCGTGCAATTCATTGCTTGGTCTTGATGCACAATTTCCAATGCATAATCTTTAATCATTTTCATCACCAGATTCATTTGATCATATTCAAACTGAATCTTCAATTCGCTTGTAATCAGTTTTTCGGCTACTTCGGCCACCTGTAACGCCTCGGCAGTAGCCGTTTTATAAGCATTGATCAACCCTCCTACTCCTAGTTTGGTTCCACCAAAATAGCGCACTACTACCACCAAAATATTGGTAAGATCAAAAGCACGAATTTGTCCCAGAATAGGATCACCCGCCGAATGTTTGGGCTCTCCATCGTCGCTGGCCCGATAACTTTGATGCTTGGCCCCTAACATAAACGCATAACAATGATGGCGAGCATCATAGTATTTTTTCCTCAACTCTTCCTGACGGGCTTTTACTTCTTCCTCGTTGCGCACTGGATACGCAAAAGCCAAAAATTTACTCCCTTTTTCTTTATAAAATCCCTCGGCGGGTGTTTCAATCATTTGGTAGGTGTCTTTCATATTCTTATACTTTTTTTGGGCTTTTTTGTATCTCTCTTATTTCAGGTTTTTGAGTGCTTGTTTGATTTGTTTCTTGAGCCATTCGTATTCGGTATGTTTACGGGCTTGTTTGTACAATGCTTTAGCCACTTTGCGGGCATTTGTGGCATTTTTAGCCGCTGTAATCCGAGCCAATCCTGCCTTGGCTAAAGCCCTAAAATCCCGGCTGTAACGTTGGTCAAATCCTTTGATATTCAAAGCTTCAGCATATTGCTTTTTAGCCAAATCCAGGTCTTTTTGCAATCGTTCAGCAATGATTCCCTGCAAAACCCGCCAACCAATCTGATACATGGGGGGCGAAAGTTTTTGAAATTTAACAAAATAGTTTTGAGCTTCATAATATCGCCCTAAATGCACCAAACACTCAGCATATTTAAGGGCAAAAAATGGATTGTTGGGAAATTGTTGCAATAACTGTCCAAAAGCCAAAGATGCCTGGTATAGATTAGATTCATACCTTAGGTAAATATCTCCCAGAAAAACCCAGGCTTCTTGTCGGGTAAACAAGGCTTTTTGAGTGGCCATTTGCAGGTTTTGTAACCCTTTGGCCTTGCTACCTGCTGGAAAAAAAATCATAAATGGTTTGATAATCGGACGACTTTGGGGAAACTGTTTGGCATAATAACGATACAACCCGGTAGAAAAGTAAAACTCACTGAATTGATGTTTTAATTTAAACCCTCGTTTGACTGCTCCATAGGCTTTTCGTCCATACCCTACTGCTCGCCGCAAGGAGCCCGTTTCTACTTCGGCCAAGGCTCTCAATCCGTTGGGCATCAATTTAAAAAACAACCCTTCTAATTCATTTTTATCTTTCTTTAAACGTGCCTCAGCCAATTGAGTACAACGATCGAGTAGTTGCCCATAGGTTGCATATTGAGGATGGCTTTTTTCCAGTGGAATGTACTTCCAATGTAGTACCAACGCTTTTAATAAATAATACGCGGGGTGATTGGCATATTTAGGTTTTAGCAGGGTAATTTTTTCGCGTGCCTGGTCAAACTCCCAACTATAAATATGGTTTAAGGCTTCTAGTGCATTTTTTTGGGCGGGTTGATCTTTAATTAAATCTTGGGCTTGGCTTAACTGAACGCTTAGTAGTCCACCAATAATCCCTAAAAATATTTGATAGACCATGCTACTAAATATTTTGGCTAAAGTTAGCCGTGAGGGCATGGCCAACGACGCAATCGCCTTCGTTTGTGTCTCCACAAACGAAAAATGTTTAGTAGTATGCTGATAGACATCATGTTTCATCCTTGCATATACTTCATAATCTCCTGATAGGCAATACAAAACATCGCCAATATGGCTACCATAATTCCTACTTGATTCATCCTTGACAAGCGCTCTTTGAACAGTATAACGGCCAAAATAGAGGATAACAAGATGATGCCAATGTTTAGAATGGGAAATATAAACGCGCCATCATTGTTGAAAGCCGAAAGTGCTTTGAGCAGAAAGTACAGGGAAAAAAAGTTAGGAATTCCCAAATAAACCCCTCCAACCAGATTGCGTACCAATAATCGATCTTTTCCAGTCAATACTCTAAAAATGACAAACAACGTCCCAGAAAGTGCCGCTACTCCAAACAAAATAATGAGAAACATAGCGTTGGTCTCAGGGCGAATGTGGGCGTAATTGAGGTAGTTGAGGGTGGTATCGCTCAATCCACTCAGTAAGAAAACCAACAAGGCCAGCAGGAAATTACGCCCATTGTGCGTTCCAGAGGCACTTTTTTCTGCGGTATCTTTGCTCTTTTTGATGGTACTCAGTACAATGGCTACCAATGCCAGCACAATCCCAGCATAGTTGATCCAATCAAAAGTTTTTTGCTGGGTTTTAAACACATACAAGCTAAAAATCACTGGAACAACCAGAGAAGTTTTGGAAGCCAACGAACCTACGGTGACACTTACCAACTGGGTAGTTAATGCCGTGAGGAAAAAGATGAGCATAAAAGCTGCTCCCAACATCAAGGTGTATTTGAACCAGGGGTTCTCAAAAGAAACCAAAGACAGTTGACTGGTTTTACCAAAGGTAATCCACCCAGTTACTACACATATATAGTAATTGACTACAACCGCTTGTAGGGTATTGATTTTGAAGGTTTTGTAAGAGCGAAAGGCCAGAAACAATAGTACCGAACACAGGATACAGAGTAATAAGTAGATCATTTTTTAAAGCAGGTAAATAAAAATTGGCGGGCAAATTTAGTGTATTTGAACTAAAATCTTTACTGTTGTATAGTTTTGTTCTATTGTTCCATTGTTTGTAGTCAATTAAGAGTGTTCAGAGAAAT
>DMXI01000111.1 GCA_003483885.1 Microscillaceae bacterium
AAAGTCATTTTGTCGACCTGCACCAGAATATTTTCTCTTTGAGGGCGAAACTCAATCCGGTGCTTTTGAAAATAACTTTTGTACATCTGACCTACAGAAGGCACCAGGTCTTGCAGACTAAAATACCTGGTTTCCAAGGGTTTAGCGGTAATTACATTGAGATTCTCAATATTTTCTAAAATGTCTTCTTGTGCAAAGTTGCATTTTTTCTATGTCCGTGTCCGCCTAATTTATACCGGAGATTAAGCAGGATTTGTCGGGCTTTCATAAGTCCTTCCTGAATCAGGCGCTGTTGAACCGTATCAATGATCATGATAATTTAATTTTTGAGGTAAGTAGTTTGAAAATAAGTGTATGGTTAAAAAAGAAATTCGGGCAGATCGGGCTACCCGATTTCTTCGCTGCTTCACCAACTCAAACCCTGGCCGGGTTAGGTTAGCTATTGGGAAAATAAGGCAGAGTTCCATGACAAAACCTCTGCCTCCTGGCACCTCCCAGACTGCTCCTTAAACTAACAACCACCTTTTGTTTGTCGCAGGACGAGCAGCCAGGAGGATTTTTTATCAGTTTTGTTTGAAATAATTGATCTTTCCAACGTAGTCGGTATAGGTAAAATCCAGGGGGGAAATCGTCTAGAAATACTAAAAGCTGTTCGTTACGACTGACCCAGTACCCTCAACCTTGCATATCTACAATCTCCCAGGAAACATTAATTTCAAAACCAGAATAGTGTAATTGACAAATGTATCTTCCTGGTTTAAGTAAATTTTTAATTGCGAAGGCAATTACTTAAAATATGATAATTGTCTTCGCTAAGATAAGCTTGAATTTACTAGCTCTTTTATAGAGTTTAAACCTAGTTTTTTTAACAAGAGAAAAGGAAATACCGCACAATGCAAGTCATTCTAAATCTATGATAACCTTTCATACTTTATCAGAAAGGTTTTAAATCTACCGATCTCAATGCTTTTTGATGGGCAAAACAATTACTACATTTTTTGGTTGTACACCTTTCTAGACTCTTTTTTTAGCGAATTATATTTTAAATAGCTTTGATGTTTAGAGTTAATCTTGGAAAATTTTATGGATTATTTTTATGGCTTTGCTAGATTCTTGCCCTTTGAGTAATTGTTTAAAAACTATCTGCTCCTGATTACTTAAACAAGTAAGAAACTCATAGTTTTCGCCTACATTTTTGCTTCCCATTTGCCAACTAGGGAAATAGCGCTCTTCGATAAGGTTAAGGGAAACGAGAAGTATTTGATGGTGCCTTGGATCCTTTTTGATATGATCATACAACGTGATTATTGCCGCTGCTTCTCCTTCTAGTACTTGAATAAACTGACTCTTGGAGTATAATAAGACCCCTGTAATGTCTTTTTTACTATTTTGATGAACACTTGCTTCTAAAATTTGTGCTACGTCTGCATCTGTACAGGTAGTACTTCTTCGGCTTACATAAATCAATTCTGACAGCATAGGTGATATTTTTAATATTAAAGTATTCCGTTCCATAAACAACTGTATAGGTATTTCGCTTAAAGATTATGAGGTTTAAGAGAATGAATTAATACAGTTTACTTTTATAACAGATAGTAGAAGAGATTGTTAATACTGACTTTGTTCCAAATTGTGTGGTTGGCTTGAGCATAAACTTTTCGAATGCTCCAATCACTCATTTTCCCAACCTTACCTCACGCAAAACTTCTCAAATCAGAACAAGTTTATAAATGCCGATCTATCGGTGAAACTCAACTTGCTTCTGGGATAAATTCTCTGATTAAGTTCTTTATGCAAAGCTTTTCTCGTTTTGGTATTTTACATGGTTACTATCAACGCAAGATTGAGCATCTGCTTTGCATGGGATTTAGGGTGCAAATCTTATTAAAGGTTCTTCGCTTTTGTTGTATAAACAGGGAATACTTTCGTAAAACATTTGCTGAACAGTACGGGCAAGTTATCCCCGTTTACTCACGTAAAAGTCAACAAGTGAAGACAATGTATGCTTCTACAGCATTGCACATAGGTGGTAGAGCTGGTAAGAAGTACTTGCAAAAACAGGGACTGAATATAGGACTAAACACTCTTTTGAGGTATGCTAAATCCTTGTCTGCTGAACTTACAAGATCAATTTGAGTATTGGGAGTTGATGACTGGGCATTTTGCAAAGGAGCTTATTATGGGACTATTCTAGTGGATTTAGAAAAACAGAAGCCTATGGATTTACTGCCAGGTGGAAGAAGTGAAACATTGGCTAGTTGGCTACAAAACATCCAGAAGTGGAAATTATCACCAGAGATAGAGCCAACTTTTATGGAGAAGCAATCAATGAAGGAGCACCACAAGCCAAGCAGGTTGCCAATCGTTGGCATCTGCTTAAAAATTGGGGGGATACTGTTGAGAGGTTTTTGTATGGGAAAGTTGAAATGCTTAGGGCAGTAGCTCAAAAAACAAGCGCTTATTTCCATCAATCAGAAACCTCCCCAACCGAAAACTGATTGATAAGGAAAAATTTACTGAAGACAAAAGCTGTGAAATATCTTCCAAACGACTGGCTAAATTCAAGGAGGTTAAACAGCTACAAAAGAAAAAATACAACCTACGTAAAATCTCACAGCTTACAGGTTTGCATCGCTAAACAATCAAGAAATATGCATTATCCAAAACTCTGCCTCCTATCATCAAAACCAATAAGTTGGATAGTCATGCTGATCAAATTGCCAAAGATTGGTAAACAGATAATTACACCAAAAAGGCCATTTGGGAAAAGTTGAACAGAAATGGACACAAAGGTTCTTATTAGGTAATTAGATGGGCAACCTCCATAGATTTCTTTGTTACCTAGACAAACCAAATGGTTGTTGTGCTATTCACCTGGCGATGGCAAAGATCTAGAGAAGTTGATCAAGGACAAGAAGGTGGAAGAATATTTACCAGATTCTTATGAAGACATAAAAGCGGTAGTAAATGACGCTCGTCGTCTCATTCAAATAATAAGTGAAAAATTAGGGGAAGCCTTACTAATTCTACCTACGAGGTAATCTACTGATACCCCCAATACATCCGCCATTTTCACCACCACTTCAATAGATGGGATAATGTCACTCCGTTCGTATCTGCCTACTACATCTCCTGAAGTGCCAATGGCTTTGCCCAAAGCTGCTTGGGTCATTCTCCTTTTCCTGCGGATAATCATTAAGTTGCTTCTAAAGTTTGTCATAGTGCCCATAGACTAGATTGTTGGGGGACTATCGCTTCTATCTTGGTCATCACCTTCTTCTGGCCTTTGATAAAGCCTCAGTTCCTCAAATAATTTATCTTGCTGATCTTCCAACTTATCAAAGTCTTTCCGTAACTCCTTATGGCGGATTTCAAATTCCCCCATAAGAATTTGTTTGATAATATCATCGCATCATACTCCAAATGCGGGTTTGATCCAACGGGTAAACAGCACGACTAAATCAGGATGAAAATATGTACCTTGCTTAGTGATCGAACGATTTGTTTGATCACTTTTTGAGAAGCTACCCCCCTTTTCTATTTTGATTACATCATCGCGCTCTACTTGATGGTATGTACAGTACTCATCTAAATACTTATTAAAGTATTTTGACTTCATACAACCATTGAGATGTTTAGATTATACTAAATCTTTACCCTTATTTGGATTTTAGCGAATGGGTTGATAATTTGGTGCCCGCTATTTGTGCCTAACCTACATAGCAATCCTAAAAATCAATAAGTTATTCATTAGATCTATCAACTACATATTATGGCACAAAATACCCATTGGTCTATTCGGCAACAGGTGGCTGGAGCAGTATCCGAAGTAGTTTTTTATGGTTTACGCAAATATGTAAATGAACATAAAAAAGCCCCATCCCAGCAAGAGGTAGATGCCTTACTCAACCTATTGGCTCGTTTTGATTTAGCCACCAGTTTCAAAACTCCGCCCCAAACTTTGCCTGACCCCATCACCGCCATTCTTTCCAATCTGGTAAGCAGGGGAACTCCTACCCGTACATTTTTATCAGTAGAAAAACAACTGGCTCAGTGGTGCCATCAACTCTACACATTAGAAGAAACTACCTATAATTTTGATGTACTACCTACTAAAGCTTTTTCACCTGAGCAATTGTGGCAGGCTTTGCATATTGTTGACCCCCGCATACCACCCCAAGACATTGCTACTGATGCGACCACTTACCCCAGCCCTGCGTTTGACAGCTCGCTGGAACGTAATTTCTTTTACCACACAATGGTGCCCCACCTGGGGGCAGGAGTAGCCCAATGGGCAACTCGGCAACGTAGTTTAGACTCCATCATACAAGAAGATAATTTTAAAGATCAGCGGGTAGACTTTGCCCTGCAATACCCTTATCCTGATCGCCAGCAAAAAGCCGGATGGGTAATAGAAACCGATGGGCTACAACACCAGCAAGCTGCTCAAAAAAGCCAAGACTCCAAAAGGGATTGGGCTATAGAGCAGGCCCAATGGTACAAACCAGTGCGTTTTGTCAGCAACCAAAAGCACGAGTTTAGCCACAAGATGCAAGGCATCACCCAAAAAATCAACCAGCATTCTACTGCAATGCAGCTAGTTGCCAATAATTACCAAAAAGCACTCAAAGGCTCCTGGCTCGATTACCTGAATCTGGCATTGGTACCTTTGGCAGTGGCTCGTTTACAAAAAACCATTCTGGAATACCTCTTAGCCACCAAACATGCTTATAACAAAGAAACCCACATTCGCATTGCGGTGGTAGAGCAAGATGTACCCTGCGCTTATTTGGCCATTGGCCAACTCAAACAAATGATGGAGCATTTACTCCAACTGGAAGGTAAACAAAGAGTAGCACCTCGTTTTACGGTTACAGTATTTGGCCGCAGGCAATGGCAAGCTTTTCATGACCAAAAGTATTTATACGACTTTGCCTCTCACAGAGACTTTGATTTAGCAATAGATGTATCGGTATTACAGCGACTGGGCATGCCCGATGCCTTGTCGGGTTTTAAGGCTACTCATTATGCGTGCATACGTTCGGCTACTTCGATACAAGCACCTAACCAGGTATATACCAGTACCACGATTACTTATCCAGCTTTAGGGCATTACCTTGATGCTGGGGAGAAATTTGAATCTGATGCTAAACGCCAACAATTGATGGAATACTTTCTAGGCGAATTGTTTTATCTGAAGGCGTTTCGCCCTGGTCAACTTCCTATTTTAAGCCGAGCTCTGGAAGGCAAATCAGTCATTGGCCTGTTGCCTACAGGTGGAGGTAAATCACTGACTTATCAACTGGCCACTCTATTGCAACCAGGCATTTGTTTGGTAGTAGCACCTATTCGTTCGCTGATGGTAGATCAGCATGCCAACCTGGTCAAACAACGCCGCATTACCAGCACGGTATATATCAACTCTTTGCTCACTGCCGAAGAAAAGCGTGCTGCCCAGAAACAATTAGAGTCAGGCCAAGTGCAATTCGCCTTTGTATCACCTGAGCGGCTACAAATGCGGGAGTTTCGAGATTTGCTCCAAGCAATGCATGATCAGGGTATTTACTTTAGTTATTGTGTTATAGACGAAGCTCACTGTGTGTCGGAATGGGGACACGACTTCCGTCCGGTATATTTGCAATTGGGCCGCAATGCCCTGCAACATTGTCGTACTGCCAAACAAAATACAAAGGTTACTCTATTTGGCCTTACCGCTACGGCTTCTTATGATGTACTGGCTGATATCCAGCGCGAGCTTTCAGGCGATACTGAAGCCGAACAACTCACCGATGAGGCGGTGGTGCGTCATGACCAAATGGACCGGCTAGAGTTACGCTTTAAGATATTAGATGTACCCGCAGAATTAAAGGGTAATGAAGATATGTGGAAGGTTCGTAGTAAAATTTCTGCGGCCAAAATAGAGGCACTTAATCATTTGTTGGCTCAGGTACCCCAAGACCTCCAGCAACAAGAACATCATAATCCCCACCTGATTGCCCTTCTGGAAGAAGAGCTTGCCCAAACTCAAGACACTAACGATCAGGATGCCCTAATAAGTAAAATAGCTACCCTAAAAAGATCTAATTTTGAACCTGATTATTGGCAATCGGATTTTTATAAAGCGAAGGCCCAAAGAACAAATCACCAACACTTTGATGGCAAATTTCTAAACGCAGGGCTTATCTTTTCTCCGCATCGAAGAGGAAGTTATGGTATATTGTCTACCGCTCATAATGCAGGTATATTTGACCGCATCAATAATGAACATAAGCAATTTAAAATTACCCATTATATGGGCACTGGTGACAACCTCGAGAATCAAGAGAAAGAGGATGCTAAGTTTATGGCTGAACAGGAAAAGTATGTAAACCATGAAAGCAACTTGATGGTAGCCACCAAAGCTTTTGGTATGGGCATAGACAAGCCCAATATTCGCTTTACGGTACACTTTGCTTATCCTTCGTCACTGGAAAGTTTTGTGCAAGAGGCTGGTAGAGCCGGACGGGATCGCAAACTGGCCATGAGCTATTTGTTATTCAATAACCAAACCTACGAAGAAGGAGGTATTCCGCAAGAAACTGATAAAGACATTCAACTTTATTTTCACGAGAACTCTTTCAAAGGAGTAGGCCGAGAAAAAGAAACCATTCAAGAGTTATTGGAAGAAATAAGAGTAGGTACTAAAGATAACTTTGCCGAAATGAAACGGGCATTCAAATCGCAGTTTCCCAGTCATTATATCAGTCAAGATGATTCTTCCCAATATGGGTATAGTATATTTATAAACCATGCACAAAAAAACAATACTGGCTCTAACTCTAATACTTATGAAGGTATTTTTAAGGTGAAAAACAAAAAACTTGCGCTACATAAAGTTAATGGTGATCGTTCTTTGCTTTGGCAAATAGAAGCATTCTTTGCTGATTATCTCAAGGAGCATTATGACCCTAATCAACATGATATCATTACTTACCTTACCACCAAAATTCCCGCCCATACTAAGCCAGGTATTTTGCATTATTTGGCAAAAGCCGCCATTGGAGAGCAAGTACAGAACATCCTTGTAGACTTTACCACCGATGTTGAAGGGTTGGTAGAAGAAATCAGACAACACCTAAGTGAAGTAATATGCACTGAATTTGGGGTAAAACTCATGATATCCTGGCTCAAGGATGCCCAGAATTTTGAAGATTTTGAACAAAAGCTACAGAAAGAGACCCGAACCAAACAAGCCTCTGAGTATTTAAGTAATCCAAACAATCAACAGGGTTTTATCGCTACTGTAAACTTATGTATTGATAAATGCCGAATGGATGCAGATACCCACAAGGCCATTTATCGCTTATCTATCTTGGGTATTATAGATGACTACGAAATAGACTATAAAGGAAAACAATTTATACTTACTTGTTCGCGCAAGGATGATGCCTTGGCTTTTAGTCCTGAAAGGATGTCAGAACCTCGCCTCATCAATCACTTGTATCGTTATGTAAATCAGTATTTTACCGATGCCCGTACTCGCAATTTTCTAGCCACTATTCCTGGCAAATCGGGTAAAACCAGCCTCGATAAAATGGTGAATTTTATGCTGGAATTTATTTATGAGCAAATAGCGGCTCGCCGTAAAAAAGGCATTGATACGATGCAAGATGCTTGCACCTTAGGAATAGAAGAAGGTGGTGAGGCCTTTGGTGAATACATAGATCTGTATTTTAACTCTAAATATGCCCGTGATTACCACAGCATCGAAGGCCTGCCTTATTCGCTCAAGTTAGATACCAACGAAGGGCGGTTAGAGGTAGCTCCTGAACTTCGCCTGTTATATTCACAGACAATTGAGGTAAATCCCCTTTCTCAAATCCAACCTGTAGAATTTTTGTCTCGCCCAGTATTAGTACCATTAGATGTAATTAGAAAATACACCAGAGCCATAGACTTAGACCAAGGGTCTGAGGTAGATAATTTTAAACATTTACGAGGAGCCACTACTTTGTTATTGCAACGAGGACGCAACGACAACGCCACCTTGTTATTTTTACAGGGTTTTACTCATTTGGGGTTATACTATCGCCGTCCTAAAAAAATAGAGGAGGCTTGTCAACAAATGATGCAAGCATTGATAATACTTCAAAAATCAGAGCATTACCATTATTTACCTGAATCAGTTTTTGCCCAGCAAGCAGGCACATTGTTGGATGACATTGCCCAAAGGTTTGAAAATCAACCTGAGGTACAGCAACAAATCAAGCTGGTAGCAGAGCTTTTCCGCTTAAAGATCCACACTCAATGGATCAAAGAATTTAAACAACACGCATTAACTCAGTAATTTTATGGAAGACCAAGTATACCAAAGCCTCACCGAGCTAGAGCAGGAACTCAAAGACCTCAAAACAGTCAAGGATTTTTATGAAACCCTTCGTCAAACTGGCGATCAATTACTCACCAAAGTAGACACTGCTGTAATTGATCAACAACAAAAGCTGGAACAAATTCGAAAAAATCAGGAAAAAGCAACCAACAAACACAAGCAACAATTACAAGATGCTACCAATACCCTGCTACAAAAAATAAACAGTCAGATAAAAGAGATTACTCAAAAAACTGAAGCGTATGCCACCATTGAAAAAGATATGGGGGCCAATGCCGAGTTATTGGAAGCTAAAATACAGGAAGTGGTTGGTAGTTTTGAGGCTCAGGTACAACAACTAAATGAACAGACCGCCCAGCAACAGGAGACGGTGCAAGAGCAATATGATAAGAACTTTAAGAGGTTTCAGGATAGTTTAGAAGAATTTGAGAATGCTGTTCGGCGGTTTAAGCCTCAGATAGAAACTATAGAAAAAAATACTAAAGAGCTCAGGGATGATATGGTGGGCAATCACCGTGAGCTAAGCATCAAGCTGAGTAAACTCGATGACCTGGAAACCAAACTAGATACGCTTCATCAACTCACTGAGAAAAATCACCAGGAAACTACTCAAGCCAATGAAAACCTGCTAGAGGTTGTCAAACGTTACATTAACTGGCCCTGGCGTAAAGTGAAATAAGTAGAGTGTTAGTCCATAAAAAATCACATTTAACCAATCAATAATATGTGGTAAATGAATAATATGATTGAATGTTTATTAAGATTAGGTCAACAGAGCAGATAAAGAAGTAAAAGACTTACTAATACATAAGACAAGTCAATAATGGATTTTGTAGATTAACTGCCTCAAAAATTGGTTTTATTGGTCTTAATAATATAAAGTTACGACAGTATCATACTATTGATAAAAACAACTAAAAAATATACTAAACGACTGATATAATTATTAGTAATCTGCTGATGCTTGCTCTACTACCATTATTAAAATGGTTTTCCAATGTTGACATTCATTGGCTAATATGTTCAAGCTTTTCTGCACCTTTTTGATTTCTTTGTAGTGTGTCAAAAGCACTCTTTATATCAATATTTATACTTTAACTTAAAAAACAATGAAAACATTGAAAACAAAGTTTGGGAAGTTTTCGCTTACCCAAAATGATCTACGTGCTACCAAAGGGGGCCATAAACACCATTGCCCAACGCATTTGAGAGAGCCAGGAGGATGTGAAAAATATTGGGGAGACGATCTTAACGAAAGAGCAAAGTGTCTGATGCTTTGTGTTTTTACAACAAGGCATAATGCAAAAGGGAAAAAAGGGCTTTTAGAAGGTGAAAGGTAAGATTGTAGGTTAATGAGTGAAACTCAATGATTAACTACTTCTCTGATGCCAGCGAGATAAAAATTCGTATATAGAGAGATAAATTTGTTATTGATACGGCTGTATATTAACAACTTATCTCTTTATATCTGAGACCAAATTCTTCCTATTTAAGAAATGTTTTTTGAAAAATGATATCCCTCAACACCATATCCACTAACCGAAACAAAAAAGCCTGATTGGCCTTGCTAAGCTTTGAAATGGCCTCTATTCGCTCAATGATCTCTTGCTCACTCAAATCGACGCTAATTCTACCTACGAGGTAATCAACTGATACCTCTAAAGCATCTGCCATTTTCACCACCACCTCGATAGACGGGGTAATATCACCCCGTTCGTATCTGCCTACTACATCGCCCGAGGTACCAATGGCTTTGCCCAACGCTGCCTGAGTCATTCTTCTCTTTTTGCGGATAAGCATTAAGTTGCTTCCAAAGTTTGTCATAATGCCCATAGATTAGATTTTTGGAGTACTATCATTTCCACCTTGGCCACCCACATCTTCGGGCCTTTGGTAAAGCCTTAAATCCTCAAACAACTTGTCCCGTTGATCTTCCAATTTGTCAAAGTCTTGCCGTAACTCCTTGTAGCGGATTTCAATTTCTCCCGTGAGGATTTGCTTAATGATATCATCGCACCATACCCCAAATGCAGGGTTGATCCAACGGGCAAACAACACGACCAAATCGGGGTGAAAATAGGTACCTTGAGTGATCCCTAAATTTGAGTGATCACTTTTTGAAAAGTTTCCTTTAATAGTTTTTACCACATCCTCATACTTCAAATCGTAGTATCTACAAAAGGCACTTACATATTCCGTAAAATATTTTGATTTGATAAAGTTATCCAATCTTTTGGTGGTTAAAGCCTTCATCGTTTGCGTGGCATTAATCCAGCCGTCTGGAGTAAATACAATCTCTTTACCCAAATATGTTTTTTGTAATAGTTGATCCATTTCGTTTGTATGTCAATTTTTAAAATACCTCAATCCCGAGTTTCCTTCCTGCGGTTTTGAGGGTTTGTACATCCAGTTCACTGGTTCGCATGGCTAGCTCCTGAAGCAACTCCATTATACAGGTATAGCTATCTAAAAACTCGCCCTCGTCGTTATCTCCCATTTCGGCAAAGTAGCGATTCATGACAAGGCTTATTTTCATTAGTACTTGGCCCAGCGTTTTGCCAAAATGAGTGTCGTGGATGCTTAGTAGTTGTACCAGGGTTTCAACTCCTTGGGTGGCTGCCAGTACCTCGGCATCGTTCAGCTCTGCGAGCTGCTCTTTGAGCCACTGGGCATTTTCTATTTCTCTTTGATTCGTGTTTGTCATAGTTTTAGTGTGCTAATTGCTCTTGTCTAGAGGCGTTTTTAGTGTTAGAAGGCTTGGTTTTAGCCTCAATCAACTCTGCGATTCTTTTCCCAAGAACATTAATGCGTCCAATTTCACTGGCATGCATCTCTACTGCTTTGGCTCTTTTCCACATACCTCTAAGTTGTTCTGCAAAGGTTTGAAGCAGATGAATGGGATAAGTTTCAAAGATCTCTTGCTGTTTTTCCAGATTTTGGAGTTGGCAGTAAATACTATTGGATTCCTGCGTAGCGGAAATCAGGTTTGTCTGGGGCTTGGCCCTGGTACCTGAGCCTTGCTTGGGTACTTGCCTTTCTTTGGCCAAGGCTCGTTTTTGGAGCCACTGCTCATACAATTCTCCCGTCCTTGGAAACACCAATCCTCGCCATTCATTGGCCATCGAGGTATCAATCAACTCCAGCACAAAGGCTTCCTCAAACCGGGCTAATTGGGCGAAAATTTGCCGAATGGCGCGAGATGACTTGTAAGACTTTTTGATTTCTTTGCGGTAAGCCAGCCATTCGGCCCATTTGGCTTTGAAAACCTTGGAATCAAAAGGAAGAGGTATTTCTTCAGACTTGGTTGATTTGCTTGGTTGCGCGGTTTTACCCTTGGTCTTGATTTTTGTTTTGGCGCTACGCTTAGATTTTGAAGTTTTAGAAGTGGGTTTACTCGTTTTTTCTTCCTCATCACTGGCCACAAAGGAAATTTGACTTTGACCTTGAGCTTTTTTGGGCCTTGAAGGTGTCTCAGAGTTGTTTTGAACCGCTTCTGCATTTTTTAAATTTTCAAAATCTAAACTTTCTTCTTCTTCTTCTCTAGAGATACTATTCTTTTTAAACTGATTATAGTAAGTGACTATAGTATGTGGCCAATTTGGCGAGGTTGGTTGGCCAA
>DMXI01000677.1 GCA_003483885.1 Microscillaceae bacterium
CACTTATTTACAATTGACTGATATCAGTCTCATTTTTGATGATAAAGTCCAAGCTCAGCAATACTTGGATAAGATTCAAACCCTGAACTACAAACCCAGCCTGGAAGAAGCTCTTACCCAGGTTAAAGAAAAGATGGCGACTATATAAAGCTTATGTCAGATCAACAAATTACCGAAAGTATTTTAAAAGATATTGAGGAGAATCAATTATGTGTGGCTTATATCAATACCGATGGCTATAACCCACGCTTTGGTTACTCTATAGGCTTAGTCAAGCAATTTAATCATCCCGAAATACTCCTCATTGGCTTAGATAGTGATTCTACCGAAGCCATGATCAATAATGCTAAAAATCAAATCGCTGAGGGGACAAAGTTTATTGAAGGAGTCAATTACTCTAGCTTTCTGATCGATGTACCAGTACAATTTGTAGCAGTACAACCTGCTCATTTTCCCGATTATATGGGGTATGCCAGTTGGTACAACGATTACCAGGATTATCCCGTATTGCAAATGGTTTGGCCCGATAAGGCTGGTCATTTTCCCTGGGATGATGCTTTTAGCGAGAACCTTCGCTTTGAGCAACCTTTATTGGATCGTAACAGCGATTTCAAATTTCTGGAAGAACGAAATTTAGGGGTGTTTACTACTCAAGAAGTACTCGAGGGAGCAACTATTTTATATGTTTATCACGACGATGATGGAGATTGGCAATTTCATCACCAGTCAGAATCTGGTCAAAATGAGGGAGTACTTGTAAGTTTAGAAAGCTTGGTAAAACGAGATCCAAGCCTTAATCAAATTTATCACCTCAATTATGGAGAACGTGCCACGAGGGCTTCGCTTGAGGATGATTGGCAAATATTATAACCCCCAAAATATTCTCTAACATTCTTGTAAAGCTATTCGTTTTACGAGTACATACCAACATTCAACTTATATGAAAATTCTCCGCGTTACTGGAACGATTGACCGTCGCATTCTAATCAATTACCAAGTTGCCCCTGAAGTATTAGAAAGCTACTTGCCCAAACCATTTACCCCTAAGTTGGTCAAAGGCAAGGGTATTGCGGGTATTTGTCTGATTCGTCTCAAAGAAATACGCCCTAAAGGTTTTCCAAAAATGATTGGGATTGGCTCCGAAAATGGCGCACACCGCATCGCCGTAGAATGGGAAGAAAACGGCGAACTTAAAGAAGGAGTATATGTTCCCCGACGCGACACCTCTTCCCGCCTAAATTCCTTGGTAGGTGGACGGGTTTTCCCAGGAGAGCATCATTTTGCCAAATTCACAATCAACGAAGGAGATGGTCGTTATCAAGTAGCCTTCAAAAGCGATGATGATACTTCACTCTCTATTACCGCTACCGAAACCAATGATTGGAACCCTGAAAGTGTATTTGATGACTTGAGTTGTGTATCCGATTTTTTTGAAAACGGTTCGGTAGGTTATTCCCCTGAAACACGAAAAGGCAGTTACGACGGCCTCGAGCTACGAGCTTTCAACTGGAAAGTATCATTGCTTGATGTAGAAAATGTACATTCCAGCTTTTTCGAAAACACCCAGGTTTTCCCCGAAGGTTCAGTGAAACTTGACAACGCCTTGCTTATGAAAGATATCCAGCACGAGTGGGTTGGCCTGGATCGCATCAAACCACAAACATCGCATTCTTAGTTTGTGTTTGCCTCGAATTGTCCATTTTAAACTACCCAAGTACATCTTTGAATGGCTTAATTGCTAATAAAAACAAAGATGCAATTCAAAAGTATTTTCTGGCAATACAAATGGCGTTTGCTATTTACACTCTTCTTGATCTTGGGTGAGGCGGGGCTGGCTATCCTATTTCCGCTCTTTATCGGGAAGGCTGTAGATGCCGCCATTCATCATTCGTACCTGGGAGCCATCGAGTTGGGCATTGTGGGTTTGTTGGCCTTGGTGATAGGCATAGGTAGGCGGGTATACGATTCTCGGTTTTACGCCCAGGTTTTTGAGCGTCTTGGCGCCCAAATGATTGCCCACTCTCAAGAAAGCAACGACTCTACAAAAACAGCTCGCCTCCATATGCTGGAAGAAATTATAGAGTTTATGGAAAACACGCTACCTGAACTCATCAATCAAATCATAGGGCTGACCGGCATTATTCTCATTTTAGCATTTTTGAATATCCAGATTTTCGTGGGGGGAATCATTACCCTTTTCCTGGTATTTATCATATATATCTTTAGCGGTGAAAAAACTACCCAATTTAATAGCGCCTACAACGACGAACTGGAAAAACAGGTAGAAGTGATTGCTCGTCAAGATCATCGCATACTATCAGGACACCTTCGGCAGTTGATGCGCTGGAATATCAAGCTATCCGATCTGGAAGCACTCAACTTTTCACTTTCCTGGTTGGTATTGATGGCTTTTTTAGTCGTGTCTATCGTATTGGCCGTACAAAGTGGCGTCACACAATATGGAGCTTTGTTTGCCTTGGTGATGTACGTTTTTCAGCTCATTGAGCATATAGTAGCTCTTCCGTTGTATTACCAACATTGGCTCCGGCTCACGGAGATTGTACAGAGGTTAGAAAATATTCCAGCAAAGGCGACTCCACCATATAGTGAGTAATTAAAATTTAGATTGTCCCCTAAATTATTTCATGATAATTTAGCCTCTCGAAGTCAGATTGTAAACTATCGAGAACCTTATGAATTACACCAAAGAACAAACGGCTGGTTTGAAAGAGCAAACTTTTGCCTACCTCGAGGTATCAGAGAAAGATCACTTATTGACCATTACCCTTAATCGCCCTCAGGCACGCAACGCGATGAGTCCCACGATGATTCGTGAATATGCCTACGCGATGAGTTATGCCCACCATCATGCCCACATTTGGGCAGTAGTGTTTGCGGCCAATGGCAAAATTTGGTGTGCTGGTGCCGACCTTAAGGCGATGCGAGGCAAAGAAGAGGCCAATGACAGTACCATCCCTATGCCACAAACACCCATCGTAATGGCCGAATTGTTTACCAAAATTCATAAGCCAGTCATTGCTAAAGTACATGCTCCAGTATATGCGGGGGGGTTTTTGTTGATTGGGGGATGCACTTATGTAGTAGCTACCGAAAACGCCACCTTTACTTTACCAGAAGTAAAACGAGGTATTTTTCCTTTTCAGGTAATGGCCAGTCTAATCAAAATTATGCCTGCCCGTCAAGTCATTGATTTTTGTATTCGAGCCAAAAGTATGAGTGCTGCTGAAGCCCAACAAGCTGGATTGGTTACACATTTAGTAGCCTCGGAGGATCAATTAGACGCCACTATAGAAAATCTTACCCAAGAAATATTTGCAAACTCTCCATCGGCTATTCGCCTGGGTCTAAAAGCTTTTGACGAAATGCGAAGCCTGCCTGAAAGTGAGCAGCAAGCTTATTTGGCTAAGGTATTGGCCGAAACCATCCAAACCAAAGATGCGCAAGAAGGCCTCAAAGCATTTGCTGAAAAACGCCCTCCAGTATGGACTGGTGAGTAATCATTTCATACAGAATTTATCCTGGCTTTTGTTGATACAATCCCAAATGACTCAAAAGCTGGGGCAAATTCCAGGTAGGAATTGTCTAGTTTTACTTATTGGCAATTTTTTTTCATAAAAGTATACTTTTCTGCATCCTTTTAAGCTTTCTTCCGTATCGAAATAAAACCCTATTGTTTTTAATCCTTCGCTTAAACTACAACCAACTATTCTCTTCTAATCACATATCAACGCTTGCTCTTCAGTTTATTTTCATAAATCAAGGTAAATAATTGCTTCAACAAACTACTATGTGGTATTCGTGTGCCTAAACATTAACTCTGGCACTTTAAAAGCGAAGATTACCGTAAAACATTGTTTTTAACACCTCTCGATACTAGTAGCTAGTTATTTGCCTAAATAAAAGTGATACAAAGTCGCCAAACCTTTAAAATATAATACTTATGGAAACTTACTTGAGTAATCGATTTAATGACATCTTGTACAATGACCAAACGTCTATTTTGTACCATATTGTCAAACCTGCAACGAGCGAAATGGTGGAAGATGACTTTAAGAGCATGTTGATTAAATGGAAAGCATTTGCTTTTAAAACTCCAGCAAAGTTTTTTTTGATTGACACTTGTAAAATGCAATTTGCAGTCTCGCCCGATTTACAAGTTTGGATTACAGAACAGATTACCGCTCCAGTAATCGCAGAAAAGCGAGTAAACAAAATATGCTTTGTAATGCCAGAAGAATTTGTGTCCAAAATATCTATGAACCAATACATTGAGGAAGCTGATAGAGTAAGTCTAGATACCCAGGTAAAGTACGTAAGCGACCGGGCCAAAGCAGAGGAATGGCTCAAATAAACTCAGGAAAATCAACTATATCTACCCGATAGGTTAGGCCAGATTTACCACAACTATAGTATTCAATCACCTAATAAAATCATATGGAAATCTTAATTGACAACAAGTATAATCAAATATATATTGATCAAGATACAGGTATTCACTACCACATTACCAAAAAAGACACCATGTACATGTCAGAAGAAGAGTTTAAAGACATGTTATTGAAGTGGAAGCAATCTATATTGACTATTCGGCCCAAGTATAGTATTGTAGACAATCGGGACTTTAATTTCTTCATTGCTCCCGAAATGCAATTATGGACCGTCGAAAACATTGCTAATGAGGTCTATAAGGTACTTGAGAAATCTTGTTTTGTAATGCCCGAGGAATTCATTGCTAACTTATCGGTAGCCCAGCTCACCGATGAAGTTAACCAAAAAGAGGAAGAGCAAAGGATGCATTACTTCAGTACTATGGAAAAAGCAAAAAGCTGGATTTTAAGTGAATAATCTCAAGGTATTTGTCAGTAAACGTTGTCCTATTATCACTGAATAAAGACTTGGTTTTTACAAGATAATTTATTGAGAATACCCTCAAAAACAAGAATCCTAAGGAATTACTTTTTTCTTATTTTATTCAAAGCAAAAGTCTCTACCCAAGTTAAATCATTGACTACCAAAGTTTTATATTATAGGTAATTGATCCTTTGAAAAAAACTTGGTATTCATAAAACTTTTTCACGCCAAACGTTGTATATATACAACAAAAAGTCATTCACATGGAAAATATTGAACGTAACAAACTACATTCGTTGGGTTACTTATCGGGCAAGGTTCATTCACTTATGAAAAAAACATTGACTCAATACCTTGAACAAGCAGGTATTCCTTTGAAAGTAGCTTACTACCCTGTGATATCTAACCTTTGGGCTCAAGACGAAGTAACCCAACAAACCATTGCAGAATGGATGGGATATGATCGTCATAGAGTATCACGCATTGTGGATGACCTAGAAGAAGTCGGTTTGGTAGAACGCAAACCACAACCTAATAATTTAAGGGCCAAAGCAGTATGCTTGACAACCTTGGGCAAAAAAATACAAGCCCCAGTAAACCAAGCCATTCGGCAAGCTACTGAACAGGCTTTTACTAATATTACCGAAGATGAGCGTACACTTTGTGTAACATTACTTCAAAAAATCATTACCAATTTAAATCGTTAATTTTTTTAACCTGATTGTTGCATATACACAACAATTAAAATAGAACAAATCATGAAAGATAAAGTCGTTATTATTACTGGAGCATCACAAGGAATCGGAAAAGCAATTGCCTTAGAATTGGCCAAACAACCAGTCAAAATTGCTATTACTTATGCTGGCAACCAACAAAAAGCTGAGGATGTAGTCTCTCAAATCACACAATTGGGCCGAGAGTCTATGGCGGTAAAACTAGATCTTAAAAATCTAGATACCGTGAAATCATTGTTTTCAACTGTAGAAGAAAGTTTAGGCAAAGTAGATGTACTTATAAGTAATGCCTATGGACGCAGCATATTCAAACCTTTGGCTATGATTGAGGAAACAGAATACGATGAGGCTTTTGCTTATACCAAAGGTACTTTTTTCTTATTGCAGGAAGCGGCGCAAAAAATAAGAGATCATGGGAGCATTTTGGTATTTTCATCAGGAGCTACTCAAATGCCTACTCCAGCTGGTGGAACCTATGCGGGTAGTAAAGCAGCTATTGAACGTTTTGCCTATAGTTTGGGTAAAGAGTTGGGCAACCGAAAAATCAATGTAAATGTCATTTCTCCAGGAGTTACTCAAACTGAAAGTTTGGTAGCGCCCCAGGAAATGGTAGATCAATTGGTAAGTCAAACCCCACTTGGGCGCTTGGGAACACCGCAAGATATAGCCAACGCGGTGGTTTTACTGGCCAGTGATCAAGGCAAATGGATCAACATGCAAAATATTGGTGTTAATGGTGGTATTTTGTAGATAAGTAATATATACCTGCCAAACGCAAACCGTGCCTGGCAGGTATTTTAAGCATTTACCTTCTTCTAAGAATGCCACCAGGGAAGACAACTGGGCTTTCGTGTCCATCTTTGCTTACCGAAGATACTCCAAATAAGAAGTTGTCAATCACGATATTCTTTAGGGTAAATTGGTCAATTTTGCCCACAAATCGAGAATATTGCCATTGAGGAGCAGTAGTTTCTCTCCAGTAAATCTTATAACCCGCTAAGTTGGAATCATTGCTTTTTTTCCAAGCCAAAGTGGTAGAAGGCTGAACGGCACCACCAATTTTTACATTTTGAGGAGCAGTAGGGGCCCAGGCCAAACTTGCCATCGTAATGGCATTGACCGCAGTAAGCTTCGCAGCATATTCAAAATTTACCCCTTCTATCACATCTCCGTATTTAATACCATTTTCGGTGCGAATGTCTTGGTGTTGGCGATAGTAGTTTTCGTGTGTTTCCATAATACGTACTCCAGCAAAACCCAAGTCGTTGAAAGGGCGGTGGTGTCCTCCCCTGCCAAAACGATCCAGCCGATAAATCATAATAGCTCTTAGATTGGTCATGTAGGTATTGGTCAATCGAGCCACATAGCGGGCTAATTGACGAGAATTACCATCTATTTCGCCTCCATAAAAACGCTGCATACGACGCTGACGCTGGGTAGTGGTGGGTGGGCTGGGTTCTGAAAAAACCCGAAAAGTGGTATTGTCTTTTACGCCATCTATCCCTTCTATATTACCGATCATGTCGTTGTTGAGCACGCCCAAAACATCCCATTTTTCTTGTTTGGCTACTTCGGCCATGTGCTTTCCTCCAAACAAGCCTTGCTCTTCGCCCGAAAGGGCTGCATATACAATGCTATTTTCAAATTTATATTTACTGAGTACTCGAGCGGCTTCCAAAGCACCTGCAACTCCTGTAGCATTGTCGTTTGCACCAGGAGCATCTTTTTTGGTATCGGTTACATCATTGCCTCGCGAATCGATATCGCCGCTCATGATTACATAGCGATTTGGGTTTTTGGTACCGCGCTGAATGGCTATCACATTTACAATATAGGTATCTTTAGGAATACGACGGCTCACGCCTTTTTTCACTAAATAACGTTGGTATTTTACCTCCAGGCAGCCTCCACAAGCTTTTGAAATCTTCTCAAATTCGGCTTTGATCCAGCGTCGGGCAGCCCCAATTCCGCGGGTATTCGATACGGTATCCGAAAGCGTGTTGCGAGTTCCAAAACTCACCAGTTTACGTATATCAGTCTCAATGCGTTTGGGAGAAACAGCCTCTACAATCTTATAAAGTCTTTGGTCGGTGGAAGGAGGAGTAGAATTGGTTTGTTGTGCCATAGCACTGTTGCTCAAAAGCAAGCCAATACCGACACAAAAAGAGAGGGTAAATAGTTTTTTCATCTATTAACGGGTTTATAAATATTAAAACCCCAAAATACATAATTGTAGTTTTTTAGCCCATATGCACCTTTAGCATAAGTTTTTTTTAACAAAATATGATTATTTTACTTATATGTATTCATAGTAATCATTTATCTCTACAAAAAACGAACAAAGAATATTCACAAATTTTCACTAAAATAGTATAAAAATGCCCGACTAAAGTTTACTTGATTTTATAAAATACTTTTCTTTGCTAAAAATTACACTTATTGAGAGGAAATCACACAACTTGTTGTTTACCAGCACTATAACCAGATAAAAAAGCAGGTAATCATCCTATTAAATTACTCAGTTTATACTGTTTTTACAGATAACCAGTTACCCTCTCTAATATCAATCAAAACCACAAACATCTTAAAAAATGAAAACTTCAGCTACTTACCCCTGGAAAAAAAGTTATGAAAAAGTAACACTTGTTTTATTGGCTTCAGCTATTCCTTTGTTGAGTTTTGTTAGCCACCTTACAGCTCAAGACAAACCAGTAGTGCCAGTATTATCTAATTTGCCCAAAGATAAAGCCTTACAAAACCTAAGTATAGACTCGTTGTATAAACTGGGTCTGTCACAAAAATTTAACCGCCTTATTGCCTCTAAATGTTTCTCTCACGGACTTAAGCATGCTTTTCAGCACAAAGACTTCTTAAATATAGCTCAGGGACACGTACATTTGGGGAATCTACATTTACATTATAGAGAGTTTGAAAAGGCTCAAAAGCATTTTCAGTTGGGGTACAAAATAGCCACACAGCATCAATTCTATCTACATCAAATTGATTGCCTGAATGGTTTAGGGCCAATTTTGATTACCCGCAATGAGCACCAACAAGCCCTTAAAAACTATCACAAGGCTTTGAAGATAGCCTATGATACTCAAAACAAAGCCAAGATTTGTCATACTACTTGTCAGATAGGAAACTTTCACCGTTTACAAAAACATTATACCCATGCCCACGAATACCTGCAAAAAGCATTGGAGTATGCCCAAAGTTTTCAATTACTGGAACAGGAATACCAGGCCCTGGCACAATTGGGTATTTTGTATACAGATCAAAAAAAATATCAACTACTCAAAAAATGTGGTTTAAACGCTTTGAAGGTAGCTCAGAAACTAAATGATCAGCGAATTTTATCCAGGGCTTATAATTTTATAGGGATTGCTTTTTTTAACTTAAGACAATTTGATAAAGCAATCTATTTTTACAAAAAAGCATTGGACTATCAATTACTCACCAATGATTTTCATCGCCTGGTCATTCTTTACCACAACATCGCCGAAGTATACCGAACTACTCTCCAATACAAAAGTGCGATTGATCATTTCGAGAAAGCCTTACAATATGCTCGAAGAAGAAAGGATTTGCTAGCTACTGGGGTCATGCTTAGAAACATAGGTGAGATATATCATCTTCAGGGGCAATACCAAACCGCAGAGGATTATCTTAAGCAAAGTAAGACTCCTTTCACCGAATTACAATCACTTAATGAGCTTTGCGCCAGCTACAAGTTGTTAGCACAAAACTATGAAGCCATCAAAAACTTTGAGCAAGCTTATTTTACCCATATCAAATATAAACAGACCTATGATAGCATTTTTAATAATCAGAAGTCGGAAGTAATTTCAAAAATTGAACAACGCTACAAAGATGAAAAAAAGCAAGAAGTGATCAGTTTGCTAAAAAAAGAAAATAAACTACAGGAGCAAAAAGCACGACTTCAGCGTAGGCTACGCGATATAGCATTGATAGGGCTGGTTTTACTGGGCGTTGTCTTATTGCTGTTTTTTAAACATTATAAACTGAGGAGTAAATTATTGCACCAAAAAAGTTTGGTTCTTGAAAAAGAGAATGCACGTCATATGGCTGAGGGCGAACGCCTTGCTGTAGAGCAAAAACTTAAGCAAGAAGAAAATAAACAGCTACGCTTAGAATTGGATTATAAGGATCAGGAGCTGGCCACTTCTACCCTTTTGATTCACCAAAAGACTAATATATTGGGTAATATTCAGCAAGAACTTAAGCAGTTTCAGAATGTGGCTCCTAAGAAGTGGCTAGTACACCTTGATAATATCCAAAAGATTATCAAAGAAAACACTGATTTAGAACAAGAATGGCAAAGACTTAAGGTACATTTTGATCAGGTACATCCACGTTTTTTCAGCAC
>DMXI01000679.1 GCA_003483885.1 Microscillaceae bacterium
TTTCAGCGCCTTCTTTGGAGAGTATTTGGCGAATCTCCTGCAATTTAGCCGTTGCATCGGTGGCTTCCTGTAGATAAATTTTAACCTTTTCGTCCCGCTCTTCCTGGATGCGTTGATTGGCCCTTACCAACTCTTCATTGGTAGTTTTTAGCTCTTCTTGTTGAGTTCTGATCTCCTCAGTACGTTCTTCTACCACTCGTTCCAACTCCTGATTACGGCGGCGGATTTGACGAGTACGATAACGACCATAGCCTATGCTACCTCCTAGTAGTAAGAAGATGGCAATTAAACTGTAAGTTAAATATGCCCACCAAGTACGGTACCAAGGCGGTAGAATAGTGAAGGTGTAAGTAGCTACCGAGCTAATGGTTCCATATATATTGCGGCAACGTACTCGAAAGGTATAAGTACCTTCTCGAAGGTTGGTGTATTCTTTCTTTTGCTCTTTACTCCAATTAGACCAAGTATCATCTTGACCAATGAGTTGATAACTGTATTCGTTACGCTTATAAGCGGCCCAACTATCCGAGGCGTAGGTAAAGGTGAGGGTGTTGTATTGGTAGTTTAATTCTGTAGGGCTTTTATTGTGAGTATGACTGGTATAAATGCTAGAATCTGCCAAAGAAGTACGGATTTG
This sequence comes from Microscillaceae bacterium, assembly GCA_003483885.1. Classification (GTDB taxonomy): domain Bacteria; phylum Bacteroidota; class Bacteroidia; order Cytophagales; family Microscillaceae; genus Microscilla. The sequence goes on from DMXI01000679.1 coordinate 638, forward strand.
TTTTTTATCAGTGGCATCAGTCTTGATAGTTTTTATCAAAACGTCCCGAATGTAACTTTTAAAAGCATAATCAGTATTGACTTCTCTTGTAGGATTATATTCTATAATGTAATCCTTGGTAATGAACTCATAATTACCTTTTGGATTTTTTATTAGATCAAGCACGAAGGATTTTTCGAAGTGCATAAAAGGCGTATAATTAGCTCGCCATTGGCCTTGTTTATTTTTTTGTAATAATAATGGTAAATTTTGATCATTATTAGATCTGATATAAGCAGGAGTTGTTAAGATCGTATTGTTATCAATAAAATGCGCAAACGAAAAATAAACATCATAATTACCTGAACTATCTTTGGTTAAATTCTTAATATGTTCTGTGATTTCCTGGGTTTTAAAATTATTAGAGGCGTCAATTTCAAAAATCCCATAAGCATTATTGACTTTCAAATTATTATTAAATTCCTGCAACCTGAAGGCTAAAAAAGTTTCCTTTGGAAAGCCCAATTGCTCATTCTTGATAATTCTTTTTCCATCCGCTGAAAGTGTGAGTCTTATAACCTTCCTGATTGTAGAATAAAGGATATTGTTTTGATATAGTATTGAGGATTGAGAATATTTAAACCTTTCAATTTCCTCCTCTTTAAGCAAGTTTAGCTGAGCGTTTAATATAGCTAGATTACTATTACTAAGAATATAATATCTAATGTCATTGTTAATTTTTTGCCTTAATACATTATAACTTCCTTTATCGTATATTTTTTCGACTAAACCATTCTTTAATATGTACGTCCCACTGCTTGTGCATAAGAATCTTAGGTTATCATAGGTTACAAAAGTTCGTAGTTTACCAATTCCATTTATCCGACGCTCTTGTCTGTTTTCAGTGATGATTAAGTCAGTCAAATTAAGCTTTATGTCAATAATTCGTTCATTATCATAAAACCTTGATTTTATCTTGTTTTTGTTGGTTTGTGCATAAAATGGAGTATTAGTTTCAATAAAATATACTCCATCATTGGTACTCAACCAAATATTACCTTGTTTATCCAGGGTAAAATCATAAAGTGATTGTTCAAACTCTTTTATAAATAAAATACGCTTATGTTTTAGGCTATAAACTACAATTGAGTGATTTAACTTGATAAAAATGTTGTTGTCCTGAATCTTGAGCTTGATATTCTGATTATCCTTTGCATTTAATAAAGCAGATATTGAGATAACTTCTTTCTGGTCTTCTTTATTTCTAATAAATGCCTTTCCGTTTTTGGTAATAAAAAAGATATTTTCATCTTGGAGTTGCAATAATTGAGATGGCAGATATTTCTTCAAAAAGGAAGGTTTTTTAATTAGTTTCCAGTCATTTTTAGTAAGGTAAAAAAGTTGGCCATTTTCTGATTGAGCAATAACTTTATTATTCAACAGATGATACTTAAAAATAGACTTGTTTTCGGAATCCTTTATTTCTTTCTTTTGCTTAGTACTATGATCATAGATAATAGCCCCCAATGAGCGTCCAAGAAAGATAGTTTTTCCATTGATTTGGAAAACTTCTTGTAGATGACCTCCAAAAACTCGTTTTGTTTCAGCTTCTTTTATTACTTTGGTTAAATGGAAGCCATTTCCTTTTATTTCAATAAAGCCACTTGAAAAAATTCCCCCTAATATAAAATTATCATCCTTGTAGATATTCTTTCGTAAAATATTGTACATCGGTAGTTTACTGAGATCTTTTGAGACCCTATCCCTTTTCCAGTTTAATCCATTAAAACAATCTATACCAAAATAGTTTGCTACTAGTACATTACTACTATTATCCAATATTATTTCCCAACTCATAGCAGCAACGCCAGACTTCATATTGTAGTGTTTTACAAAAGGAGAAGGTGTAGCTTGTCCAAATAGTATTGAGGATGAAAATAAAACTAATATTGTAATGATAGGTAAACACGTTCTAATCATAGATTACTCCTTGTTACTCAGATCAATACGTTTCTTATCGATTTCAAGGTTAACAGGAAAACGATAGATAGCACTAAATATCTTTCTATTGGCTAGTGCAGTCTTGGTCTTCTTATCCTCAGCACTAGTATTACACATAAGCAAAACTCCAAGTGGTAGTTTTGTATTAAAGAAGAACACGGATAAATGACGTTCTATAAGGCCTGTATGACCCAATAGAGAAGTTTTAAGTTTGGGGTTAATATTTTGCATAAACCCTAAGTACCAATATCTATGTACTCTAGGACTCTTGAAGTGATCGTGAAAGGTACGTTTATCGCTAAAATCATTAGTAAGGTAGTATTTATCTAATATCTTCTTTTTTAACACTTTTTCGTAACGTTTGAAGTAAGCCTCTCTTTTTCTAAACCTTAGAAAATCCATAAACTTCAACATATCTTTTACTGTAGCTTTTACTCCTCCATTCCCTTCCTGAAACCCTTGAGATACATCAAAATTCATAGTATCTGTTTTACCATTTTTCATTTGATAATAAGCACGGGTAAAGTATTTAGAAAACTTGCGAGGCGTTTCACCATAATGAGCCGTTTTCATTCCCAAGAGCTTAAAGATGTTTCGAGTAACATACTTGGTAAATTTTATCTTCGTGATTCTTTCTATAATTACTCCTAGCAGTGAGTATGCTCCGTTAGAGTATTGAAACTTCTTCCCTGGAGTAAAATTTTGAGTAGCCAGTTTAAGAAACAAAAGCATTTCCTTGGTAGAAGGGATGCTATTTTTAAACCGTGGATAGGTTTTGTGTAATGAATCGTAACAAGGACTTAAATTAATGCCACTATTATGATTCAGAAAGTGGTGAATCTTGATAGCTTTCATACCTCCCAAAGAATCTACCCCATTACCAAGTTCTGGAACATATTTAATAACTGGATCATCTAAGTTTAGTCTTCCTTTTTCTATGAGTTGTACGATAGCAATGGAAGTAAACATTTTGGATATAGAACCCCATAAAAAAATGGTGTCTTCGTCAAGGGGAAGTTTAGTTTCTCGATTAGCATACCCCATTTTTTTAGTTGAAATAATCTCACCATTCCATATCAAAGCAGCATAGAAGCCAAAATCAGGAACTTCTTTTTGAACCATTTTTTTAAAGGCATCTAATTTATTCCATTCTTTGAGTAGGCTATCCTTGTGAGTGCTTTGGGCTTGAGAAGTTACCTGAGATAGGATTAGAATGAAAATAAGCAAAGTGAATTGTTTCATATTTTAGGTATGTTATATAAAAATGCTAAACCAAGGATGAGTTAAGTCCATACCTTGTTCTTGCATAATGTAGGTTAATAAGATAAGTGTGGTACCTGTTACACCATTTAGTAAACTTATATTTTGTTGCCAAATAATTTTTTGATCGGGCGAAATTACTGCGGTTTTCAACCCTCTTAAATTGTCACCATTTTGTATAGATTTTAAACTTAAATCTAGCCAATAGGAATAGGCCTTTTTTAAGCTTGCTTCACCAGTCCACTGATATAGTTGATAGAACATGAAAAACGCTCCAAATGTACCATGGCATAAAGAGCAATCAATAAATGATTCATCTTGTAAAATAGTGGAATTTTGATATTCAAGTTGAGCTATTCTCTTGGCAATATCCACTCCTTCAATACTTAATTTTTCGTCTTTGAATGTTTTACCAGCCCCTATAAGAGCAGAGGCAATTCCCAGATCACCATGGCACCAAGCCAAAGAAAAGCGATTGGATTGATTATTATTTGATAAATCGATATCACAAGGAATACAGAAATGATCGTTTGGTGAATTTGTTTTTTGTAGAATCAACCAATTAGCCGCATTTTTTGCATATAAGACACATTTTGTTCGTATTGAGGAGGTCAAGAAAGGTTGGTTTGACATATTTGTAAGAAACCAAATGATACCTGCAACGCCATGTGCCATACCTGTATTGATTATACCCTTACGATAAAAAGCATTTTGCCAAAAAACAGTTAGTGAAATATTATCAGCAGTAGCCATTTCAATTAGTTCTGATATGCTGTTTTCTATGATAGGTGGTAAATCATTTTGATCCAAAGGAGCCAGTTCATACACAACCTGTAAAGCGATAAGTTTGCCGATTAATCCATGCATTAAATCAAAGTTATGATCACTTATATCCTGACTTATGGAGTCCAAAATCAGTCTTTTTAATTCAATTATAATAGTTTTGGTCTCATTATATGAAAGTAAATTTATATTTATTAAGTGTACTATTCCCCATAAGATACCTGCATAACCAGATAATGAAGATTTCCCATCTAAACTGTTTAAATTATTGATAGAAGAACTTATTAAATCATATGCCTGATGCTTATAAATTGGTTCTTTTGTATAATTGTAGAGCCAGGAGTAATGTATAGCAACACCCATGCTTCCCAAATATAAACTTGCACTTTCCGAATGATTAAAATTATCCAAAAAATCTTTCTCTGATAAAGATAAGATAATCGACTCTAAGTCATCTTGTCTCATTATTATAGTCAGTAGTTAGCAAATCTATTAATAAATTTTCTTAGCACTCTACAACAATGGAAATACCAGTTTCTTGATGTGTTTGTGTTCCACAACTACCTGTATTACCACCTTTTCGTACATTTGAAAGCTCAACAGATTTTAAAGTTAAACCTTTAGACCAATTTTCTTCAATGTTCAACACGCTTTTGGTTTGTTTCTTTTTCATAATAAAGTAGATAATAAGTGAATATTAATTTAGGGTTATACCTGATGCTTTTAAGTAGTTCAAAAGCCCTCAGACTTTGTAGTTATTATCAGTAAAATCTGATAAATGTTTACAGTGTATATCTCCGTATAATTGATGTTGCAATCATACTTGCTTTGGGTGTCAAAAGTCAAGAATCGCTTGTCAATATTTATCAATAAGCTTTTTTTAATTCATATAATCATATTTTTTATTGTTATAGTATAAAAAATAGATTTTTGTTAGCGAAGGTTTCCACCGCTTTTTTTGAAATTGCAGACTTACTATATAAGGTTTTTGCTCTTTTTAGCACCATAAAAACAGAGCCATAACGTTTATTTTTTTCTGGATTATTTGTCTAACCTGCGGTCACTTAGAGCTACGAATGTTGGTAACGTTTCTGAAACAAATGCCCGGTTTCCTTTTCAAAAAAGCCGTGTTCACAGCCAAACCAATACAAATACTCTTGCATGGCTAGAGCTGAAATGTATTTATCTCCAGAGTGGGTGGCTTGCATCACACAATAAGCATAGAATTTCTCAATCCAGGCGGCAGTCACTTTGCCGTTTTCAGCCAATTCGCGCCAATCAGCTTGGGTAATGGCCGGGTCCAACTCCAAATAACCAGGCTTTTCAAAGAAGTGCTTCCAAAGTCGTTGCAGGGTGTATTTGTCGGGACTATCAAATCGGATGATAGAGTCAAACCTTCTGGCAAAAGCTTTATCAATGGCATAACGGTGATTAGTGGCCAAAAAAATCATTCCTTGGTATTCTTCCATTTTATAGAGCAAATAGCTCACCTCCTGGTTGGCATAACGTTCGTTACTGCTTTGTCCACCTTCGGTACGTTTGCCAAAAAGGGCATCGCCTTCATCAAAAAACAAAATCCAGTCCTGGGCTTCGGCTACTTCAAAAATGCGCCTAAGCTTTTTACTGGTTTCTCCCACATATTTGTCTACAATATTGGAGATGTCAATCCGATAAACTGGTTTTTCTGCATCCCGGCCTAAGAGCGCGGCTGCCATTGTTTTACCTGTACCCGACTCGCCCGACATCATCAAACGATAACCTTTCCCTTGATACACCCCTGGTTGCTTACTTACCTGGGCGTAATGTTGTACCCACTTACGGGCTTGGCTTACTAGCATGGTAGTGCGTTCTCCCAATATAAGATCATCCCAGGTTTTGGTGGTGGTTAATTCCGTTGCGGGGAAGTCGGGAGAATATTGGAGCTGGGAAGCCTCTCCTGTGAGTAGTTGTTGCAAAAATGGTTGGCTTATTTGAGGAATATCATTCAGCCTTGGAATAGAGATAGCTTCTGACCATTCCAACAC
>DMXI01000339.1 GCA_003483885.1 Microscillaceae bacterium
TTGCAAAACAGTTTTTGTTTACTGGGATCTTCTGGGCTGCAATTGGTGGCTTAATGTCACTTGTATTCCGCCTTCAATTAGGCTTTCCTGAAATGAGTCTTGAGTTTTTGAGACCTATTTTAGGAGGATGGATTACTGAGACTGGTAAGCTAGAGCCTGACTTCTACCTTGCTTTGGTAACTATGCACGGTACCATTATGGTATTCTTTGTACTAACCGCAGGGTTAAGTGGAACGTTTAGTAACTTCTTAATCCCATTGCAGATCGGTGCACGTGATATGGCTTCAGGTTTTATGAACATGTTATCATACTGGTTCTTCTTTGCATCAAGTGTGATTATGTTTTCGTCTATATTCCTGGAAACTGGACCTGCTTCGGGGGGATGGGTAATTTATCCGCCGCTTAGTGCCCTGCCACAAGCAATGCCAGGCTCCGGTGCTGGTATGACGATGTGGTTGATAAGTATGGCCTTGTTTATTATCTCTGTACTATTAGGAGGTATTAACTATATCACTACTGTTATAAACCTACGAACTAAGGGAATGTCCTTTTCTCGCCTTCCATTGACAATTTGGGCGATGTTCATTACCGCAATCATTGGTTTATTATCATTTCCAGTATTGTTTTCAGCAGCGTTATTGTTGATTTTTGATAGAAGTTTAGGAACAAGTTTCTTCTTGTCTGATATATATGTTGCAGGCGAGGCATTACACCACAAAGGTGGAAGCCCAATTTTATTCCAGCACTTATTCTGGTTCTTGGGTCACCCTGAAGTGTATATTGTACTGCTTCCTGCACTAGGACTTACCTCAGAGGTAATCGCCACCAACGCTCGTAAGCCAATATTTGGTTACAAGGCAATGGTTGGATCTATCTTGGGTATTGCGATTCTATCATTTATTGTATGGGCTCACCATATGTTTGTAACTGGTATGAACCCATTCTTAGGATCAGTATTTATGTTCCTTACATTGATCATTGCAATACCATCAGCGGTAAAAGCTTTTAACTATATCACTACTTTGTGGAGAGGTAATATTGTATTTACCACTGGGATGATGTTTGCAATTGGAGTTGTATCATTGTTTGTATCAGGTGGGGTTACTGGTATTATCTTAGGTAACAACGCAATGGATATACAATTACATGATACCTACTATGTAGTAGCCCACTTCCACTTAGTAATGGGTAGTGCTTCATTCTTCGGTATGATGGCTGGTGTATATCACTGGTTCCCAAAAATGTTTGGCCGAATGATGGACGAAAGACTAGGGTATATTCACTTCTGGATTACTTTTGTGGGTGCTTATTTGGTGTTCTTCCCAATGCACTACATTGGTATCGCTGGTTTCCCTCGTCGTTATTACTCATTTACAAACTTTGATTTCACAAAGTCATTTACAGATTTGAATGCTTTGATTACTGTTGCTGCGATTGTAACTGTTTTTGCTCAGTTCATCTTCGTATTTAACTTTATTTATAGCATTTTCCGTGGTAGAAAGTCTCCACAAAATCCTTGGGGAGCTACTACATTAGAGTGGACTGCTCCAGTTAATCCAGGTCATGGAAACTGGCCAGGAGAGATTCCTCAAGTATACCGTTGGGCTTATGATTATAGCAAGCCTAATTCGGAAAAAGATGGATTTGATGATTTTATTCCTCAACACATTCCATTGTCTCAAACTCCAAATTCTAACCTCCCTCACGAGAAAGAACTATTGGAACAGACTGGAAACAACGAGGAAGAAATAAAAATAGATGAGCAATAAAAAGAAACATAAGGTTTTCAGGAGACTGGGAATCGTAACAATTGTTGCAGTATATTTTTTAATAGCAGTCGGGGGAATTGTAAGAACCACTGGTTCTGGCATGGGATGCCCCGACTGGCCCAAATGTTTTGGAAGTTGGATACCTCCCACTGAGGTATCCCAACTCCCAAAAAATTACAAAGAAAAATTTAAAGTCCAAGGAAAGGAAATCGCTGACTTTGATGCTTTTAAGACTTGGACAGAATATGTAAACCGATTGATTGGCGTTTTAATCGGTCTTTTTATATTCGCAACCTTTGTTGCTTCTTTTTCTTATCGTAAGACTGACAGAAGCATTATTATTCTAAGTTTTGCGAGTGTAATATTGGTTGGTTTTCAAGGATGGATTGGGGCTAAAGTGGTTGCCAGTGACCTGGCAGTCTCTCTAATTACCATTCATATGGTAATTGCGATTGTTCTCGTCTTTCTTCTGATTTATACGATCATTAGAGGGTTTAAGTCAGTTTGGAAATCGACTTCTATAAGCAACAAAAAAAGAGTAAACCAAATGTTAGTAGTGGCTTTACTATTATCATTTATACAAGTAGTGCTGGGGACGCAAGTGAGAGAGGCAGTTGATATAATTGCCAAGACTATGGGCGAAAACCAACGAGGATTATGGATAGAAAATCTTGGAATGGATTTCTTGATTCACCGTTCATTCTCCTGGTTAGTATTTTTAAGCCACGTTTATCTCGTGTATTTATTATATACACACATTCAGGATAGAAAAAACTATATTTTTAAATATACAATATTTTTGTTTGTATTAATTGTTAGTGAAATCGCTACTGGGGTAGGAATGGCCTATTTTGGAATTCCAGCTTTTTTACAACCCATTCACTTATTGATAGGGAGCTTAGTACTTGGAGTACAGTTCTTTTTACTGTTAGCGATTAATTATGAGAAAATTTTTGTGAGGAGCGAATTTAGAACATCAGAGGGGTTTTCTCAGGAACAACTAATTTCACAATGATAACAACTGAGACAAATATTAGCACATCAACAACAGCAGTAGTTAAGTTTAAATCTTATACTGAACTACTCAAGCCAAGGCTATCTTTTTTAGTTGCTTTTTCGGCAGCTTTCGGGTATTTGTTGGCTTTTCAGGGAACCATAAACTGGGCTAGTTTTATTAGCTTAGCGTTTGGTGGGTTTCTAGTATCAGGCGCATCAATTATGATTAACCAGATTATTGAAAAAGATCTGGATAAGATGATGAACAGAACAAACAATCGTCCTATACCTTCTGGGCGTGTTTCGGTTCAGGAAGCAATACTTTATACAATTATCACCAGTGTTGCTGGATTATCTTTATTGTTAATCTACACCAATCTTCTAACTACTGCCTTAGCTTTTGTTTCTATGCTATTATACGGATTCGTATACACGCCATTGAAACGAGTTGGGTCAGTAGCAGTATTTGTGGGTGCTATTCCAGGCGCTTTGCCACCAATGTTAGGTTGGGTTGCAGCTACCGGTCAGATCAGTTATGAAGCATTGATCATTTTTGCATTTCAATTTATCTGGCAATTCCCTCATTTTTGGGCCATTGCTTGGGTATTAGATGACGATTATAAAAAAGCTGGTTTCAAATTACTACCTTCAAAAGGAGGCAAGGATGTAACCACTGCGTTTCAGATAGCAGTGTATACCATGTTTTTGATACCAATGGGATTACTACCAACGCAGGTTGGTATTACTGGTATAGGTGCAGGTGTGATTGCTACACTTGCTGGAATCTTGTTTTTAGTGCCAGCATTGCAGTTACTGAAAAGTTGTTCTCCAAAGGATGATTTACAGTTGGCAAAACAGCAGGCTAAACGGATAATGTTTGGTTCATTTATTTACTTACCAATAGTTCAATTAGCTTTTTTGATTGATAAGATATGATCACAGAAAATACACTCGATAGTAAAGCAGGGTTTATTGAAGAACCACAAGAAACGCTCTCAATGCATCCTCAAAAGTTTGCAATGTGGCTTTTTATTGTCTCTATTATCATGTTGTTTGCGGCTTTTACCAGTGCTTACATAGTGCGTAAAGCAGAAGGTAACTGGCTTGCTTTTGATTTACCTGCCTTGTTTTGGGTAAATACAGTAATATTGCTTTTGAGTAGTGCTTCTATGCATTGGTCTTATATGCTAGCCAAAAAAGACAATATTGATTTGTTGAAGATTGGGGTAGTAATTACGACAGTATTAGGTTTTGCTTTTTTAGTAGGGCAGTTTTATGCCTGGAAAGACTTGGTATCTTCTAAGGTTTGGTTTGCAGGAGAGAATGCAAATCCATCGGGATCATTCCTGTACGTAATTACTGGTGTACATGGGGTTCACCTCATTAGTGGGATTGTTTTTTTGGTTATTGTACTCGTATCAACTTTCAGATTAAAAATACACTCCAAAAGATTGGCCCGGATTGAAATGTGTGCTACTTATTGGCATTTTTTAGATATCCTTT
>DMXI01000439.1 GCA_003483885.1 Microscillaceae bacterium
TTTACATTTTTAATTTGAAAACCGCTCTTGTTCCCTGATCCTTGCTCCCCTCTTCGCTTCGCGCCATTTTTCACTTTTAGTTTTTCACTTTCTTAAACGATGTCTTGCTTGCGTAAGCCAAATTGCAAATAAATAAAGGCAATGAGTGAAGTACCACAACCTAGCCAAAAAGCCCAGGGGAAGTTTTGAGGATTATTGTTAAATATTTGGGCCGAAAAAATAGCTCCCAAGCCAATGCCAGCCTCAAGGGCAATGTATAAGGTAGCCAGGGCCTTCCCTCTTCCAGCATCGTCGCTGAGGTCTATCGTCCAGGCAAAAGCAGTGGGGGAAATAATGCCTACCGCAATCCCAAAAAATACGGCTCCCGTAAGCAACATCCACCCTTGGGTGGCAAAGCCCACAATGGCCATGGCAGTAAAGAGTACTACCGAACCTACTTTGATGACTTGCACTCGTCCAAAACGATCGGATACTTTGCCTGCTACAAAGCGAATGCCTAATGAACTTAAAGTAAATACGGTAAGGAAGTGACTTTTGAATACTCCTAAGTGCTCGCTAAAGTCGGGGATGATGGTGAGCACAATGCCAAAGGGAACTACCAATAACAAAAACGAAATGGCAGGAGCGATTACCCGAGGTTCAATAATTTCTTTACGTGGGTTGATTTTGAGCAAGCTCAAACGAAAGGGTTGTCTTTTCTCTTTGGGCAAGGTTTCTTTCAATCGGCTTAATAACAACAGTGACAAAGCTGCAAAAATAGTCGAGCAATAAAACATGTAATCAATGGGATAATACACCACAATCAAACTGCCCAAGGCAGGAGCTATTGCAGGGCCAATATTATTGATCAATCCAAAAATACCCATTGCCTCTCCCCTGCGCGAAGCGGGTACTACATCGGCCACATAAGCGGCGGTACCTGTAGGGGTAAATCCGGTAGACATACCGTGGATAAAACGAATGAATAAAAACCCAAATACGGTGATCAACCAAGTGTATAGAAACCCAGAGAAAAAACAAACCACAGCTCCAAACATGATTACTGGAGTTCGCCCAATGGTATCGGTCAGTTTGCCACTAAATGGCCGGGAAAGCCCTGCCGCCAAGGTAAATAAGGCAATAATGTAGCCTTTGTATGCTTCTCCGCCCAGCTTGGTCAAATAAGCGGGAAGTTCTACCAAAATCATCGAGAAGCTGCAAAAAAACAGGAATGAGCTTAAGCAAAGTAAGCCAAACTGACGGGTATAAAACGTCTCTTTTGGGGCATTTTTAGGAGTTTCTAGGGATTTGCTGGGGTTATGATCATCGGAAGGGGTGGCTGGTTCTAATCCTGGGGTGTTGGTAATGTCTGACATATCTCAAAATATTGAGGTTGCAAGTTGCCAAAGATTATTCTGTTTCCACAATTTTTAACAAGATTAGTTTTTGGTTAGGAGTTGAAAGTTGGGAGGGTGTAGCCCTGTTGGTCTTTAGCTTTTGGCTTTTGGCTGTCTCTTTGTTGGTGCACGTCGTCCTCACATGTGCTTTTGACAATCAGCATAAAACCTTCGCTAGCGCACGTCGTCCTCACATGTGCTTTTTATAATTAACAGCAATACTTGTAAAAACGTCCTGATACTAAAAAGAGCACGCGCTGGATATAAAAAAAGCGGCTCTAAAAAACAGAGCCGCTTTTAACACATCTAATTATCCAAACTAAGTACATCAACTAACTAACTTGATGTTGTCTTATGATTATCTATTGCTTATTTAGATTTCTTTTGCTTCACGGCTTGTTCCAACTCTTTGGTTGTAAATACGTGGCTGGCAATCATTCGGAAATTAGTCAAAGCCGCCTTATAACCATCCAAACCTGGCAATACTGCCGCCGCAGTGGCATCTTTTACTACTGCGATTTCAAAACCTTGCTCGGCCAACTCTCTCATATGAGATTCTACACAAAGGTTGGCCGACATTCCGGCAATGATTACTTTGTCAATCCCACGCTTGCGTAATTGCAATACCAAGTCATTGGTTTCAGGACCATATACTTTATGAGGGTTGGTGACGATGGTTGTGTTGTTTTTGATGTATTTTTTATAGCGGGGCAACCAATCTGCACCCGAGTTTTCAAAGCCATCTACATTCAATGGGCCTTTACGGTCAAACATTCCAATTTTGTGCATCAAAGCTTCCAAAGCGCCTTCAAATTTCCATTTGTGGTCGGATGGGTAATAATAATGAGGCGATACAAAAATGGGTAAGTTATAAGCCTGTCCCAATTGAAATAGTTTTTCGATGTTGGCTACCGTGTTATTTTCGGTTACACTCTTCCCTACTACTTTCCAGGTTACCCCTTTGGGGCTTAAAAAGTCAATTTGAGGGTCGGTAATCAAAATAGCGGTTTTGTCATCTACCTTAAATCCAGGATCGGGTAATTGAGCCATTACACTGGCGCTTACAAACAAGGCCCATAAAAAAACTGATAATCGTACAGTCGAAATTCTTGAAATATAATTCATAACTATAATTGTTTAATGTGTTAAATATTTAGAGATTGTTGAATTGTGATTTTTGCAGTTTTGAGTGATTCGTTGTTCTTTCCTCAAATCTTACAATACAAAGGTAGGACCTATGCCCAAGGCGATAAATGGACAAAAGTTCGTAATGATTGGATAAATGTCTCCAGGAGTTTTTTTAGAGGGTAAAGTTCTTTTGGGAAGGCCAAAAGCCTGAAAATAATAGATCTTAGAAATGAATGAAAGATTAAACGCTTTGATATCGGAAATAACAGCCAAATGTAATCGCGCCAATTGTTTTGAATTCGATTACCATTGGGAATATTATGGATTAATGTGGTATCCGTGGTTTTTAACGATTAACGGAAATTCTGAATCCTTTTCATTCAATGATCTTTCATATGAGGATTTAGAAAAGTTATGTGACGAGGGATTCATTGAACTTATCAAAGAATATTCGGATAATGAAAAGTCAGAAGATGAGTTTGATAAAAAAGGTATCGTCTGATAAAAAAGTAGACAAAAACATATAACTATCATTAGGTCAACTCATCGCCTGGGGCTATCTCATGCATTTGCTACTAAAGAATTTTCTTTATTAGACCTGACAGGTTTTTGAAACCTGTCAGGTCTGGAGATCATATTTTAATTAGCCTTACGATAAAACACACCCGAGGCTGGAGGATTGTATTTATAAATCATTACTCAAAGCCCAAGTGGCTTACAGCCATTATTAGACAGATATCTCACTTTGTTCGTGCATTTAAATGGTCATTATTTTTGTTTTTATACGAATCAGCGCGGCTGTGATTAAAAGAATAATAACACTCTGCTTGCCAATAAGGCTGTAACAAAAGTGGGTTATTTAGCCATTCGTTTATAAGCACTTGATTTAAAGGTTCTTTTCGTAAACTCCTCTTTTTTATTCCCAGAAAAGCCTCTATTTCTTTAGAAATCGTCTCAATTTCGCTTAATAAGTTTTCTGCCTGATCTTTAGGAGACTCCATATCAGCGATTAATTCAAAAATTTCTCCGGGCTCTAATAAAAACAACACTGATTTTTTGCCTGGATTGTGCTCGAAAAATTCTTGTGTCAAGGTGCTGTATGATTCAAATGTATCTTTGTGTTCATCTGAGACAATTTGCAGATATTCAAGCAGGTTGAGGTAACGTTTTAGTCCTTTTCTGAAGTTACCGATAAACGCAATGGGGTATTCATAATCTTTGAATATCCAAGACTTGGTTATTTCGGTTTCAACTCCCAGGAGAATTTTGTAAAACAAAGGGATTTCTTGGTTAAACTCGGAGAGGTCGGATTTTTTTACCCAACTTTTATTCATTGAATACAAATAGGATCTATTGGCCATTGAGATAAAATTAATCATCCTACCAGACATTGTAATTAAAGTTGGTCGAGTCTCCACAACCGAAAAATATCAAGTAGTATGAAAATTAATTAAAAGTGAAACCAAAATAACAACTTTGTCAGCACTTGTAAAATTAACTGGTACTACATTTAATCCCCTTCCAACGTTTTTCATCATTTTTGTCGAAAAGTTCTAACGGCCAAGTTCTTTCAAAATAGCCTTGGATATTTTGGCCAGATTTCGGATAAAATACCTTAACATCGCCATGACAAATTTGTGAGTAGCTTTTGTACTTGGTCAACGACTATTGATTAGTGTAGATCAGTTTTGCCGCAGAAAACCAACCAGTGGTGTATGTCACTTTTTATGATTTATATTCAATTACTACTTCTATATTTATTAGGAGACATTCCTGTTTTCTTTTTAAATAAATTACCAAAATACTGAGGATACTCAAAACCTAATTGATAGGCGATTTCACCCACTGAAACATTGGAATTCAGCAATAAATTTTTCGCCTTTTCGATTAAATGAAAGTGGATATGCTCTTGGGTATTCTTACCTGTTTCTTTTTTGAGCAAATCACTGAGATAATTTGGAGAAAGGTTTACTTGTTCGGCACAATATTTCACAGTAGGAATGCCCTCTTCCACGGCTTGTTCAGAGTTAAAATAATTGAACAAAAGTTCTTCTACTTTTACAATAATGTCTTGCTGATAACTGCTTCTGGTATAAAATTGACGGTCATAAAAACGGTTACAATGATTCAGCAATAACTCTAAATTGGAAATAATAAGCGTTTGGCTGTGCTTGTCAATATTTTGGCTATACTCTTGCTCAATCTCCTCTACACAATGAGTTACTTTCATTTTTTCACGCTCTGATAAATGGAGCGATTCACACGCAGCATAAGAAAAAAATGAAAAACTCTTGATGTTTTCTCCCAATGTTGATTTTTGAATAAAGTCAGGGTGAAAGTATAGTGTCCACCCTTCATCAAAGCCTTTAGTGGGCGGTCTGGTACTTTTAATCACTTGCCCTGGAGAGGTAAACACCAAGGTACCTTCTTCAAAATCATAATAGTTTCGCCCATATAAAAAATCACTATCATGGTACTTCAGGGCGATCATATAAAAATCCCAGATGTAGTTTTTATGGTATAAATCCAACGACCAATCTACCTCTTTAGACGATACTAATGAAATTGCTGGGTGTTTGGGTTTTCCAAGCCCCAGCAATTTGTGCATTTCACTAACAGATTTTATGTTGATAAACTCACTCATATAAAATGACCATCACTTGCTTAATTCGCATTATACGCTCCATCAACACTTAAAATGGCCCCTGACATAAAAGGGGATTGATCTGAACCAAGATAATAAATACCATTGGCAATGTCCTCTACGGTACCCATTCGCTTCATTGGGTGTGTAGCAGCAATGCTTTCTTCGGTATAGCTGCCAGAATCGATAGCGGCTTGTAAAATATCTGTTTTGATCGCACCAGGGGCAATGGCATTGATGCGAATGCCTTGCGTAGCATATTCCACTGCAGCACCTTTGGTCAAGCCTACCACAGCATGTTTCGAGGCACAGTACTGTACAGCATAAGGTATCCCATTTAATCCCGCAATAGAGGCAAGATTTACAATACTTCCACCTTGCTTATTACCTTTCATTTTTTTGATGGCATACTTCATACAATAGAACAAACCAAGTACGTTTGTATCCAATACATTTTTAAAGTTTTCGGTAGTACCTTCCGCCAAAAAAGCTGAATTGTCACCAGAAATACCAGCGTTGTTCACCATACAATCTAACCTTTGAAACTGTTCCACTGTTTTGTCAACCAGATGAACAACTTCTGTCTCTTTTTGCACATCTGCTTTTATGAAAATACATTTAGCACCAGAAGCAGCAATTTCTTGAGCTACTTGCTTTCCGCGTCCTTCGTTTCGCCCAGAGATGACCACATTGTACCCTTCTGTGGCAAATTTCTTAGCAGTTGCTTTGCCAATTCCTGTAGAACCACCTGTAATAATGACTGTTTTATTCATGTTGTTGATTATTATGATTTATAATAATACAAAAGTCATTGAAACGCCCCAGAAGAGATAAATCTAATTACTGGTTGTTTAATACTTTTTACTGGTATTGTTAGGTAGTTGCAATTCAGATTCTTATTAAAGGATACTCGAGTGATTTTATCTAGAATTAAAAAGGCACTAAGCTCATTCATCCAATCAATAGACTAGCATTTGCAAAAACTGTAAAAAGAGAAGTTTTTAGGAATTATTATATTTATCTGATGGATATACCTGCAATAATGCCATAATCAGTTATTTCAAGTGTTGAAAATGCTGTTGAATCTGGTAATCCCTGAAGCTTTTTCCAGTTATTTCCATTATTTGTTGAATGATATATACCGATCCATTGGGCTGAAAAAATATTTGACCCAATATGTTTTAATTCATTGGTATAATAATTTGTAGGGTAGGTTATTCCATTTTGAGCATTTTCCCACGATATACCGTCATTCTTGGTTTTTAACAATTGCTGCCCTATTGTCATGGCATAGATGTATTTCCCATCATTACTTATGTCATGAAGCGCATCACCATTGTAAATACTTTTCCAGTTTGACGCCTCACCGTTACCAACAAGTACCCCATGCTGGGTGGCAGCATAAATTTTATCATTCAATGCGGTAAAACCAAGGATTTGCATCGACCCAAAATGATGAGACCAGGTATTTCCCATATCATTAGATTCAAAAATGCCTGAATCAGTTCCAGCATATAATTTCCCTTTTGCTTTAATAAATGCTCTGATGTGAGAATTCTTGATATTTATTTTTGCCCGCATCCAATGACGTCCACCATTATGAGACACCAATACCCCTTGATGTAAAGTACCTATCACCAATTTATTTTTTTCAATTTCTATACAATTGATATCCAAGTTTTTGAGTGTATCTGGACCTAGCTGTTGCCAATTACTTTGATCATCAGTGTATACAAAAATCCCGTGATGATCTGTGGTGACATACAGTTTACTATTACTTTGCTTTATTCCACTGAGTGTAGCGGTTGCTGGAATTCCTTGAGCAAACGCAGACCAGGTAACCCCTAAGTCTGTAGAGCGATAAATAACTGCTGGTGTTTCCACAGGGTTACTCGCTTGAGTAGTGACCTTAGAGGCTTTCACCAATTTGCCAGTTGTAAGTTGATTTTGGTCTTGATTTTTGTTTGTCAGCTGACATCCCAAAAGTGAAATAGAGATGGCCAAAATCAATATATAATAAATCTTTCTATAAGTAATCATGTTACATTTCTTAACTATTGACAGTGTTCAAATGTACAATATTGGCTCACTTTGCTCTAAAGGATTATGTAAAACTGTGTAAAACTATGTTAAAACCATTTTGAGCGTTCAAACAAGCATAAAGGGTTCAGATATATTCTTATTGATATTTAATTTTTTTTGCAAAAAAGGTAGTGGCGATCCAGATTCTTATTAAAGGATACTTGAGTAGTTTTAAACCAATTCTTTACGAAAACCCCTATAAGTTATGTTAGCTTTAATTTAGACCTTAGCCAGTGGTTGTTAAATTGAACATCCTGGTTTTTACTATATGCGTATCAATCTAATGATGAATATATTTGAATAAAAGCAGATTATAACTAACTGTTTATGAGCACATTATCTTGAACAACAGCAAAAGGAGTCTAAAATCCGTTTTTAACCCTATATCATTAGGGGTTTTCAACTTGTTGGCGTCAAGAAATTACCTTCGGTGAGCTCGGCACAGTGGAGCTGTAGCCCAATGTCGTTTAGTTAAGTAAAATAATATCGATTAACGAACGCTGATCAACGATGTAAGAAGGAGGCTGGCACCAACTCAGGCGCTTGTTTCCTTCATTATTCGAAGTTCCCCCGATACATCGCATGCGCGTCAACCTAAGGATGATAAAAAAAGATTTGTTCAATGGCATTGATCCGTTTTTTTCTATGATCATATAAACAATAGTACTCAGCTATCTTGAGAATATGGGAGCATTTTTTACCTGAAATAAATGCTTCCATATTGCTTCTTACAAAGGAACACAACTTTAAAATACTTACTGTCCTGTGCTTGTTTTTGACTCGCTTTTGCAGCTCAGTAAATAGAGGCATTACCACCAAAGTTAACATCAGAAACGCCATATAGAAAAATAGTTCTATTCTTTGTTTATTCATATACCGTTCTGGTAGACTGATAGTGAGTTTAAGATGGCTTTTCCATCCTTTAAATAAAATCTCTATATACCATCTACATCTATAGGCTTTCATTACTTCCTTTGGTGACCAACTGCCTTCTTCTACATTGGTGATATAAACACCATAGCCTAATAACTCAAAGTATTTTTTTGAATGATTAGCTTTTGAATTCCTATTCTCTTTGGCCTTCCTTCTTCGCTGATTAACAATTTGTTCAGGCAAGGGTACAGCAATCAGCCTACATTTAATTTTCTCTTTGGCTCCCAGCCTTACCCACACGTCTAAGCGTCCTTGCTTCCGTAGTTCTTTCACTAAGTCAATCTTTTGATTATCAGACACTTTATAGATAGTAAGATTAT
>DMXI01000680.1 GCA_003483885.1 Microscillaceae bacterium
CTTTATATTTGCGTCCTCAATTTTGAAAATTAGTGGAATAATGGCGAAGAAAGGAAACCGAGTTCAAGTTATCTTGGAGTGTACCGAACACAAAAAAAGCGGTATGCCAGGTATGTCAAGATACGTAACGACCAAGAACCGTAAGAACACTACTCAGCGATTGGAAATGAAAAAATACAATCCTGTACTTAAAAAGCATACCATCCATAAAGAAATTAAGTAGATGCAATGGCTTGGCTTCATTGTGAGTATGTTAAATACTCCCAGCCAGTATAAGCCAAAAAATTTAAATGAATTATGGCAAAGAAAACCGTAGCAACACTTAAAACCGGAGAAGGTGCTAAGTTTGTAAAAATCGTAAAAACTGTGAAGTCTCCAAAAACTGGTGCTTACGTCTTCAAAGAGGTAATGGTACCAGCCGAAGAAGCTAAGAGTGCCTTGAAGTAATCTAGCTTTTAGTAAAGACATTAAGAGGAAGTTTCATGCAATGAAGCTTCTTTTTTTTTATCTAATAATATGCTATCTTGGCTGCATAGGTAGCCTTACAAGTAAAATATCTGTCATATTGGCATCAATCCCCGAATCTCATCACCTCGGCTCCTTACTTGATAGGCATATACTCGATGCAAATGCAAACCCAAACTAACTAATAATCAAATCGTACCATGGGAATATTTGGTATTTTTAATAAAAATAAAAAAGAGAAACTCGACCAAGGTTTAGAAAAAACCAAAAAGAATTTTTTCTCTAAACTAGGGAAAAAATTGGTGGGTAAATCCAGGGTAGATGACGAGGTACTGGATGACCTGGAAGAGGTCTTGATTAGTTCGGATGTAGGGGTAGATACCACCGTCAAGATCATCGAACGCATTGAAGCCAGGGTAAAAAAAGAGAAGTTTTTTGCTAGTGAACTAGATAATATTCTAAGGGATGAAATCGCCAGTTTACTAGAAGAAAGCAATAGCGAAAACCTTGAGGACTTTGAACTTCCTTCGGGCGTAAAGCCCTACGTGCTCATGGTAGTAGGGGTCAATGGTGTAGGCAAAACCACCACCATTGGTAAATTGGCCAATCAATTCAAACAAGCCGGAAAACAAGTAGTACTTGGAGCAGCTGATACTTTTAGAGCAGCTGCAGTAGACCAACTCAAAGTATGGGGTGAACGTGCCAATGTACCCGTAGTAGATTTGGGTATGCACAAAGATCCCGCTTCGGTAGCCTTTGATGCAGTGAAGAAAGGAGTAGAAATGAACGCCGATGTAGTAATTGTAGATACTGCTGGACGTTTACAAACCAAAATCCCGTTGATGAATGAGTTAAGCAAAATCAAACGGGTAATGAGTAAAGTCATAGAAAGTGCCCCTCATGAGGTATTACTAGTGCTCGATGGAAGTACTGGACAAAACGCCATTTCGCAAGCTAAAGCTTTTACCGAAGCCACTGAGGTCACCTCGCTGGCCATTACCAAGCTAGATGGTACCGCCAAAGGTGGGGTAGTCATTGGTATTTCAGATCAGTTCAAAGTTCCGGTAAAATACATTGGAGTAGGCGAAGGCATTGAGGATTTGCAGATTTTTAATCGTCACGAATTTGTAGATTCATTGTTTAAGAAAGAAGAAGCTTAGTTAATGATTAATTAGGTTATCCAAACTTATAGACTTAAGATCAAGAACCCTGTTCATAGAAATGAATGGGGTTTTTCGTTTTTAAACCCATCGCTCAATGGATAAAAGGTACTCTGGGCACATCACAGCCATTTTAAACTGTTTTGCAATTAGCTGTTTATCAAACTCATACAAGATTTTATAATTTTCCCCTGTCAATCACAGTCACCCTCCTTTTTTTAACTCACCTTTCAAATATCTCTTTTTTGCCTTGGTTCGTTTTTGTACAATTTTACGCCTTAGCAATACTACAATTAGGAATTTACTTGTTTAAAGTCTACATTGACAATACTACAAACAAGAAAAAACAATGGGTAAATATTATTTGGGCGAATTTGAAGAGGTAGTCATGCTCACAGTGGGGGTATTATACAATGAGGCATATGGGGTGTCTATCAAAAAAGAAATAGAGGATCGTCTTGATAGAAAAGTAAGCGTAGGGGCTTTACAATCTGCCTTAAAGCGATTAGAACAAAAGGGGTATTTATCATCCAAAGAAGGAGAGTCAAATGCCAAAAGAGGGGGACGTCCCAAACGCTATTTTACCATTACGGCTTCGGGCAAGCGGGCCATTGAAGATACCCGCGACATGCGCAATCAATTATACGATGCGATCCCTAAAATTGCCTTAGACCTCAAAATCTCCTAAGTAGACGCTCATGAAAACGCCTCTCCCACCCTCTCCTCCGAAAATCCTATTACGGTTTTTTCGTTGGTTTTGTCACCCCGATTTAGCTGACTATATAGAGGGCGATCTTTATGAGATTTTTGACGAAAATGTAGCTGAAAAAGGCCTGAGAAAAGCCCGATGGAGCTTTGCCTGGGAGGTATTAAAACTCTTACGTCCATCACTTATTCGTCCCGTGTCTAGTTTTTACAAACCAATATACATTGCCATGATAAAACATAACTTTATTCTTTCACTAAGGAGCTTCAGGCGCTACAAAAGCTCTTTTCTGATCAACCTGATCGGTTTGTCTACGGGGCTGGCCTGTGCGCTCATGATCTATTTGTGGGTAAGCGATGAATTACGCATGGATAAGTTTCACGACAAAGATGATCGCTTATACCAAGTGATGAAAAACTCTATCAGACCCGAAGGCATCCGTACCAGTAGCCAAAGCCCAGCTTTGTTGGCCAATGCTCTCAAGCAAGATTTTCCCGAAATAGAATATGCTATTACTACTGGAAACGATGAATTTAATGGGCGAGGAATTTTAAAGCAGGGAAACCGTCAAATCCAGGTAGATGGGTTCTTTGCCAGTAAAGATTTTTTCAAGGCTTTTTCGTTTTCATTGGCTCAAGGCAATCCTCAAAAGGTCTTGAGCGACAAACGCTCTATTATTTTATCTAAAAAACTGGCTCACCAATTATTTGGTACTACCAAAAACATCATAGGTAAAACCATTCAAGGAAATAGAGATTTGTTCAAGGCTACTTATCAGGTAACTGGCATTTTAGGAGAAATACCCACTCACTCTACCTTGCAATTTGACTTTGTGGCCAACTATGATATGGTACTTTCTAAGGTAGAATGGATTCGTAAGTGGTCGGGAGATGGCGCTCGCACTTACGTGACCCTAAAGAAAGGAACCGATGCCGAGGCATTTAATCAAAAGTTGGGTCGCTACTTGCAAACCAAACCTGACAGAGAAGACAACCAAGTCTTTATTCAACCCTTTTCGGAACGTTATTTATACGGCAAATATCAAAATGGTAAAGCAGCTGGAGGGCGCATTGCTTATGTACGCTTATTTTCTTTGATAGCTCTGTTTGTGTTGCTTATTGCCAGCATCAACTTTATGAATCTGGCCACTGCTCATGCCACCAAAAATACCAAAGAAGTCGGCGTAAAAAAGGCCTTGGGAGTCACCCGTAGGGCTTTGGCTTTTCGCTTCTTTCAGGAATCTATTTTACTGGCATTTCTGTCTTTGATTGTTGCTTTGCATTTGGTGGGTTTATTGTTGCCTCAATTTAACCTCATTACAGGCAAAACCCTGCAAATCAATCAATTACTAGACATTGCCTTTCCGATACTAGGTATTACGCTATTTACTGGAATAGCTTCAGGTATTTATCCTGCCATTTATTTGTCCAGCTTCAATCCTATCAAAGTATTGAAAGGCACCAGTTACAAACTCAGTGCTTCGTCTAAAGTATATTTAGTACGCAAGGGGTTAGTTATTTTTCAGTTTGCCTTATCAGTAATTTTTATTGTAGGAGTGGTAGTGGTGCATCAACAAATTTCTTATGTACAAACCGCTGATGTGGGTTACGATCGCGACCAGGTGATTCACTTCAACATGCGGGGCAAATACAATCGTGCTACTTTGATTGAGCGCCTTAAAAGCACTCCAGGAGTAGTAAACGCGACCAATATCCATGGGGGTAACATTGTAAGGATGCTTGGCCTTGGCAGTGGTTTTCAATGGAGCAATCAGGAGTCAGACAAAGAAGTGGAATTTCGCCGACCTCATGTAGGCTATTATTTTATAGAAACCTTAGGTATTGAGGTCATCAAAGGACGCACTTTTTCTAAATCTTATGGAGATGAGGGCTCCAAACTCATTATCAATGAAGCTGCCGCTAAAATTATTGGAGAACAAGGCATTGTAGGCAAAACCATTCTGGATGGGGATGACAAAAAGCAAATCATTGGGGTAGTCAAAAACTTCAAGGTACAGTCTATGCACGAAGCCATGAAGCCTTGTATCATGCGATTTGCGCCTCGTGGGAGCGATATAATGGTAAAGCTACACGCAAAAAATCAAGCCCAAACCATTGCTCGCATTAAGACAATATACGAAAGCTTTAAACCTGAGTACCCTTTTAATTTTCGATTCATCGACCAGGAATACCAGTCGTTATATGTGGCTGAGCAACGGGTAGCCAGTTTGTCAAAATACTTTACCATCATTGCCATTATCATCTCCTGCTTAGGCTTGTTAGGTCTCACTATCTTTACCAATGAGCAGCGTATGAAAGAAATTGGCATTCGCAAAGTACTGGGTGCCAGTGTACTGCAAATTGTACGTTTACTTACTGGTACCTTTACTAAAACGGTGCTGACTGCTATTTTGATCGCCCTCCCTGTCAGTTACTTATTAATGGATCAATGGCTCGATAACTTCGCTTATCGTATCAATCTACAGTGGTGGTACTTTGTGGGTGCTGGCCTTGCGGTGCTTGTTATTGCCTGGGTTACAGTAAGTTTACAAACGGTACGAGTGGCCAGGGTAAACCCAGTGGAGTGTTTGAAAGATGAATGATTTTTAAGTGAAAAGTTAACAGTGAAAAATGAAAAGTTGGCGCAAAGCGTCGCTCTATCAAGTCTAGAGAGTTCCCTCCTGCTTAGGAGGGCTAGGGTGGTACTTTAAGTGAAAAGTTAACGGTGAAAAATGAAAAGTTGGCGCAAAGCGTCTCTCTATCAAGTCTAGCGAGTTCCCTTATATTGGTTCTCATTTTTAATGAGGACCTATTTTTGGGAGCGTTTATTAACGCGGTTATGGGGCTTTACTTTTTCAACTTTGGATTCGTGAGCCTGAAAACCGCAATGCACTTACATGATACTGGTTCTCATTTTTAATGAGGACCTATGTTTAGGAGCGTTTATTAACGCGGTCACAAAACTTAGTTTTTCCAACTTTGGATTCGTGGGTCTGAAAACCGCAATTAAATGTACATCAGAAGGATATCCAAGCCCTTTTTTACCAATTCCATAGTCAATCCCTGATTAGAGGCTGGGGTAATGGTATGCTTCATTTGAGTCGCAGTAAAGTCAGGCAAATCGTCTATGATAAGATAATTTTTATAGCGGGACTTCTGGGTAAGCCAGGTTTCAATTTCATAACCTCGTGATAAAAGATAAGGATCATTGACGCTTAATGGATCCACCTTGCTTTGCAAATCAGGTGTGATATCGATCAACTTACCAGGCAAGCTTCTATCGTCCCACATTTGCACCATTGCCGACAAGCCCGCTACTTTCCAGGAAGAAGAAAGCACAATGTCGGCCTGTGATTTTTCTACCAAGACTTGTAAAGCCTCTACACAAGGTTTATCAAAACAATAGCCATATTGATCTTTGGGCAAATTGGTATTGTAGGGCCATAACACCCCATCTATGTCTAAAAAAATGACTGATTTCATCATGCTGCTTAAAACTCTACCCGTACCAAACGATGCTTGGCAACAAAACCCGCTTTTTGGATGGCTTTCATAGACCCAATGTTATCTTTTTCGCAAGAACATATGGGTTTCAACTGCTGGCGATAACATTGCTCCTTGGCTTGATTAAGCAAATAGGTGCCTACTCCTTGTTTACGAAAGTCTTTGCCCACAATCATACCTACATCTGCCATGCCTGGTTGAGTTTCGCTTTTGCGCGCTTCGCTTACCCCAATAATAGTTTTAGTAGCCTCATCTTGCCACAAATATAGCTCCTGGCGATTAATCAATCGTTGGTAATAAATCTCTAACCAATCTTTGGGTGGATTAATGGTGTCGATGCAAAACTTCACTGCGGCTTGAAAGTCAATCCCATGGGCATTTTTAAACACTGGATCGGTAATTCCTTCCAAGTATGGGGCATTGATCGTTTTTCGTTGTATGTCTTCAAACAAATACGCATGAGGCTTAATTTCTTTGGCCAAATCGATGCAAATGCTCATCATCATCGGGTGGTTGGTGCTCACCACTGCTTCTTTGACTACTTGCTTGGCCAAAATTTGCTGGAAAATCTTTTGGGATAGCGGCAAATGCTTCTCTTTTAAAAAGTAATTCAGCAGCATATTTTTGGCATTGATGGCAAAAAAACCAGCCGCTTCATTTTGCACACTAATTTGCCAGTGTTGAGTATGCCCAATGATGTCGTCCCACATACCGTCAAAAGGAGCCACCAATGATTGATAAAATAAAGCATACAAAGCCTCTAGTTTGGCTTTGGCCAATACTTTCTTAAAACTGATCATTCCTCTATGCCTTTTCCCCTTTCTTTCAGCAATAGTTTGGCAAAGTGTACATCTTGGGGATTCCATTCATCGGGAGCCGCAATCACTTGACGCAACTCTGGATTGGTAAATCGTTGGAAATAATGGTTTTTGGGTACAGTATCAATTTGCTCGGCGGCCTTACGCAACAACTCATTGACGTTTTCAAAATCTTCGGGCGACAAACGTACCTTCCAGCGAGCTTCCAGGTGTTGCCCAATGATGGCATCGCCCAATAGTTCGCGAGTTTCTTCTACATGGTAGGGCACTTCAAATTCTTTCAAAAACTCCAGTAAAGGCTGCGCTTCTTCCAGCGTAAAAAACGATTGATAGGTTTCAAAATGTTGGTAATCTGAAGAGGTGTTCATCATAAAAATAAGTTTAGCGTAGGCCTCAAGGTTACTTCATAGCATCAGGCCATTACAAATAATAAAACATTTGGCTTTTAAGCCAATAAGTTGAACAAAAGTCCTAAACTGCTTTTTCCAACCGATACCCACACCACTATGCTTAGTAAAAACAGCCCCAGACCCAAATAAAAACTCATTCGCCCCAGATTGCGAGTGCGTGTTGTAAATGTATAAAACTTGTCTCCATTGGCACCTACAGTTTGGTCTCGCCAATAAAACCACCCCATGCCCAAACCTACCATCAAAAAGATTGGATTGAGCAACAAGGTCCCCAAAACACTGATTACCCAATAAGTGTATATCCATCCCAGTGAACCTTCCTTTCCTGCTCGTAATGCTTGTTGTTTTTGATCAGCAGCCCACTCGGCATTTGCTACCGCACTGTGACCTACCCGCTCTTTCAACAATAATTTGGCAAAATGAACATCTTGTTTGGTCCATTCATTGGCGTGCTCAATAAGCTCCTGAAGTTCTTGATTATCAAATTGGTGCAAATAATGGCCCTGAGGCACTTCGGTGACCTGGGCTGCCATTTGCTCAAGTAGCTCATTGACTTGGGCAAAATAATCAGTAGGTATTCTCAACGACCAGGAAGCTTCTGTTTTATTTTCTAATCCAATTTGTTCTTCTACAAATATAGGATGATGCTCCAACCGATAAGGAATCTCTTGTTCTTTCAGTAGTTGTACCATCGGTTGGGCTTCCTCAGGGTTAAAAAAACTTTGATAGGTTTCAAAGGTTGAATTTGTCATAAGTTATTGGTTGATCGCTCAATGTATTTTGCCTCACTCTACTGCTGGCTCTTGCTTGGTTAATTTACCTTTGCGAATCGCCCAGCGTAGGTAGCGCATCATAAAAAAACCGTATACCAGTCCGGCCAGAAACCCCAACAACATGCTTCGCTTCAACAATGGAATAAGATCGTTGTTGACATGATGTAACTGATAGTTTTTGGGCAACTTACTAGCATCGGTATATTGACTAAAAACCTGAGTAACGTTTTGTATAGGAGGCTGTTTTTTCAATTCAAACATAGACATAGCCCCTGCCAAACCAAAAGCCACTACAAATATCCAATGAATGAGTTTCATGTATTAATTCTTTTTTTACAAATATACAGTTTTTAGTGCTGGAAATAATCTCAACCCTTAAAGAGTGAACGTAAAAGTTTTTTAACCATTAAACCATCATGAGGGTTTTATGTCTAATACGCAAACCTCATGATAATGAAATATTTGTTGATTGTCCCCTTCTTGTTGTCACTATTTTTGGTGAGTTGTCAAAATAAAGAAACAGTGGAACCTGACACTTCTCTCCCTACCTCCGTTAATGATACTGTCTTGTACTTTCCACCTGTAAATTCTAACGTTTGGGAAACTGTCTCTCCCGAAAACCTGGGTTGGAACCCTCAAGCCATTGCATCACTTGAAAGCTATTTGGCCAATACCAATACCCAAGCGTTTATTTTGCTAAAAAACGGGAGAATTGTCATTGAAAAATACTTTGGACAAAACCTTAGTAACCAGCCCTTTACCGCTAGCAGTAATTGGTATTGGGCCTCCGCAGGCAAAACCCTCACTGCCTTTTTGATAGGCAAAGCTCAAGAGGAAAACCTACTTGATATCAACAATAAAAGTAGTGACTATTTGGGACCAGGCTGGACTAGTTTGTCTGCAGCTCAGGAAGAACAAATTACCGTAAAAAATCAGCTTACTATGACCGCTGGCCTGGACGATGCCGGAACCAACAGCGACTGTACCGACCCGGCTTGTTTGAGCTATTTGGCCAATCCAGGAACTCGTTGGGCTTATCATAACGCCCCCTACACCAGGCTCGATGGAGTCATTGAGGGAGCCAGTGGTATGAGTTTTAGCAATTATTTTAATACTCGCTTACGCGATAAAATTGGGATGGATGGCTTTTGGCAAAAACTAGGATTCAACAATGTGTATTTCAGCACCCCAAGAGCCATGGCTCGCTTTGGTCTATTAATGCTCAACAAGGGTAAATGGGAAAATGAGACCATTTTGGCTAACGAAAATTACTACAATGCAATGATTACTCCTTCGCAAGACCTGAACAAATCATATGGATATCTGTGGTGGCTCAATGGCCAAACATCGTTTATGTTGCCTGGGTTACAAACTGTATTTCCTGGAAGCATTTCGCCCAACGCTCCCGCTGAAATGATTTGTGCCATTGGACGAAACGGTCAATTGATTAATATTATTCCCAGTCAAAATATTGTGATGATTCGGATGGGCAACAATCCCGATGAATCGTTGGTACCTACTATTTTTCAGAATGAGTTATGGGGTAAACTTAAAGAGGTGATTCCATAGATTTCCCTACCCAAATGCCTCTGCTTTTCGTTATATCTATCACAGGACCTAACTTGGCGAGTGATGACAAACAATCAATACCTAAAAAATCAAGATAATGAAGCAAAGGCCTACCTCGAAAAAATAAAAAAGCTACTGGAAAGCGAAGTAGACGAGAATGTATTGCTGGCCTTTCAATTATTGCAGAGTGGAGGCATTCCAGACGAATTACTCACTCATTTATATGCGGTGGCGATTACTTACAGCAACTACCAGATTTCAGATACTGCCCTTGAGCTATTTGAACAAAACGCACCTGCTGAATTATTGGATTTTACTCAAAAGCAATGGACATTCCATAATCCCTTAAGCTCTGGTGAAAATACCATCAGTAATTTTCTGGAAACCACCCAAGACATTGTTCATTTTGACACACCTACACTTGCCAATCTCATCCTTAAGTTTGGCTCAGTTGGGGGAGCTTATTGCCTCAAACACAAAACCGCACCTACACTTCAGGTATTGCAAAAGATTTACCGTAAGCAATGGTTGTCTCTCGAAAACTTCGGACTAGATGAATTGCCTCCTGAGGTAAGCTCTTTTACTGATGTAACCTACTTGTACATCAATGGAAATAAATTTAGCGATATACCTGACGAATTGCAGGCGCTGAATAATGTAAAATATATAAACTTTCAAGATACGCCACTCCATGAAGCGGCCATTCAAAAACTAGAAAAGTTCTTTCCAAAGGCTATGGGGAGTCACTACGCTAATTTAGGGCGCAATGCTTTTCAGGAAAAAAATTACAGCTTAGCTTCTAAACAAATGCTCCAGGCCATTGAGTTAGACAACAGTAAAGCTAACTATTGGAATACTCAAGGTGTGATTTTAGGTCGCCTCAAAAAACGAGAAAAAGCCGTGCGCTTTTTTGACCAAGCCTTGGCACTCAACCCTCATGATCCGCTTACTTATTCTAACAAAGCCCACACCTTGCATTTGCTGGGGAGAAAAGAGGAGTCTTTGAACACCGCTAATCTTGGACTTTCGCTATATACCCAAAACCTGAATACTTCATACAACGGAGAATCCTCCTTGTATTTCCGTAAAGCTCAAGCCTTGTTTCACCTTAAGCGCTATGATGAATGCCACGAGGCTTACGATCAATGTCTTCAGCTAAACTCTTCTTTTAAAGGAGCTTGGTTTAA
The DNA here is from genome assembly GCA_003483885.1 of Microscillaceae bacterium. Lineage (GTDB taxonomy): Bacteria > Bacteroidota > Bacteroidia > Cytophagales > Microscillaceae > Microscilla. The sequence continues at coordinate 10,592 of DMXI01000680.1, forward strand.
TAAAGCCTGTGCCTATGCTCGCCAACAAGACAAAACAGCGATGCTTTCGTGTTTGGCAAAAGCCATCGAACTAGATGCCCAATTTAAGCAAGATGCCCCCGAAGATCCTGATTTTGAGGCTTACTGGCAAGATGCCGATTTTTTGGCATTAATTAATTACAAACCTGACAATCGATGAATAATAAAAATTACTTACTCACCGACGAAGAGGCTCTCAATAAACTCAAAGCATTGATTGCCAGTGGCGAAGACGAAAACATCAAACTGGCTTTGACGCTTTACGAAAATGGTGGGCAACCTGCGGTACTCTTTACACATCTGTTGGCCATTTGGAGCTTTTATACTTATGAAGAAGTACAAGAACACGCCAAGGTATTGATAGAAAACCACCTCACAACCGATTTTGAGCACTTCTGGTTTAAAAACCGCTTGTATGAACCCTTGCTTGAATTTAATGAAAGTGAAATTACCGAGCGATTGGAAAACACTTTCTCTTGGGACATCATTGATACCCCTACTCTGGCCAATTTAATGTTACAATTTGCAGGAAGAGCTGGAGCCTTTTGCCTAAAATACCAAACCGATGACACCTATAGTATTTTACAGAAGATATATACGCCACATGCCCATAGTTTATCGTTCAATAGTTATAATTTAGAAACATTACCCTCCGAGGTGGGGTTGTTTGTAGATGCGGAGCGTTTGGTGCTCAGCCATAATTTGTTTACCAATATACCCGATAGTTTGGCCAATCTTACCAAGCTACAGTCTATTGAACTAGAAGACACTCCATTGACACAAGAAGCTTTTCAAAAACTTGAAAAGTTTTTTCCAAAACCAATGGCTGATTATTATGTACACTTGGGTTATGAGGCATTTGACGATAAAAAGTTCAAACAAGCCATTCACTATTTAGACAAATCCTTGAGGTTAAATCCTCATGAGCCTCATTATTTCAACACTCAAGGGATTAACTACTTGTGTAACAAGGACTTTGACCAGGCCGTTGCTCATTTTGAGCAGGGAATGCAAGCAGGACTAGAGCCTGCTACTGGTTTGTATAATATTGCTTGTACATTTTCACAAAAAAGAGACAAAAGTAATATGCTCAAATACCTGAAAGAATCTATTGAATTGGATGCTTATTTTAAAGAACAAGCTGCCTCTGATGATGATTTTAATGCTTATCGGCAGGATGATGATTTTTTGGCATTGATTAAAGAATAAATTTTATGACCCAGGCCAATTATTTACATAACGACCCCCAGGCGGTCACCAACATTCAACAATTGATTGCCAGTGGTGAAGAAAACAGCATTGCGTTGGCTTTACAACTGGTAGAAAACGGGGGCTTGCCTGCTGACTTGTTTACCTACTTATTTGCGGTTTACCTGTTTTACAACCAAGCCGATTTGGCTTATGAAGCCCAGGCAGTGTTAGAAAAACACGCGCTTGGTGCTTGGGAAGAATGTTGTCTGGTTCCGGTAGATTGGGTATATGTAGGAGAGGAAAGAATGGGATTGGACGAAGGCTCTACGACTGCTTATCTAAGAAAAACAGAATCGGTAATAGCCCTTGATACTCCCACCTTGGCCAACTTAGTCCTGAAATACACCGGGTGGGGTGGAGCATATTGCTTAAAACACCAAACAGCTCCCAACTACGATATTCTACAGGAAATATTTGAGGCAGGCGAATTATCTTTTGAGGCTTTTCACCTAAAAGAGCTTCCTGAAGAAGTAGGTCAATTTACCCAAACTAAAGACTTGATTTTGACTGGTAATTGCCTCATTGATTTACCAGATTCGCTGTCAAAGCTTACCTTACTGGAGAATCTTGATTTTGATGCAGAGGAGGTAAGTCCCTTGGTAATGGCTAAATTAGAAAAAATGTTTCCTAAATTGATGGGGGAATACTATGCTGACTTGGGAGACGAAGCGCTGGATGACAAAGCCTATGAATTGGCACTCCAGCATACCGAAAAAGCGTTGACATTGGATCAAGCTCAAATAGAATATTGGAATCAAAAAGGCAATACTCTGGCACATCTAAAAAGGTATCAGGAAGCTTATGTTATTTTTGAGCAATGTGTCACGATGGATCCTCAATATGTAATTGCCCACGCCAGTAAAGCCCAAATTAAGTTTTTTCAGAAAGAATATCACCAAGCAATGGAAATCACTTTATTTGCTTTGTCGCTTTATGAAAAGTACCCCGCCATTGCCCGCCACGAAGAGGGAGATATTTATACGCTCAAAGGGGTAATACATTCTGAGCTGGGCGAATACACACAAGCACACGAGGCTTATGACGTTGCCTTGAGTATTTACCCAAACAACGATATGGCCTTGTACAACAAGGCCTGCGCTTATGCCCTGCAAGCCAATAAAGCCCAAACGCTGACATTATTGAAGGAATGTTTGAAACACGATTGGGAGAAAAAATTCCGCACCCAGGCATTGGAAGATAAAGACTTTGCTGCTTATTGGCAGGATCCTGATTTTTTGGCCATTACACGCCCCGATAAACCCAACAATACCTCTTTCTGATGAGTGATTCCCTGTACTTAAACCAAGATCCTGAAGCTGTAGCAAAAATCAAAAAACTCATTGAGAGTAATGAAACTGCCAATATTTTACTAGCATTGGAGCTAATGTGGCACGGTGGCTTTCCGATTACACTTATCACCCACGTGTATGCTTTACTAGTTTTTCACGAAGATTTTGAAGTTTATTATCAAGCTTCCAGGCTATTAAAAGCACGGATACCAGAAGATCGGCTCCAGGCCCTCAAACAAAAGGAAGAAGTATTAGGCACTATCGAAGAAAACAAGGAAGCGGCTGCCAGTGCTTTTCTGGCAGCTACCGAGGCTGAACCTGAACTAAACACTCCTTCTTTGGCTAACTTGATGATGATTATGCATAGGAGCGGTTTTGCGTATTGTCTCGAACACAAGTTATGGCCTAATCAAGTAATTTTAGATATTTTGTATGCCGAAGAGATGCTCTGCTTTGATGGATTTGGCCTTCAAAGCCTACCTTCTGAAATAGGGTTGTTTGATCAGACCACAGAATTATCATTCAACCATAATCCTCTTACTGAAGTGCCAGAAGCTATCAGTAAGCTGACTCGTCTGAAATACATTGCGTTTAACAACACGCCATTGAGCAAGCAGGCAATTCAGAACCTCGAAAAGTGGGTACCCTTGGCTATGGCGAATCATTACATAGGTATAGCATATGCAACCGAAGATAGTCAGGACTATAAACAAGCATTTGAATACGCACAAAAAGCCCATCAACTAGACCCGGTAAATATACAATATCTAAAACATATGGCTGAATACTCAATACTAGCAGGTTTTGTTCAGGAAGGCATTCAGTACTTAGATCAAGTGTTGGCTCACACTCCCCAAGACCTATCGCTTTATATACATTTTGCCGAACTTTTGAGCGATGTAAAACAATACCAATACATCTATGAAATAGCTCATCGAGGCCTTCATCAGGTACAAAGAACCTCGTCTTCTACCCAAATTACTCATCTGCATATTTATAAAGGATATGCCATGCACTACCAACAAGATTATCAAGCAGCTCAAAATGCCTATGACCAAGCACTACAGTTAAGCCCCCACAGCGAAGCAGCTTGGTTCAATAAAGCTTGCTCATATGCTCAAACCAATGACAAAACGGCTATGTTGCATTGCCTCGGAAAAGCCATTGAGTTATTGGCAAAAAACAGGGAATTGGCCATCAGAGAAAAGGATTTTAAGACTTATTGGGAAGATGAAGATTTTTTAGCACTTGTTGGGCGTGCAGAATAAAATCAAACGTTAACTTTGTGTAGTTTACCACCAACCAATACCCAAGGATGAGTCATAACCATTACCTCAAAGGAAATCAGGATGCTATAGAAAAGATTAAAACTTTATTAGAAAGCGGAGAATCGTCTAATATAGAGTTAGCTTTTCAGCTGATCAAAGGAGGCGGGCTTACCTCCGAGCTCACCACTCATCTCTATGCCTTATCTATTTTTTTTAATGAAAACGACACGCTCAAACGTACTGCCAAGCGTTATTATAAGTCATTGGCTTCTAAAGATTTATATGCATTTACCAAATATAAATGGAATGTATATGGCGAATACTACAATGAAGCCAAAATGAGTAAGTTTTTGACCAAAATAGCACAACATCAAGAAATCAATGGTGCTGTTTTGGCCAATATGGCAGTACGCTATCTGCAAAAGGGACTTAAATACTGTCTGGAAAACCAAACGGCCCCAGCTGAGCAAATCCTTGCCCAGTTTGTGGATCATGATATGCTAGACCTGGATTATATGAGTCTGGATGCATTACCTAAAGAAGTGGGTTGTTTTCCAGAAATAAAATATCTCTATCTTGAGGGGAACAACTTCACTGATATTCCCGATGAAATCGCCAATCTTACCCAATTACAATCCTTGAGCTACCGTGATACCCCACTCTCTGAGGTTGCTTTACAAAAACTAGAGCAGTTTTTTCCCAAAATATTTGCGGCCCAATACTACATGGAAGTCATAGATGACATCAACCAAGGCCGCAACTATGACCATTCGCTAGAGGTACTCAATAAGGTATTAGCCTTGGACCCCACCTATGCCAATGCCTGGAATGATAAGGGGCGCGTACTCCAGGAAAGCAAACATGCTCTAGACGCTTTGGAATGTTATGATAAGTATTTCGAGTTTGCCAAACTGGATACTGACAAAGCACTCTCACGGGTAAATAAAGCATTGGCTTTACAAAACCTGGGATGGGAAGAGGAAGTGCACCAAACGGCTATAGAGGCCGTACAAATTCTTAAACAGATTCCCACCAATAGCCATGATCGGGTATATTATTTTAGTCAAGGGTTGGCGTTGTTTTTTATGAAAGATTACGATCAGGCATTACTAGCCTATGATCAAGGCCTAAAGCGAGATAAATACGACGGGGTATTATGGTATAATAAAGCTTGTACCTACGCTAAGCAGCATAAAAAAGAAGAAATGCTGGAACACTTGGAAAGGGCTATTCAACTCAGAGAAAGGTTTAGAGAAGAGGCTAATGAGGATATTGATTTTAAGAACTATTGGCAAGATGCTGCTTTTCTAAAGACAATTAAGGAAGCTTGACTAAAGCAAAAAAGAGAAGCTTTTGCTTCCCTCTCATTTATTCGTAATCCTACATTTTTTGTTAGCGACGGCTAATCAATCGGATTTTTAGTTTGTTCTTACTCAACTCTATTACTTCGTAATTTTGGCCTTTACCAATTTTACTGGCAATATTCAAAATCGCTTTCTCTGGTGTTTTTTTCCAGTTCCACTTATACTTATCGTATGATGGACCTCTGCTTGCGCTTGATTTTCTCCAGCGATATTTCAAAAGCTGTCCGCTTTTTTCAAAGACAATTCCTGAATATTTTACTCGAGCTGCAATCTTTTTTTGATCCGCTGCCTGAAATGGGCAATATTCAATAATGCCTTTCTTTGCTTCTTTTGCACTCATTACCCAATGTTGATAAAGGTAGTTTTGGTTGATCTTTGCTTCGTTAATAGTGCCTGAATAAGTTGGGGTAATGCCCAAGGCAGTTACCAAAGTTAAAATAAAAGTTATCATAGTCTAATTGCTTTATTTTATATTGATTGATATAACTTAGTTAATCTGATTGTAAGTTTTTTAGTAAAGATTTATCTTTTAGACACGTGTACGCGAAAAAGGTAGTAGAGGGTTTTATTTTTTTATATAAATTTTATTCTATTTTTTTTAGTAAAACCACCCTAGGGGATACTACCTATATTCATTTTATTTTTGGTTGGTATTTTTTCCCATGCGGTGTAGTAATTACGTTGAATAATCTCATTGATAGTTAATTAAATAAAGTATCACCAGCTCATAAAAAACACACTTACAGATAATCAAAATATGCTTAAAACATCAAAAAAGGCATTATTTTTGCTAAAAGCTTAGTCAAAAATATCCTCATCACTCACTCAACTTACCCTTGGTCCTTAATCCACCCCCTACTTTAAAAATCACAATTTACGCACCTAAGTTTCTCTCAATTTTTCTACCCAAAGTTCATTATTTTTCTACTCAAAGAACGCAACTTGTTTAACACCCATTCACAAAAAGTACAAACATTTCGTGGTTTCACGCCTTTTTCTCACCAAGTCATACGCTCATGTAATATTCAACCGAAAAAACACATTTATTTTAGGTAGACGTCCGCTAAGCTCGTCACCCTTTTATTTCCTGTAAAAGACAACTCCACAAACACCAGTACTTGTACACCGCAACTACTCAAGCTTTTTTATGTTAATCAAAATACCTACCTTGATTTTTATAATATTAGATTCAAATTATATGGTTTCAAATATCAGCTTAGATCGCATCAAAGGCTTTTTTATGGGGTTGGCCGTGGGCGATGCCCTGGGTATTCCAGTAGAGTTTTATAGTCGGAAAAAACTTATTGAAAACCCAGTAACCGATATGCGCAGCGGTGGTACCTATGAAACACCTGCGGGTACTTGGTCAGTAGATGGGTCGCTTACTTTTTGTGTAGCCGAAAGCCTATTGCAGGGCTTCCACTTACAAAACATTGCCGATAAATTTGTACAGTTTCTTTACCAGGACTATTGGACTGCCCGAAACGAAGTATTCGATGTGGGAGTAGTAGTGGCCCAGTCTGTAGAACGCATCAAAAAAGGAGCAAAACTCGCTGAAGCTGGCGGAAACGATGAAATGGACAACGGCAATGGTGCACTTAATTATACCTTGCCCTTAGGGCTCTATCATCATAGCTTGCCAGTAAGCCAGCGTTTTGCCGAAATCGCTCAATTGTCATCGCTTACCAATCGTCACCTTCGTTCTGTTTTGGGTGCATTTATTTTTTCGGAAATGGGACTATGGCTCATGCGTGGGGGACATATTACACCTCAAAAGGCGTATGATGCTATGACCCAAACTGTTAATGAATTGATAGAGGAAGAAGAAAACCTGGAGCAAGAAGCGCGACATTATCATCGTATTTTACACGCCAATATTGCTGATTTGCCTGAAGGTACGATTCAATCTACCGCCTATGTAGTACATTCGCTAGAGGCTTGCTTTTGGAGCTTGCTCAATAGCAGCAATTTTAGCGAGGCTGTACTCAAAGCAGTAAATCTGGGAGAAGATGCCGACACAATTGGGGCTATGACAGGGGCCTTGGCGGGATTGTATTATGGATATGAACATATACCTCAGGAATGGATCACTTCTATTGCTCGCAAAGACGACATTTTGAAACTCAGCACTGAATTCTACCAAAAGGTAATAAACGTTTCTCACGCCTAGTACGTTTGCATAATAAACACAACTTACAATTATGAAAAAGATTACCTATATTTTACTCATCTCGTTGTTGAGCAGCTCACTGGTGTTAGCCCAGAAAAGGGCAAAAACGCCAGTAGATTTACTAAAAAAAATTCACAAGTATGCTTCCAAAAAAGAATATGATAAGCTCAAGCCTTATCTTTACCAAGGAGTGATCACCAACGGACCTACCAAGGAAATGACAGGAAAAACCATGGCCGAAATTATTCTAAAGGGAATGAAAGAAGGCAATATGGGCTCTGATTTTAGTTTCAATGCTGATGCACTCCAAACCATCATTGATAAACACAGTGATCGTCTCGAACCCATTCCGCAGAAGTTACGTAGCAAACTATTCGGTGAAAGCCGCAGCAGTTTCAGTCAATTCAAAGACCTTAAACAAATTGCAGACAATACTCCCAATGACTTGTATACTTTTGAATATAAAGGAGTACGAATGCTTATAGCCAAAATAAACAAAGGTTTTCGTTTGGTATTTTGGGAGGGCCTCAAATACTTCGGCAAAAATGGTAACAACCTGAGTACTGAACCAAGCAAGGGCGGAGGAAAATAATGAGTATTAGGGTTACTAAAGGGCGTTTTGGTAACCCTAATCAACTTTTTTTCGTATTGGTATAGTATAAATCACATACAATCTCACCAAAATACGCACTCTCCTAACCTTTTTCTATCATTATTATATTAAACCCTGATTTTCTGCTGGAAATCACAAGATATATCCGTAAATTCAATGGCTCATTGATGAACTACTGGCTTGTAACCCCTGTTTACTCATAACAAAGGGTGCTAAAACAAATGGAAAAAACGAATATTGCTTGGAATTTTAATGAAACAAAAGTTGCCACATATTATTGTTGCAATTGGCCTGCTGATTATACTGGGGAGCTGTAAAACCCACAAGAAAGATACTGATATACCCACTGCCAAACAGGGAGCATTATCGCTCACCCACTTGAGCTTTGAGCAACACCCACAAATTTCTTTAAAAGGAGAATGGGAGTTTTATTGGCAAAAATATGTATCTCCTCAAGACTTTACACAAGCCAATCACCCGAAACCTCATTTTGCTATCTTACCTGGCATATGGTCGGCCCATCAGAATATACCAGTCAACCTCAAAGCCCAAGGGTATGCAACTTATCGTCTCAAAATAGCATTGCCTCCAAATACACCTTCTTTGGCGCTTAAGGTCCCTACCATAAGTATGGCCTATGATCTATATATCAATGGTAAAAAACTATGCTCAGTAGGAAAAATAGGTCGTAATAAGCAAGAAAACAATCCTGAATATCGCCCCTTGATTTTAGACATACCTTCAGGGCATCAGTCGCTTGATTTAGTACTGCAAGTGTCTAATTTTCATCATCGTAAAGGAGGTATTTGGCGCCCGCTCCAACTAGGAACCACTCAAGCCATTCATTCTGCCTGGCTCAATACCACTATGGCAGACCTGTTTTTAATGGGTAGCATTCTCATTATGGCGCTCTATCACTTAGGGCTTTATTTTATCCGTCGTCGGGAGAAGTCGGCACTCTACTTTAGCTTATTTTGTTTGTTTGTAGGGATTCGTATCATTACTACGGGCGACTACATGATCAATTATATTGTAGACATCCACCCTAGCCTCATCATTCGCCTGGAATATATTACTTTTTTCATTGGAGGGTTATTCTTTGCGGCGTTTATCCATTCTATTTTTCCCAAAGATATGCACCACATTCCGGTAAGGGTCTTTCAAGCATTTGCTTTATTGTTGACACTTATCACGATTTTTACACCCATTATTGTATTTACGCGTACGGTCATTATTTTTCAAGTGCTTACCCTCTTGGCAGGCACATATTCAATGGCTGTGTTGGTAATCGCAACATACAGGAAACGAGAGAGTTCAATTGCCTTTTTAGCTGGTTGGCTCATCTTATTTACTTCTATCTTAAACGATATTTTATATACCAATTATTTGGTAAATACGGGGTACTTTGCCGGATTAGGCTTATTTCTGTTTATCTTTTCTCAGGCATTTTTACTTTCTACCCGCTTTTCTAAGGCATTTAGACAAGCCGAAAAGCTCTCTGAAGAACTTGACTACACTAATAAAAACCTGGAGCGAATTGTGGCCAATCGTACCGCTTCGCTACAAGAAGCCAACGAGGAACTTCAGTCGCTCAATGAGTTTAAAGAAGCTATGGCAGGAATGGTAGTGCATGACCTCAAAAATCCGCTCAATGCCATTATTAACCTTACCGAGCAGGTAACTATCAAGGAAGCAGGTAAACAAATGCTCGACTTGGTCACCAATATTTTAGATATTCAAAAACTGGAAACAGCTCAAATCAATCTTACTCAAGCGGGGGTAAATCTTAGAATGCTGGCTCATCAGGCGCTCAACCAAGTAAGCTATTTGATAGAAGCCAAAGATTTACACATCCAAAACGGTTGTACGGCTACCTACTGGGTAAATATAGACGAAGAAATCATTCAGCGGGTACTGACCAATTTATTAACCAATGCGATCAAGTATACCCCTGAAGGAGGGAACATTAGTATTGAAGCTACCTTGCAAAAGCAACGATTGATCAAAATTTGGGTAAAAGACAATGGCATTGGGATTCCGCAAGATAAACAAGAAATGATTTTTGATAAGTTTGGCCAGGTAGAGGCCCGTCAGTCAGGGGTAGCTCGAGCCTCGGGATTGGGACTTACTTTTTGCAAGCTGGCAGTAGAGGCCCACGGAGGCTCCATTGGTGTACGCTCATTACCAGGACAAGGAGCCGAGTTTTGGTTTACGGTACCGCTCCAATCTATCCAAACCGCGGAGCAAACATATGAGCAGGCAGCTCGCCAAAATGTATATGGACAAAACAAAACTACCAAACGAACCCCTAAGCCATTCAAATCCTTTGATTTTCAATTAACCTCAGAAGATAAGGCTATTTTGGCTCCTTATTTGGCAGATTTCCAACAACTCGATGTATATGAGGTAAGTGCATTACGTCGCCTCATTAACCAAATAGATACCCAAGAACGAGAAAATTTGCAACGCTGGCTCAAAGAAATCACTCAAGCCATGTATGCCTGTAACGAAGATAAATATTATGCACTGTTGGGCGTAGCCTAATGTACATGCTCTCATCAAATATTGAATGTCACTATAGTTAAAACTCCCTCAGTAACTCAATAATTGGCATAAAAATTACGCTTACATAATGACCTCATCCAATCCAACCCTTGTAGTGTCATCAACAAGGAGTCTGTTAGCATTTTGGATGAATTTATTGACTACTTTTTACTTTATGTAATCGTAAATAATAATTGCAGAGCGAAACCATGGAAGAAAATACCCTGCTTGTAGTTGACGACGATAAACAAAGCTTACAAACCATTAATTATTACCTCCAGAAAAGTACTGAAAGATACCAGGTCCTGAGTGCTACTAATGGAGCGTTGGCATTACGCATATTGGAAAAGAAAATGCCCGAATTGATCATTACAGATTGGGATATGCCTCAAATAAATGGTCTGGAACTCATTCGGCGCGTCAAACAAAACCCTCAAACAGCTCATTTACCAATTATTGTTATTACTGGAATCAATACTACTCCTGAAAACCTACAGGAGGCACTTGAGCTTGGAGCAGATGATTTTTTACGGAAGCCACTCAATTACGTAGAACTCTACGCCCGTACGGCAGCTACCTTGAAAACTTACCGTTATATGCGTACCATAGAGCAACAAAAGCAGGATATTGCCGCACAAAAGCATCGAGAGCTTAGCTCTAAGACTGTAGAACTTATTCAAAAAAGAGAGTTTTTGATTGAGATTCGTGATAACATCAATCAGGTATTGCCTAAACTAAAAGGGGAAGCTAAAAAGAAAATTCATAAAATTGAACGAGCGATTCAGAGCAACTTAAACGTACAAAAATCCTGGGAGGTGTTCAAAGTACATTTTGATAACGTGCACCCTCATTTTTTTAAAAACCTATTAAGTACTTGTCCAGGGCTTACCCAAAACGACTTGAAACATTGTGCCTACCTCAAAATAGGATTATCTACTAAAGAAATCGCCCATATATTTAATATTTCGCCCAATAGTGTGCTTACTCACCACTACCGAATCAAGAAAAAACTGGGCATTGATTCTGAAAAAAAATTGATTGGTTATATACAATTGGTCGTATAAAAACCTCTGATAGCATTTTGCTACCAGAGGTGCTACAAAGTAGTATTCAATAATCCAAAGGAGATTTTTAGCTTGAGTTTATCTCTAATCTGCTAATTACAGTTTAGTGACAGACTTTAATATTTGTCCAACTTCGTTTCCGTAAGTGTTTTCGTTGACAGTGGCAGTGATACCTACTACGACCAAACCTTTGGCACCTTTTTTTACCGTAAGCGCCAATACCGACATAGGCACGTCTCCATTCACGTTACCTTCTACATATAATCCTGACAAACCGTTGATATTAGTCGAACTTGGATTTTTAAGTACGATACCATTGTACATGGCACTTAATTGTTGTTTTAAGGTTGCTGGGCTTATCTCTGAGGCAGCTACTTCCATTACCATCAACGAAACAGCTCCTTGATCTTTAGAAAGGGTAATTACATTTTCTTCGTTGGAAGCACTGCTCCAACCAGCAGGGATGGTTACTTGAAAATTTGATTCGGTAATGACTGTCTCTTGTGCCTGAGTGTTTAAAACAGCTACAAAACTTAAGATTACTACGAGTGATAGTTTAGTAAACCAAGAAAATTTGTGGTTGCTCATCATAAAAAATAGCTTTTAATTTTAAAATCACTCAAATAACGAGGTTTTGACAAGCAAAGTAAGGCGTTTGATAAGGTTTATCAAGAACAAAAGGATATAAACGATCAATACAAATCACTGGTTGTCAGTCACTTGAAAAAAAACGTCTATATTTTGTCTATAAATTCGTTCCTTTGCAGAAGAAGCCTGAAGATTTGATGGCGATACTTTTTTAAACCCAATCAAGAGGTTTTATTGTTCTATGATCGATTACCTCTTATCGCTTTAATCACGAATTTTAAACCATGCCACAACTCACAAAACTTAGCCTGACCTTGCTATGGGTAATTGCTCTGATTCAATTTGCCCATGGCCAACAAAAAGTAGATTCACTGAATAAATTATTGCAATCCGATATTGCCGATACCTTAAAAGCCAAGGTGTATCTGGATTTAGGAGATGCGCACAGAAACGACTCTGTTATATTCCACGACTACCTCTATAAAGCCTTGAAATTATCTCAACGTATTGGTTATCAACGAGGAATTATTGATTTTCACAATGATCGAGGCCTCTTTTTTAGACGGCGAGATAACTACAAACTAGCCATTGAAAATTATAAGAAAGCACTTGCCCTTAGTCAACAAATTAAAGATCAAAAACGAGTTATAAATGCCTATAACAACTTAGGGGTAGCTTATGATTACTCCAATGATTTTCCTGTTGCCATTGAGCATTATCAAAAAGCGTTGAAACTTAGCCAGCAAATAGACTTTAAAGATGGAATCATCAGAGCGTATGACAACTTAGGGATTGTATACGAGATTATGGGAGAATCTAAAAAAGCGCTGGCCTATTATAAAAAAGCGCTGAATGTTGAACATCCTAATCGTAAAGCAACTTCTCTGGCTCCCAACTACCATAATATTGGAAATATTTATGATATCCTGGGTGATAATCTCAAGGCTATTGAATACTACCAAAAAGCAATCAAAATTGAGAAAAAATATCAACTTTGGTCAATGTTATCTAGAACTACCAGCAACCTGGGAGGGATATATAGACAGTTGGGAAACTATATAAAAGCATTGGAGCACTATCAACAAGCCATAAAGCTTGACCAACAAGTAAAAAATAAGCGTAGCTTAGCTATAAATTATGGTAGTATAGGAATCGTTTACGAACATGATTTGCAGGATTATTCTGAGGCATTGAGCTATTATAAAAAAGCATTTTCACTGCAAAAAAGTATTGGTAACCAGCGAGGAATGGCTCACGTCCTGTCTAATATAGCCAATGTGCAACTTGCCTTAAAAAACTATAAAAACGCTTTAACATACCATAAGCAAGCCCTCGAGATACACATCAAAGTCAAAGAAAAGGGTGGAGTAGCAAGTGCCCTCAACAATATAGGTAAAATACATCAAGCTCAAAAAGACTACTCAAAAGCCTTAAAGTATCTTCAACAGTCGCTCGAGCTCAAAAAGGAAGTTGGCGATAAATTGCAATTAGCCAATACCTACAACAACATCGGAGAAACTTATTTTTTATTAAAACAATACGATCAAGCCTTAGATTTTTTGAATACAGGCAACGCCTTGGCTCAAAAAAAAGGGTATAAACAAGGTCTCAAACACGCAACTCTCTTGCTTGCCCAAACCCATGCCGCCCTTGGTAATTATAAAGTAGCTTATGAAAATCAGATACGTTTTACTCAACTCAGTGATAGCCTGCTTAATGCTGGTAATATCAAAAAAGTAGCACGTCTGGAAACAAGTTTTATCTATGAGAAAAAACAAGACTCCCTTCAAATAGTTCAAAGCAAGGAGAAGGCTATTTTGGCGGCTGATATTCGTCAACAAAAAACGGCACAGCGAGCCTTAGGATTGGGATTAGGACTATCAGCTTTATTGATCGTTACTTTGGCCTTATTTTATGTAAGCAAACGGCGTAGCAATCGTTTACTTTCGCTTACCAATGATCAATTGCTTGACCTGAGCACATTCAAACAACAAATGATGGGGATGATTGTACACGACCTCAAAAATCCGCTTAATTCTATCATTGGCCTGTCTGAAAAACAACAGAACCCTCAGTTTTTTACAGCGATCAACCATTCGGGCAAGCGAATGCAGACCCTGATTATGAATATACTGGATGTACAAAAGCTAGAAGAGAGCACTTTACCCCTCCGCAAAAGTGAGGTTTCGTTGGATGAGCTTTTGCAAGATGCCTTACAACAAGTGGAATTTATTGCGCAGGAAAAGAAACAAGCTATTACAGTTCAAACTATTGAACAACTATTAATAAGGGCAGATAGAGAGCTAATTACCCGAGTATTGCTGAATTTACTCACCAATGCGTCTAAATTTACCCCTCAAAACAGTACGATTCAGGTGCAAATTGAGGTACTAGATAACGATTTTTGTAAAGTAATGGTACAAGATAGCGGGGTGGGTATTGCAACTGAACATCTAGAAGGGATATTTGATAAGTTTTATCAGGTAGAAACTAAAAACTCAGGTAGACTCCGCTCTACCGGATTAGGGCTCACATTTTGTAAACTGGCCATAGAGGCACACCACGGGCAAATTGGAGTACATTCAACCCTAGGCAAGGGCTCTACGTTTTGGTTTACACTCCCGCTTATTGGATCGCAAGATGTTTCCGAACCCTTCAGCATGACTATCTCTCAGCAGCCACTTACCATGGAGGTATTGAATTTTACCCAAGAGGAATTGAACACGCTTCGTCCTGTTGCTCAACAAATTAATGCTTTTGACATTTTTGAGACAAGCAATATTGCCAATGCACTAAAAACGCTTCCTGATGAGACCAACCAAAATACGCTTTTGTGGAAAAAAGAAATAGAAGATACGTTGTATACTTATAACGAAGACAGGTTTCGAGAACTGATTGATTTGGTTTTATAATAAGAAATCGTCTCAATTTTTAAAGATCAAAACGGGGATATCAATTCTGACATCCCCGTATTTTTATAAGCTATTGCTTCAAAAACAACCCTTCGTTCAAGGCGCCTAAGAAGCGTTCTTTGTCTTTAGTATCAATCAATAATGAGATATTATGTAAACTGGCTCCATAAGAAATCATTCGGATTGGAATCCCTTTCACTGCCTCGAATAAATCTACCGCCAAGCCACTTTGACTATAAGGAAAATACCCTACCACACACACAATGGTTTGGTTTTCTTCTACTTCTATGGTAGCAATTTTCTTGATTTCTTCGGTTATTTCGTGTAAAAAGGTATCATCATCAATCGTCAACGATACGGCCACCTCTGAGGTCGTAATCATATCGATGGGCGTTTTGTACTGCTCAAACACCTCGAATATTTTGCGCAAAAATCCAAAAGCCAGTAGCATTCGGCTCGACTTGATCTTAATCGCTACAATATTGTCTTTAGCTGCTACTGCTTTCACCTGCTCTTGCTCATCTGGTATTTCCCGAATAATGGTACCTTCTGCCTCGGGCTGCATGGTGTTTTTTAACCGTACCGGAATGTTGAATTTACGCGCAGGGTGGATAGTAGCCGGGTGTAAAATCTTAGCCCCAAAATAAGCCAACTCAGCAGCTTCTTCAAAAGACAGTTCAGCAATAGGGTAAGTTTTATCCACAATGCGTGGGTCGTTGTTGTGCATTCCATCTATGTCGGTCCATATTTGGATTTCGCTGGCCTGCAATGCCGCGCCCACCAAAGAAGCCGTAAAATCGCTTCCTCCACGTTTGAGGTTGTCTACTTCGTTGTTGGCGTTTTTACAAATGTATCCTTGTGTAATAAACAATGTACTGTCGGGATGCTGCGCTAATTCTTCCTTAATTTTTTGCTCTATTACTCCCAAACGTGGCTCGTGAAACTCATCTACCCGCATAAAGTTAAGTGCCGAAATCAATACTCCAGGTACTTCTAACTCTACCAAATAGTTTTGAAACAACTTAGTAGAGAGTAACTCGCCTTGTGCCAACAATTCTCGCTCTTTTTTGAGCGTAAACCCTTCCCCTTCCATTTCGATGAGGGTTTCTATAAATCCAAAATGCGCCGCAATGATCTGTACTCCCTTCATGTAGGTCTCATCCTTTTTGTACAGTTCCTTGATAAACGCATCGTAGTGAGCACGAAGTTTTTCAATCTCAGTCATTGCCTCCTTTTTGCGAGAATGGGCCAAATGACCGGCAATGGTTACCAAACTATTGGTAGTACCCGACAAAGCCGACAACACTACTACCTTTTTTTCAGCATTGTTTATCAACTGGGCGATATGGTGCATACGCTCGGGTTTTCCTACCGAGGTGCCACCAAACTTTAGCACTTTCATTGTTGCGTAATTTTAGTTTTTCAGTTTGAAGAAATTTGATATTACTGGTGTTGGATTGCTTATGAATAGCCAAATGGCTAGACTGGTAGGTTGAGGCTTTTAAAAGCCCAACATTTTAATAGCCGTAATAGCAGCTTCGTCTCCTTTATTGCCATGTTTTCCTCCGGCTCGATCCAAAGCTTGTTGCTGGGTATCGGGAGTAAGCACCCCAAAAATCACAGGTTTGTTGTATTTAAGTGATACATCGGTAATGCCTTGCGCTACTGCCTGGGCAATAAAATCAAAATGACGGGTCTCGCCCTGAATAATACAACCAATGCAGATGACTGCATCTATTTTAGGATCTTGGGCCATCCATTGCGCGCCCAGGCTCAATTCATAACTACCAGGTACTGTTTTTACTACAATATTATTTTCAACAGCTCCTTCTTTTTGCAAGGTTGCCAAGGTGCCATTGAGCAAGGCCCCAGTTACTTCTTCGTTCCACTCTGCCACTACAACGGCAAATCGTTTTTGACTAATGTCGGTCAAGTTTTTTTGAGAGTATTCACTCAGGTTTTTAAGAGATGATGCCATAATGACAAATATTAATTTAGTAAGTTTAGAATATACCAATAGGACATAAAAAAAGGGTTGAAAAGTAGATAGCTCTACTTTTCAACCCTTTCTTGGTAATCAATTTTGCTACTACTTCTGATTCTTTCCAGCTAAAAGTTTACCCTTATATTTCTTCGCGTTATTGGCGTCCGATGCACTCGGATAATCGGCCAATAGACGATCGTAAGTAGCAATGGCAGCATCTACATTGTTTTGTAGCTCATATACCAAGGCCAACTTCATAAGATATGGAGGGGTAAAAAACTTGTTGGGTTTGTGATCAATTGCTTTTTTGTAGTAAAGCACAGCCTGATCGTATTGCTTAAGTTCTTGATAAGCATCACCGATCAATACGTTTGCACGTGCTTGAATCAACCAATCAGAAGTACTAAAACCTTTCAGGTTATCAATAGCTTCCTGGAATTTACCTTGTTTTAGGTAAACTACCCCAGCATAAAATTTCGCCAGTTTCCCGGCTTTGGTGCCAGAGTAATCAGAACTGATGGCTTTGGCTCCGGGAATGGTTCCGTACCCATTCAGTACTCTGTTCAGAGAATCTACTTCAAAATATCTTTGAGTGAACAACAGTTCTTCCTGTGCTTCACTTTCTTTGCCACTATTGATGGAAGTAATGATCGCGTATCCGGCTACCAATACGACTACCAAACCAAGGGCAATCATAATCAAACGACGATTTCTTTTGATAAAGGTCTCGGTACCTAATATGCGTTCCTGTAGAGTTTCCGCGTCTTCAAGATTTTCAAATATCTGAGTAGTTGTATCTCCGCCTCCTGTTGTTCCTTGTGCTTGGGGATTTTTTTTACCTTTAGAAGGTTTTGATTTTCTATTGGGTCTTTTATTTCCTGCCATTACTCAACACGTTTCTTTTTT
>DMXI01000268.1 GCA_003483885.1 Microscillaceae bacterium
ATGGGTTTTTCTTTTTAGTTGTTTTGTGTCACCAGTAGATCAACATTATTAATTTGACCAAGTACAATGACTTGCACTATAATTAAAGCAACAAGGAAGAGAGCATATATATTATTATTCACTTTGAACTATAAGCTCAAAAACCTGCAAAGTTTCAAAATGCAATTTAACAAGCTACCCATAGGTGAGCGTAATTTGCTACAAAACGGCCTCTTGACGACCGAGGTGAGAGGGGTGAAATTCTAAATATCAATAAAATAAATGATCAGGATACATATAAAAATACCTAGGAAAATGAGTACAATCAAACGAATAATTCCCTATCAATGGCTTTTAGTAATAGGCTTGCTGATGGGAACTAATACGAGCATTTGGGCACAAGTAACGCCAGATATTCCCAAGTCTCCCAATGCTGCAGCTCTTGAGAAGTTTGCCGAGGTGCCGGTGGGTCATTACACTGGGATACCCAATATCAGCGTACCTATTTGTAACCTCAAAAGTCGTAGCTTAAGTGTACCCATATCGCTCAGCTATCACTACACAGGCTTTAAACCCAACGAGATACCGAGTTGGGTGGGTTTAGGTTGGTCTTTGAATGCTGGCGGAGCCATCACCCGTACCATTCAAGGCCTCCCTGATGAGTCACCAGGCGGATACTTTTCAGTGGCTTCTCAAATAAAGACCAGTTATGATCCTTACGTTTTTGCTAATGGTGGTGTGGAAACCCCAGCGAGTATACAAAGTGCTCAAGACTATAATTTCTTGAAAGACTTTGCCGAAGGCAATAGAGATGGGCAACCTGATATTTATTCCTTCAATGTAGGAGGATACACTGGGAAATTTTACATTCAGAAAACCCAAACAGGCCATGTAGCGCATTTAATGCCTTACCAGGATATCAAGATTGAAATTCCCGAAAACTTTGATACCGGGATTTGGAAAATCACTACTCCTGATGGTAACATTTATGAATTTGGCGGGAGCATTACTGATAGCCAGGGAGTAACGACAGCTTTGAGAGAAACCACTTTAAGTGAATCTCGCCCAGCTTCGGGGCAAGGCAATACTTCTTTTGAGCAACTCAATTTTAGTTCCCATACCTCTAGTTGGTTTTTAAGGAGTATCACCTCTGCCAATGGAGACGATCATATTAATTTTTATTACAATGCTAAAAATGACAGCATTGTCCAGTTTTCCCAAAGTGAAATTCATCGTTTCGTTTTGATAAATGAAGTAAATTCGAATGGGAACAAGAGTATTTGTAAATCAACTCCTACTCCAGAAACCACTAACACCACTACCACTATTTTTGGGCGTTTGCATCTCGCCGAAATAGTGACAAGTGTAGGGCATAAAGTGACCTTTACCGAAGGCCTTGAGCGAGAAGATTTTACGGATAAACGTTTGGCTGAGGTAGGTCTGTATTCATTGAGTAATCAACTGGTGAAAAAAGTAAAGTTGGATTATGGTTACTTAACCGCAGGTAGTTATAAACGCTTGCTTTTGACTCAAGTACAAGAAGTATCTCCTTACGCCAATTCCAGTGCTGCCAAAGGAGCCTATCAATTTGATTACCACCTTACTGGACTTTCACCCATAGATACCACATTTGAAAAGGGCATTGATCATTGGGGCTACTACAACGGAGCCAACAATGCCTATTTGGTTCCTGGTTATGTAAACCCTGACTACAGCATCAACTTTGCAGGAGCAGACCGGGAAGTAAATCCAGAGAAGGTGAAAATTGGAGTATTGACTGCTATGACTTACCCAACAGGGGGAAAGGCCAGTTTTACTTGGGAATCGCATCAATACCAACATGCAGATTGTAGTGAATCAGGTCTGGAGCAAACGGAAAAAGTAGAAACTCAACTAAAAGCCGCATCGCCTTATGATGCAAACGGTGACGGTAACACGGTATCGGTAATGCGAGAAATTACGATTGAACTAGACAAAGAGCAACAAGTCATTATTTTTGCCGAGAATCGCCGACCTGTGGATAACGAAGGTAATGTGACCCCTAATATTGCTAATGGCTTGATCCAAATATTGACCCCTGTCAATGGAGATACGACCAATTTGGAAGAAGTATTTCGCCACGTGAGTCACCACGCCACTACGTCTAAATTACGACTAAGAGCAGGTACTTACAAGGTCAAATGTAGCGTAGACGCTGAAAACAACTTGCTCGATGTACACGCTTACATACGCTTGACTTATGAAAAACAAAAGTTTCTGGATAAAAACACGGGGTGTTCCAAACCAGGGCCAGGCATACGCATTGCCAAAGTAGTGATGAGTGGTGGCTTGAATACTGGCAATGACATAGTGAAGGAGTACCACTACCAACGTTTTGATACCCCAAGAAAGTCAAGTGGTATGCTGACTTCCCTCGCTCCAGCTTATGGAGAATATCAGATTACCTGGAATCCTGATCCAACGGGACAACTTGGGGCGTGTAAATCTTGCTTGTTCTACAACATCTCAGGCCAGAGCAAGCTACTGCTAGGGTATAGTAAGGGAAGTCCAATTGTGTATACCCAAATTAAGGTCAATCACGGGGAGGCGGGGATCAATGGCTATGAAGAATATGAGTATACTTTCCGAAGGGACGATTTATATTTTTTTAATCGTCGACCTGATCGTTTGGCAATTTTTGATGGCCTCACTTTAGAGGAAGAAGAGTTATTTGGTCAAACTAAAGACTATGACTGGAAGCGAGGGCATCTGTCGCAACAGCGTACTTTTGATGCCCGAGGCCGCATTCTCAACCATACCATCAATCATTATCTTTCTTCGGATGAAGGTGGGTTACAAGCCCATCATCATAAAAGTAAGGTATTGCTTACTCGAATGGTTACAGGTTATTGTGATAACACTTTTCGGGAATACACTGATTTAGCCCATTTGGTAACCGAGTTGGAATCAGCTTGGCATCGGTTGGACCGTACTGAAGTCATTCAGTATACCTACGATAAGGGCGATTTGACCAATGCTTCTCAGCGGCAAATGAAAACCGAAACCAAGTATTTCTATGAAAATCCATCGGCGCACGTATTTGTGACTGGTACTGAGGTAACTGACAGTGAAGGACGTGTGACTCGAACACTCAATCGTTATCCTCAGGATATTTACACCACTGAAACCAAGCTTTATCCTCATGCAGATACCCTGAAACACAAACATATGATTGGTACTCCCTTGGTTAGTGTGGTTTTTAGAGATAATAAAATCCTAAGTGCGACTTATCAGGAATATCAGTTATTGGGCTTCCAGCAGAATAAGATTTATCCCAAGGCAAGCTATGTAACGGAGTTTGCGACTCCCTGGAATTCAAGTGATTATTGGAATCTATACAATGTAGATGCGAACAACAATTTTGTGCACTTTCAGCGTAAGCAGCAATATCTCTTTGATGATGCCACTGGAAATGTAAAGCAAGTCATCAAGGAAGATGATGTAACTACGGCGTTTTTCTGGGGATACAACCAAACCTTGATGACCGCCCAAGTAGTAAATGCCACGGAGCAACAAGTGGCTTATTCCAGTTTTGAGCAAGGCACCGATTTGGGACATTGGTACATACCCACCAGTACCAGTAACTGGACTTTGTCAGCAGTGGAGCACTATACGGGTACTCAGGCTTTGTTGGCTACTAATGGAGAAGTGACAATTCAGAGTAACTATCCTCCACCTGCCACTGCTACCAATGTGTATCAATTAAGTTTTTGGAAAAAAGGGAGTGGAGCGGTCACCGTGACGGGAGTGAACAACTTGACCCCAGTAAAAACGTTGGCCAATGGGTGGTCGCTTTATGTAGTAGAGATTCACCGAAGCAATATGACGGGAGGTCTTGTGGAGTTAAAAGTGTCCCCTGGAGTATACATCGATGAGCTACGTCTGCATCCTGACCTGGCTCGCATGAAAACATTTACCCATACCCCACTCGTGGGGGTAAACTCGGTAACCGATGAGCGAAACGTAACGGCTTATTATGAATATGATGCCTTGAACCGTTTGAAACTCATCCGAGATTTTGAAGGCAATATTCTGAAAAGATACACTTACAAATACAAAGGAGAATAAGTATACAAACGAAAAAAATAGGTAGATCACTCATGAAAACAAAAAAGATTAAATTTTTCAAATGGGTTAGTCTTTGGCTTTTGCTGAATCTGGCCCTACTTCCACAAATTACCTTCGCTCAACAATCTTCGCCCTACATCGATGGGTTGACTTCGGTATGTGATAAAGACACGGTACAGTATTCCGTCGTATTTCTTTCGGGGAGCGTAACCTGGGAAATCGTAGGGGGGGGAGGCTACGTAAAAACCGCTTCTGGCTTGAACGCAGAGATTGTCTGGACTGCACCTGGGACTCGTACCTTGCGAGCAACCATCGATCCGGAATTTGGGAGCACTCGAGTAGAAGAAACCACCATTACTATTCACGCGTTGCCTACTATCACAATTTCTGGTACCAAAGTAGTGGACTACGATGGCATAGTAAACCTTACTGCCTCGGGAGTTACCAGTGACTATACCTGGCGACACCGACCCTCGAGTGGCGGTAACTGGACTACCATTAGTAACCCCAATGTATTGAATATTACCCAAAATACATTGTTTGAAGCAGAAGGAACTAACAGCAACGGATGCCGGGGGAAAGCTACGTGGGAAGTCTTGGTCATTCAGGAGCCTTCGGTTAGCAAAAACTTTAATCAAGGTTGGGCCGACATTGTTACTTTTAATGAGAGTTATCAACCTACGACTACCCCTGGAGCCAATGGCAATGGCTGGTACTGGTATACTACCCAAAGCGGAGGGAGTCCTTTGAATACTTACAACGCTCATCCTGTTTTGAACTTATCTACCCTTGGGGTGCATACTTTTTACGTAGCTTCTTACAATAGTGCTTATGGAGTTACAAGCACACGCAGGGCCGTCAATATTTTGCGATTAGAGCTGCAAACCAGTACTCAAGCCAATTGTGACGGCACCCACACAATAAATGCTTCAGTGAATGGATGGCCTGCTGGTCAACCCATTGGACAAAACATTGGAGGGGGTAATTATTTTAAATATGATTGGTATAGTCAGCAAACTGGAGGCACTGTTTTGCAAAGTGGCAGTACCGTCAATTTAGGACCTTATGCTCAATCAACGAATGTTTGGGTTGAAGCATCACTCGACTTATCTATCTACAGTATGAGAGCACCCATCACTTTAACACCGTTGAGTGCCATCCCCACGCCTACTTTTAGTAGTCCTAATTGTGGAATCAATATTACCCTTACTGGAGGGCAGTCAGGTGATCTATATCACCTCAAAATTCAACAACTTGTAGGTGCCACCTGGACTGATAAAGCTTCTTCTCCTTCACCAAATAGTAGTGGGGTGTTTAATGGTTCGTCAGTGGCTGATCAGCTACAATCGGATATTCGCTATGTAGCTTATATTTCCCGCAATGGTTGTGCGGGGGCTACCAGAACGGTGGTACATCCCAACCTTGATCCTGGTAATTACTCGATTACCTTCAACACTCCTGATGCTTGTCTGGGGCAATCCTTTGTCGCTACTTTGAACCGCCCAGCTGGAGTAAGTACCACCCAGCAATGGTTGGTAAACGGAGTGGTACAAACCACTACCAGTGCGACGACCTTTACCTATCAGCCCACTGGAGTGGGACCGATCCAGGTTTCGGTCATCGTGAAAGACAATGAAACGGGTTGTGCGATGCCAGCACCCCTTGATGCCCCAGCTTTAAATGTTCCCCAAATGTTTGCTCCCTCAGTAACGGTTGAAGGAAGCCAGTCAGTGGGCAACTATGTGGTAGTGCGTGCTTCAGGTGGAGGCAATGGCAATGATTATCGCTGGTTCAAAGATGGGGTGCAAATTGGCGGAAGTGCAGGCAAGAGTTACTTGATCATTGATTTAACGAGCACCAACCCTGGTACTTACACGGTAGATATTCGAAATACTCAGGGGTGTACCAGTGATCCTCGAACCATTCCATTAAACATCAAAGCCGCAGTACCAAAACCCGTGTTGGAAGCCGCGCCCGATAGAATGGAAACTGAGGGTATCAAAACCCTTCGGGTAAGTGGAGCCGTAGCTGGACAAGAATATGTATGGTATGGTACTGATGGAGTAGATAGCCTCTCTATCAATGAAGGCACCCTTCGTGGGCACTTTACCAAAACCAAGATGGTAAAAGTGAAAATCAGGTATATCGATGGCAGTGGTGAGGGTGAAGTCTTGATTATTCCGGTAAGGATTCTGGCGGGCTACGCTCAGATAAACGAAACAAACTTGAACATGGTGGGTGAACAAACCATTCGGAAAAAATATACCAGCGAAGCAGTGTTGAATACCTTATCAGTTACAAACAAGGAGACGCTTTGGAAAAAGACTTACCTGGATGGCTTGGGACGACCGATTCAAACCATCAACCAGGAAGCCTCACCGGGCAGCCAGGATGTGGTGCAAGTAATGGTCTACGACGAAATTGGCCGTAGCCCACAGACTTATTTACCGTTTAGCTCGCCTGATAACCCAAAAGGGTTTAAACCAGGTGGGGTAAATAAAGCGAAGGCGTTTTATGCCCCAGGGAACAAGCCCTATGCGACTGATACGGTGCCTTACTCCCTGGCCGAGTTTGAACCTTCGCCTTTGAACCGATCTTTTGTACAATACGCACCTGGTGCCCATTGGGTAGGAGCCAAAAAAGCAGTGACGACTTGCTTGCATACCAACCCCGATCCCAATGAGGCCAACACCGCAGCCCTGGACAAGATTCGCTTGCTAAGGGTCAACAATGTGCTGGCTCAGGGTGATGTGACCATTGATCGGGACACCTGGACCTTGGATACCCTGGAAACTGATGAAAATAACCAACTCATTACGACTTACCGTGCCCGAGCGGGTATCGAACTCAATGCTGGGTTTACGTTGCAAGTCAGTAACCCCACTATTACCTTGGAAGTGAATCCTGGAGACCAAAATGTGCCGGTAGTGGCCGGTTTTTATGCCCAGGGAGAGTTGGCACGTACCACCATCACCGACGAAGATGGCAAAGTGACCGAAGAGTTTAAAAATAAATCGGGGCAGGTGATCTTAAAACGCGCCAAGGTGGATGAAAACACCTGGGCCCAAACTTACTACGCTTACGATGACTTTGGACAGTTGAGCTACGTGCTCCCTCCCGAGGCGGTTAAGGTATTAGAGACCCATAGCTGGGATTTTAACAATGTGACAGTAAGAACCGAAGTGTCTCGCTTGTGGTACCGCTATTACTACGATGGTCGCAAGCGCTTGATTACCAAAGAAGTACCCGGAGCGGGTAAGGTAATGATGGTTTACGATCGCCGTGACCGTTTGGTACTTTCGCAAGATGCCAACCAACGCCAAAGCGACGAGTGGAGCTTTACCAAGTATGATGAACTCAATCGCCCAGTGATGACTGGGATTCACACCAATGCCCAAACCCGTGCCCAGTTGCAAGCCGCTCTGGATGCAAACTTTGGCAATGCAGGCTACCAGGCCCACGAAACGATGGATACCACCGCAGTGGGAAAAGCCAACCATCTGTACACCAACCAAAGCTTCCCGAATCTAGCCTTGGATGTACATTCGGTGACTTATTATGACAATTATCACTGGAAAAACGATACCACCGCACGCTATAATTTTGACGCAACGGGTGATTTGAACAATCTTGTGACTGAACCACTCACCCTGGTAAATACGGGGCAGGTAACTGCCACCAAAACCAAGATTTTGGGAAGCGATGGTACCTATCTTACTACCGTAAGTTATTACGATTGCAGAGGCAGGGTGCTACAAACTGTAGCGGATAACCACCTCAAAGGGCTGGACCGCACTATGACCGAGTATGCCTTTGATGGATTGGTAAAGCAAAGTGTGGTGCAGCACTACAATGCAGCCAACAATTCCACCCATTATGTGACCCAGTGGAGCGAGTATGACCATACGGGAAGGGTAAAAGCCAGCTACCAGGAAATTCAGGAAGGAGGTACTTTTGCTTATAAAGACCTGACCACCGCCAAAGCGACGGGATCGGTAGAGCAAATCAGTACCCTGGCTTACAACGAATTAGGTCAACTGATTACGAAGAATTTAGGAGAGACCACGAACAGTGTAAACCCGTTGCAAACCCTGGACTTCCGCTACAACATCCGAGGGTGGATGACCCACTTGAACGATGCCAACCTGAGCACCCAAAACCAGGACAACGATTTGTTTGGTTTTGAGCTGAAATACGCCCAGGGAGCGCAAAACAACTACCTGAATGGTAACATTGGACAAATGGTGTGGAAAAGTAGCCTGGACAACGTACAGCGTCAGTATGACTATACTTATGATGGGTTGAATCGTTTGACAAGTGCGGACTACTCAGACAATGATACCAAAAACTATGGACAGAATGGTCGCCCTGATTTTGATGTATCTAACATTACCTACGATCTAAATGGAAACATCCAAACCTTAAAGCGTAAGGGCTTGATAGATCGTAAATTGACGTTGGAAAGGCAATTTGGAGTAATGGATGATTTGACTTACCAATACCGAGGGAACCAACTCACCCAGGTAGAAGATGATGAAAACAGTGCGACTACTGGGGTAGCAGGAGACTTCAGAAATGGACATGTGGCTACTGCGAGTAACCCCGATTATATTTACGATGTAAACGGGAATATGATCCAGGACAAAAACAAGGAGATTACAACCATTCAATACAATCACTTGAATTTACCGACCGTTATTAGTTTTTCGGGCAGTCGTCGTATTGAATATACCTACGATGCAGCGGGTATTAAGCTCAAAAAAGAAGTGTATGAAAATGAAGTCAGGGTTACCTGGACCAATTATGTAGGGAGCTTTGTCTACGAAGGCGACAACTTGCAGTTTATCCATACTGCCGAAGGACGCGCTTTAGCTCCAGGAAGTATTGCGGGTGCCTCAACTAGTACGTTTTTATATGAGTATCATTACAAAGATCATTTGGGGAACCTGAGGGTAGCTTTCCGGGAAGGACAAAAGCAAACCTATCAGGCCACCTTGGAAGATGTGAGTGTAGACAAACAACAAGGGTTTGAATACAACGAGGCCAACATTCGGGCTACCAACCCTACCAATGCTTCGCAACATTCGGCCAAACTTACTACGAGCCATCCTTTGGGTATGCTACGTAATGTAGAAGTAAACAAAGGAGATGTGGTGACAGTAAAAGTAAAGGGTTACTACAACAGTACTCCTACTGATAACCATACTGTGAACTGGGGAGTGTTATTAAGCAACTTGGGTAGTACCACTGGTCATGCGAATTCGGGTGAAATTTCTTCGCAAAATAGCCCATTTGTGCTTAACTTGGGGCTAAGTGTAACCCCTACAGCGGTGAATAGTGCAAGCAGTACCGTACCCAATGGTTACTTGAGAGGTGTTTTTTATAACAAAGACGGACAACCAGTGATTACCGGGGCTCAAATTGCGTATTTGCAAAGCAGCACTGGCAGCTGGCAAGACTTGGAACTTACCTTTACTGCTACTGAGCGAGGGTATTTACAAGTATTTGTGGCCAACGAAAGTGACCAGGAAGTATTCTTTGATGATATGGTGGTAGAGCATACTCCACAACTGATTGTACAGGAGAATCATTATTATCCGTTTGGAATGAATCTGGCTGGGATTGAAAAGAAGGGTAGACCTGAGCATAAGTTTACATATAATGGTAAGGAGAAGCAAAAGGAGTTTGGGTTGAATTGGTTAGATTATGGGGCTAGAACAATGGATGTACGATTAGGACGCTTTGCTCAAGTTGATCCTCATTCTGAAAATTACTTCCCAATTTCTCCTTATGCTTATGTAGGTAATAATCCTATTATGAGAGTAGATCCTGATGGAAAAGATTTTATTATTTGGTATACAAATGAAAAAGGACAATACTTAAGTTACGTCTATAATAAGCCTGGACAGGTTTATAAGGGTAACAATCAGTTTGTGGCAGATGTAGTAACTGCATTAAACTTTATTACAAGGTTTGATGAAGGAAAAAAATATGCTTCTAAAATTGCTGGAGATAAGGAGGCAAAAATAAATATACATTATTCAAACAGTTTTTTTAATAATGAATTTGATCCTGGGACAAAGCCATTTAGAAAATCTAAACAAGGAGATATTACATTTAACCCTGAAGGTGGTGCAGAATCATCGAAAGGAGTTCGCGCACCAGTGCTTTCATTATTTCATGAAATTGCACATGCAGGTCATTACTCTTATAATGAAAAGGAATTTGATGCTTTTAAAGAAATAAAAAACTATGGTAAAGCAGCGAATAAAGAGGAATATCATGCTACAAAATTAACCAAGGAGTTTTATGATAGTTATAGTAAAATAAATTGGTCAGGACCTAGAAAAACAAATGAGTACTCAAATGTAAATCTAGGTAAAACCAGAACATACTATGATGACCAGGTTGGCTATAAAAGGGTTAAAAGTGTATTATCAGCAGATTTAGCAACCGGGCAATCTAAGTATTTTCCTGGTCTTTCTGGAACTATAATAGAAAGAACTCAAAGGCGCAGAAAGGAAACAGGTATAGGACTTCATAGAGATCGAATTCTTTATTTAAAAGAAAAAAACAAGAAAAAAAATTAAAATTTGATGAGAAATATATTGATGCTTTTTATGACATTATTAACTTTTCAAAATTGCTTGCCAAAGCAAGGGAATTCTGTGACATCTTTGATTGATTATATTGAAATTTATTACATAAGCCCTTACACTTTTAGTGATGCTCCTTTTACAAGAGAGTTGATTGAGAAAGATAGACGTGGAGTCTCAAAAATATATGTAGAGAATAATGAATTAGCGATAATGCTTGAAAATTATATTTCATCATTGAAGTCACAAAAAGGTAAAAAGATGAACAGAACTTTCTCAATAGAGATAAAGTGTAAAATATTTTATAAAGGAGGGCGAATAGATGATATTAGTTTTTTGAGCAAGGGATGGGTTTATCATCGTGATATTCGCTATGTAGATACTAAAAAAAAGTTTTATAATATTGTTAAGAATTACTTGTCAAAGGAATCAAGGTGGCATGAATATATGAAATAATGATTCCTTTGTGGTTTTAAGTTTAGAGTAGTGGCAACTTAAAACTAAAAATGAGTGACAAGTTTCCAAACTTGTTTTGCTATAGCAAAGTATACAAAGCCTGTTCAAAAAAATGAGAGGCTTATTTTTTACCTGTTTACAAACCTAGTTCTTTTAAGTCTTCCGAAGGAGACTTAAAAGGTTAAGATAAACGACCCTAGTTGTTTTAAGTTTGAGCGTAGCGGGAACTTAAAACTTTTGAATAAATGACAAGTTTAGATGCTTCCAGCACAGGCTT
>DMXI01000260.1 GCA_003483885.1 Microscillaceae bacterium
TACGAACCAAAAAACTATGGACCGTGGACTGTCAACTATGGACTAAAAAACTACCACTTAAAATCTTTCTGAGGAATGCCCACCATCAGCACCCCATCTTTTTGTACATGAAATTCTAAGTTCTTTCGCGATTGATAAAACTCCTCTTCATAAGGTTTGAGCGCCTCGGTTAAGAAAATGATTTTTTGATTGCTAGAGCCTCGCAAACCCTCACCATCATTGTGTTTTTGCACATACAATCCAGTGATCACCACGTCAATTTGTGCCAAAAAATCTTGGGCATCTTTCCACACCAATTGAGCTTGCTCGAACCCCGTAAACACAATCACATTCAAGGCTGGGTTCACGGCCTTGACAACCTGAATTAATTTGGCCAAGCGAGCCGCCTGCATAAAGGGTTCGCCCCCTGAAATGGTAATACCTTGGATATCTTTAGTACTTAGTATTTGTTGGGCCATTTGCTCAATAGTAAACAATTGAGCCGACTGGAAGGGAATCCAATTAGGCGAAACACAACCAGGACAACTAAACGGACAGCCTTGTACCCAAAGTACAAAACGCTTTCCTGGCCCTAAGTTTTCGCTTACTGGGCATACTTCAGCAATATTGAGCAGGTGTTCACTCATTAAAAATTGAATTGATAAGTAATCGTATTGACAAACTCTCGGGAAAGGCCATCTGGGTTTCTGGCACGACGGCGTAAACGAAAACCAGCACCTATTTTGATGGCTGAGCGAACATTGAATTTATATCCCAGGCCCACCAGATAAGTAAGTGCTAAACCATCGCTACCTTTTACGCTAATTGTTCGTTCACCTACTTTGATCTGGTCTTGGGTAGGTCTATAAATGGCTAAAAGCCCAGTATTGGCATTAAATCTAGAAAAACGTAGATTGTATTCTACCCGTAGCATCACATCATCGCCTCTCAGCAATTGATTGGCCTGTGGGTAATGATCCGACCATATTTGGTTGGGGGTTCCTTGCCAGTCTCTCCATAAAAATTGACTATTGACTTGATTGAGTGCGCGTTGATAACCCGTAGCGATGAGCCAGTTACGGGTAATAAGCGAAATGCCCGCGATAAAATCATAAGTGCCAAGGGTATTTTGATAATACATAGGCAGTGCACGCCCCGAAGTAGATGCCCGATTGGGAACCCCAGTAGGTAATTTGGTTCCTAGGGTGGCATTTACCTGAAACTGTTCCTTGTTGATGAGGTTGTAACTCAGGCTTAGTGAAATATCTCCCAAGCCATGATTACTCCCTAAACGTCCCTCAGCATATTGGTAAGGAAGCTTTACTTGTAGGGTAGTTTTGTCATTAAACCCTATGTTGAAATCTACTGTGTAAGCCAAAATGCGATTGTCAAACTTGGTAAGGCCTAAATAGTGACTAAATTCAATAGAACGTAGGCGAAGTTTGATCTTATTGCTAAAGTGCTGATCAGGTTTCATAGCTCCCATAGTACAAAATCCAGCATCACTACAGCCTTGGGCCACCGCTTGATAAGAAGTGAAGTAAATCAAAAAGAGGTATACTATAGCAGCAATATGATTTTGTACATTCAGGTAAAACATATCAGTTCATCTTTATTTTTAAGAGTGTGTTTAAATGTTGTCTTCAGAGATAAAAATGATGGGTTTTTTTTGTAATGATGAAGTAGATTTTTAAAGGAATAGCAGAAGCTATTGCTGCAAAAATTACTGAAATCAGTGCGTAAAAGCCGCTTTTTTAGCCTAGATTATAACTTTTAAAAATACTCTAAATTCCTTTACCCAATAAACAAGCCATTTGTAGAACTGGTTTAAATAAATACAAAACTTTTCGAGTATTCACTTTTTGTGGGCTTACCTCAGTGTTTACAATGAAATTGCCAGGTTATTATTTTTGTATTGCGCATCCTTGGTTACATCTTCTCCAAACCAGGCTGGGGGTGTAAAAGTATTGGCTGCATCTTCAGAATCAAACTCTACCTCTACCAATTGTAAACCTTCATGCTTTCCGGCAAATACATCCAACTCCGCAGTGAGGTTTCCACCCAAAGCCACTTCATAGCGTATTTTGTCAATAGCGTGCGTAGATACCTTGGCAAACAAGTTGTCAAACTCTTCTTGGGTAAGTTGCATTTCAAATTCCTGACGAACCATATGCCCTTTAGATTTTACCGTAAAGGTATACACCCCATCTCGATCTCTGAGCCTTACCGCAGGCTTGGACGTAATATACCATTGTTTGATGTGCGTTTTTGGGTAGCTATCCAGGTTCTCAGGTAATTGACTTACCAAAAATTTTCTTTCTATTTCCATAATGATTCTTCTTTTTGATGATTAGAAATTGAGATGACTTTGTTGTCTTGATTTTTGGGTAAAAAATTAAATTAGTGAAAATGGGGCAAAGCTCCAAGCCCACTTATAAACTTGACCGTCAGTAAACTTTCCAAGTTTGATTAAGTAGTTTATGTGATGATCTGGACATTCCTGCCTTGTTTTTTACCACTAACTCGGTAAAAATCACTTTTTCTTTGAATGTGAGTTATTTAAAGATTTTTTAATTAAAAAAGCGTGATATAGTTACTTAAAAATCCTTAAAACCTGTTTTAAAGCCTTGAGAGGCATAAAATCATCCCAAATTATTTATCATAATAAGTTGTGAAAAAGTGTTTTTTGTAATATTCTAAGATGATTGCGTGCGAAGTAATTTGCAGTAAAGTATTTTTTAACCTTAGAATATTACATGTGCGCATACACGTAAGATTGTGATTATCTACCTTTTAACCTACCTTTGTATTGTCAATAAGGGAAAAACAAACAGAAATCTGACAACTTTTAAAAGTTGAAAAAGCAATAGCAAAAAAGCAAGTTTAGTAGTACTTTTTAAACTTGAATTATTGCCAGAAATTAATTTTCCAAAACTTATTGAGGGAACATTTAAGTTGTCTAATCGGAAAAATATTGAGGGATTTTTATAAAAGGCAACTTATTTCAAGACATTATAGAAATTAGTTTGATTACTCATAGATAGTTAAGATTACACATTGGTTGTGTAGGTTAAAAGGTTGGTTTACAAGGTTGAATCGGTCAAGGCTCCTGGCTTTGACCGATTTTTTTATGTTAGGCCCAAGATAAATAGAACATTCGCGAATTTTTCGTTGTTTTCTCTCCGTAAACTCCGCACAAATACTTTCCTTTGTACCTGAAATTGGTTAACACAGTACCTTTTAAACAATGCGTAAATCCATTGGTATATTTTTTCTGGCGCTTTATTTCCTGGCTTTGCTACGTCCGGTAGCACCTTGGATAGAGTATTATGCCAATAAGGGGTATATCCAGCAATTTTTGTGTATCAACCAAGATAAACCCAAAATGGCTTGTGCAGGAAAGTGTCATTTGCAAAAGCGAATTACTGAAACCAATGACACAGATGATGAAAATCTTCCTTCCCGTATCAACCTGGAAGACTACCCCTTAAGTGTATTGGCTACTGGGGGTTGGCAGATCTCACAGGTAGCCCAACCGCCTTGTGTGCTCAATGGAGCCTACCAAAATGGGTATGAGTTTCTGATGAGCAATGCACCTTTCCACCCACCTCAATTAATATTGGTCAACAAATGGTTGACAGAAATCACCTAAGCATATTACTATTGAGAGCTACTACCTAAGCTAAACATTTGACGGTAGTTTTGAGAAATGAGTACCGATTGTGCCCCTCCACGGATAGAAATTGAACTTCCGTCGGCAGGAGCCTTGAGCTGAGTAGCATCGCCAGTAAAGCCTCCAAACATTTTTTGTACGTCGGCTTTTACGGCAATTTTGTTGTCAGAGGTATTCAAGTTTACATTGTTCAAAGAAAGCGTAATCGTTTGGTAAGAAGCATCGTCTCCGGTATGGTATACCCAGGCCCCTTGCCTCTGGCCATTTTGATAATAAAATCCTTCGCTTTTTACAAACATGTAACCTGTTTTCCAAGTCCAAAACATCCCGTTGATGGGGTCTAAAGCTCCTTCTTGTGCGCCACTACTATTACGCAAAGGATCAATACCTATAGAGAATGTTAATTCAGTGTATTGCCCTTGAGGAACATCCTGAAGGTTAATTGAGAATTGGCTGTTGTTTTGGTCATCAGTTTTATACAAATGATAGCTCTCTTCTTGTTTCCAAACGGTACCATCTGCTTTTTTCAGTTGTACATTGCTCACATAATAGTTAAATGTGGTAAGTGTTAACTGGTCGTTGAGTAGGGTAGTGTAAAGGGTGTTCAATTGAAGTGGTTGTCCTCCAAACTCATTGGTAAACGAAAGTTGTACATTCGTTTTAGGCGTAGAAGTATCTTGGCTTTGTTGGCAACTTGTGACCCATAAGAGAGTAGTGATTGCTAAAAGTGAAATATATTTTCTCATTGTTTATTGCAGGTTTATTAAAAATGGGTAGAGGTATCTTGTTGTAGTGTTAAAGATAACAACTCATATCTGTTACCCCTAGTTCTAAAATAAAAATATCAAATGAAAAATTTAATAAAAATAAGTTTAGTTATCCTGTTAGGTATTTGCACTTCTTTTTATCCAAAAAGTGTCCAAAAGCAACTCAAAATCCATTTTAAACATTTAGTAGGCAATCAGCCTTTGGTTTTGAATAATACCTACTATACCAACATACATGGCGAAAAGTTTAATGTGACTAAATTTAACTATTATATCTCTAATATTCGCCTCAAAAAAGCCAATGGCAGATGGTGGAAACAACCTAATAGTTACTATTTGGTACAATCAAGTAAACCTGCAAGTCAGGTACTTACCATCCCAAATATTCCACAGGGAGTATACAAAGAAATCTCTTTTTTAATAGGAGTAGATAAAAAGCGAAATACTTCGGGAGTTCAGGAAGGAGCACTCGATCCCGCCAATGACATGTTCTGGAGCTGGAATACAGGCTATGTATTTTTAAAGTTAGAAGGGCAAACCTTGTTGCCTGATGGGCAAAAGACTAAAGGATTCCGCTTTCATAGTGGCGGGTTCAACTTTAAGTTCAACAATATCAAACAAAAGACATTGAATTTGCAAGATGCGCCATTGAACGTAGGTGCTACCTCAGCCGCAAAGCTACAAGTAAAAGTAGACCTACAAAAGTTTTTTGGAGGAGTAAAACCAGTTAAAATCCACCAAAACTACAGCCTTATGTCGCCTGCTCGAGTAGCTAAAGTAGCCGATAATTATAGCCAGACTTTTACTCAGGTAAAATAATAGTGTTTTATTCGAAAAGTTCTAAAAATAAATATGTTTTATTACTCGTGTTTCGCTTGAATTTTTTGAGTTATAATGTTGATTATAAGCGAATTATGTTACTTGTTTAAAAAATGAGCGAACTGATATTTAAAATAAAAAAAACAATAAACTTTGGGTGCAAAAAAACAGCTAAATCTGCCCCACTTACGTTTATTTAAATAAACAACTTACTAAATAATCTGTCACAACAAATTTAATAAAAACACTACTGCACTATGAACATTATATATCAAAAATCAAGGGGAATCACTAACCACCAGAAAACTGACTCACCTGAAAAATCCGGATTAATTTTTAGTCTGGAATTTTGATACACCAGGTGATGAGCGGATACCTACCTTATTGTGTAAAATGGGGTAGGTATTTTTTTCAATTCGTCATTTATTCAGGAGTTAAATAATTAATTATCAACAACTTTTGAGTAATTTTTTTGCAAAACTTTAGGCATTTCGTATATATTTGTAGAGATGCATTCATCCCTGGCATCGTTACCATTACATCCATCCACCTAACACATATTCTTGGTGGATGTGTCTGATAGTCAGTAATTTTAAGATAAAGAGTAAGTACTTGATTACTTGCTCAAACCAAAATCGCAAGAGTACCCCTTAAAGATATATGAGAATCGATAAAATTCGCCTCAAAAATTTTAGATGTTATGAAGAAACCGAGATAGAGTTTCATCCTAACTTCAATATTGTGATCGGAATCAATGGTACCGGAAAAACCGCCGTACTCGAGGCACTCACTGTAGCTGCTGGGTCTTTTTTTCTGGGAATAGATTATGCCGAAAACCGACACATTCGTCCTGAAGATATTCGGGTATTAAGCACCGAATTTGACATCAATGAACAATTTCCGGTAGAGGTAGAGGCGTGGGGAATGATCAATGGGGAGGATCTCAACTGGCTACGGGAATTGACCGGACCCAAAAATAAAACGACTTACGTAAAAGCGTTAGCAATCAAAGAATTGGCAAAAAATATTCAAGACCGGGTACGCTCGGGCGAAAATGTCAATTTGCCCATGGTAGCTTATTATTCTACGGAGCGTTTGTGGAAAGAGCGTTCAGATACTACCAAAATTAGCGGCTCACGCTTAAAAGATGGCTATTACAATGGCTTGAAGGCAACCTCCAATAATAAATTCTTTACCAAGTGGTTTGAGAAGGAAGAAATGGTGGTTTTGCAGCAGCGCAAACAATCAGTAGGTTTGCAGGTAGTGCGCAAGACAGTGAGTAACTGTGTAGACAAGTGCGAAAACGTCTACTTTGATTTTAATCGCCGGGAGCTGATTATGGAATACGAGGATGGACGAAAGCTTCCTTTCCGTTATTTGAGCGATGGGGTTCGTAATACGCTGGCTACTGTGGCGGATATTGCTTTTCGTTGTGCTATGTTGAATCCTCACCTTGGGGAAGAAGCAGCCATGGAAACCGAAGGGTTAGTATTGATTGATGAGCTGGACCTACATTTACACCCTTCTTGGCAAAAGGAGATTGTAAATAACTTGAAAACGTCTTTTCCAAAAATACAATTTATAGTAACAACCCACTCTCCCTTGATCTTGAGTACAGTGCAAGACCGAATCGTGACAATGGTAGATGGTAAAGCTTATTACAGTGTCAATACTTATGGACGAACTGCCAACGATGTATTGCGTAATGTAATGGCTACTTCTGAAAGGCTAGAGGAAGTACAAGATCGTTTAGATATGTATTTTGAATTGATTGAGGTAGGAGAAGGGTTTTCCGAAAACGCGCTCAATTTGCGTAAGCAACTCGAGCAGGATATTGGTACTGATGATCCTGAATTGGCCCGTGCCGACGTTTTACTGGCATTTTATGACGCCGATTAATTTTGTATATTTGGAATTTCCGCTTAAATAAACTCAACTAATTTACCTTTTCTGCATCAAACTTTATGAAGCATATTCAAAAAGGACCCGAGCCGGAATCTTTTACTAAGTTTAAAGCTTTAAGCCACAAAAACTGGAAGCCTACTTACGATGTATTACCTGACGATGTTATCAAAGACATCATCAATTCTTTGTTGTATTACCAAGGAGGATTGTGTTGTTATTGTCAGGTAGAGATCAACCCCCAAACGGCACGCTTGGTGCATTTTCACTCTCAACATTATTTCCCCAAAGACTCATTGGATTACAATAATTTATTTTTGTCGTGTAGTGTGTCTGAAGGGTTGCCCCCTCAGTATCAACATTGTGCAGCGCACAAAGAAGACAACATCATTCCTAAAATTATGGATGATATTCGTTGTAGTTCTTACTTTAAGTACAATACCTTGGGCGAAATTGTACCTGTAAATAATAAAGGTTTGCGTACGATTAAGCAAATTCAGTTGAATATGAGTAAGTTGTCGGTGGCGGAAAAAACAGTACTCAATGTGATAGAAGTGTTGAATTTGAACACCAACAAACTCAAAGAACAACGCAAAGCCATTATTACTGAGTTGGCCAAAGTAATTAGAAAAGTAAAAGACAAGGAAAAAATCAAAAAAGCGTTGGCTGTTTACGAAAAACGAGACAAGAATGGCCGTTATCCTCGTTTTGCTGGAGTAGTACTTTCTTATTTGAAAGGACTATAAGTGCACAATGGCTTCTCAAAAGTTTGCATCACGCTGGGTATATCTTATACTCCTCACTATATACTGCCTGTTTCCAAATGTTTCAAAGGCTCAAATTAGTACCAATGAAGGGGTAGGGGGTACCATTGGGCTTAGTTTTTCACTGGGGAGTATCCAAAACTCACTCGGGATCGTAGTGAAAGCCTATTACTTCTATGAACAAGTACAGTTCAATTTTCAAACCCAGTGGCGTTACAATTTTAGTGCGTATGGCCCTCCGAATACCTCAGGAAGAGAAGTACAAACCAGCGTAGGATTGGTATTTGGCTGGGGTAAACAAACCAAAGAATTTGATCAACAGTTTTTGTTACCATTTGGAAACCAAATGCAACGCCTCAATAGCTTGGGGTATGCTTTCAATATATACCAAGATGATATAAACACCTCTCAAACTTCTGGAACCATTGCTTTTCAAGCCAATCGTTTTTGGCTGGTGACTGAAAACGATGCCTTAGGAGATATAGCGGTAGATAAATTTAGAACTGGGACAGTATGGGTAGCTTATCGGGTAGAAAATACTTTGTTGGCACTCAACACCCGGCTTTGGACCGGTAACTCTAACAATACACCAGTCATTACCAACCAAGGGTACCCAAGTCAATATGGCTATCGAGATATGTCCAAAACTGCCTATGGAGGTTACTCGCATGGAGTCTTGACCTTTCAGGTGTTACAAGCTTTGCCTTATAGGCAAACCGCGATGGCCGAAGTGGGGTTGGATGCTGAAAGAGTACGCCATTTTTTACAAAATCAATTGATGCACGATTTGTATTTTGTTCCTCAAAAGTGGAATCCCTCCAAAAATCCCCATATTCCAATGTTAAATGACCAGAGGGGAGCGTATTTGTTTCGACAAGATCAACGGTTAAAACCAGTGCGTGCCGTATTTCATTTAGGGTTAAACTCGTCCTTATTTTACTAGAAATAGGGCTATTTGGGAGATAAACCCGCAAAATTGTTATAGAAAAGCAGTAAATGTTTAAAAAATTATTACACGACTACGAATTTAGTTATCGAAATGTTTAAATTTGTAGAGAAATAAATCGTTAATTTTTCAATAAACGTTTAAAAGTCGTGATGACTTACTAAGCAAAGATCTCATTATCCAAACTATATCCCATATGACTTTCAAAAATTATCTCTCCTATTTAGTGCTCCTAATGACGTTTACATTTACTGCCCAGCTAGCTGTTGGTCAGGGAAAAATCTATAAAATGGCTCAGAATCCTCCCAAACCCAAGCGAGGTCTGGAAGCGTTTCACGAACATGTAAGCCAAAATGTACAAAAATATAAAAGTGGAGTAAGAGGGAATGTGTTTGTACAGTTTGTGGTAGAAAAAGATGGGAAGTTAAGTAATATCAAAGTATTGAAAGGCGTAGGTAACACCAACCAAGCTGTGATTAAAGCCTTGCAAACCGCACCACGCTGGTTGCCCGGCAAACAAAATGGTCGTCCGGTAAGGGTACAAAAAATATTGGCTGTTAAGATTGGCTAGCCGATTTTTTATATAAAAAGACAAAAAAGCTTCAA
This sequence comes from Microscillaceae bacterium, assembly GCA_003483885.1. Taxonomy (GTDB): domain Bacteria; phylum Bacteroidota; class Bacteroidia; order Cytophagales; family Microscillaceae; genus Microscilla. Next base: position 9,457 of record DMXI01000260.1, read on the forward strand.
ATTGTTTTATACAGTTTGGAGCTTTTTTAGTTCGTAGCGATTGACAGCTGTAGGTCTTTAGCTTTTGGCCTTTGGCTGGTTTTTAGTCCATAGTTTTTTGGTTCGTAGTTGGGAGTAGGTAGTTCGTAGCGCCTGACAGCCGTTGGTCATTAGCTTTTGGCCCTTGGCTATCGCTTGCTCCAGCATCTAATATCAATTTGACAATCCATTCTCCATAATTTTGCGATGCATCGCGAAATAATTCATCCATTCATAATTTATAATTCATTGATCATTAAAATTCTTTTCCCCAGCTTTAATCGCAACATCTAGGTTGTTTTCAAGTGGAGGCATAGGGCACACAAAAGCCTCGTTATAAGCACAGTAAGGACTATAAGATTGGTTAAAATCTAAGGTGATTTCGTTGGGTTTGGTTTGGGCAATATCTAAGTAACGACCTGCCCCATAAGTTTCCTCTCCACTAGTTAAATCTCTAAAAGGTACAAATAGCATTTTATCATTCAACTCTTGCTTGAGCAGCAATAATTTGAGCTTTTTACCCATTAGGGTAAAGTGAGCATAGCCATATTTATAATAAATTTCGCGTGTACCTTTACTAGTAGCCATTTCCATTGTTTCAGGTGTTTCGTCTACCTCCAATTTGGCGGTTACCCGATAGTTTTCGTTTGGGGTATAATACTTCAGGTTTTTAACCTGACTGCGATCGCTCTTAAAAGGAGAATCGCTGGCTGTGCGGAAATATTGTTCCTTTTTGAAACGTATTTCCTTAATACGAGTCTCGTAATCTTTTTGAGGCTTTTCCTTCGTTTTGGTACTGCTAAACGAATACACCAAACTTATTGCGATAATGACTCCTGCGATGATATATATTTTTTTCATTTACAAAGTTTTAAATTAACCATAGGTTCCCACCAGGCGTTTTCCTACATCATCCCTTCATCGGCAAAACTATAATAATTTTCATCAGTAAAAATCAAATGATCTAATACCGGAATATCCAGTAGTTTACCACCTTCTTTGAGCTTACGGGTAAGCATAATATCTGCTTGGCTCGGTTTGAGATTGCCTGAAGGATGGTTGTGTACCAAAATAATGGCAGAAGCCAGTGATTCTACCGCTTTTTTGAAAATAATCTTAGGGTCAGCAATGGTTCCCGACACACCTCCCATACTCACTTGCTCTTTTTTGATGACTACATTGGCTTTGTTGAGCATTAATATCCAAAACTCTTCATGGGGCAAGTCCATCAAGTGAGGAGCTATGACATCATACACATTTTGCGAAGAGGTAATACGAGGCCGCTTGGTGGGTTCACTATCTTTACGGCGACGCCCCAACTCAAGCGCACTTACAATGGTGATGGCTTTAGCCTCCCCAATACCTTTAAACTTTTTAAGATCTTTGATAGAAAGCTTAGCCAGATCGTTGAGGTTGTGATCTACACTTTGTAAAATTTGCTTGGCTAATTCTACTGCACTAACCGAGACAGTGCCTGACCCAAGCAAAATGGCGATGAGTTCGGCATCTGATAGTGCCACTTTTCCTTTGAGGAGTAGCTTTTCGCGGGGGCGATCTTCTTCGGCCCAGTGCGTAATTTTAAGGTAGGCACTTTCCAGCACCTTTTCGTCTTTGTCAGGGTTGGATTCATCTACCCAGTTGGAAGGTTGATTGGGGTTTGCCTCTGAGCTAACGGTATCTTGCATATGGCAATTGGGTTATTTCAAGCAAGTTAAAAAATTAGGCACAAAAAAAAGCCATACATTATAAAATATACGGCTTCACCTAATCTTTTGGGAAGTAATAGTGTACTTCTTAAAATGGTTTAGCCAAGTGCTTTTACCATTTTGCTCAATTTAGATTTTTGGTTGGCAGCGTTATTTTTGTGAATTACATTTTTACGAGCCAATTTATCTAATTGAGAGCTAGCAGTTTTGAAAAGACCTTCTGCTTCGCTTTGATCTTTAGAAGCTTTTAATTGCTTAACCG
>DMXI01000236.1 GCA_003483885.1 Microscillaceae bacterium
ATTGTAAAATTTTGTACTATTAGTAATTTCAAATATAGTATAATAAGGCGGATGGTCAAAAGATTATATAATTTATGTGAATAGTGAAAATTGTGTTTTTTTGAAGTTTTTTATAACAAAAAATAGATTGTTTGTAGCTGTTTAAAGATTGAAAAATAGGATAGTTATTTAATGAATAAAATATAAAAAACTGACTGGCAGTTAGTTGCGTAGTACATAAAATATTTTGATCGTATATTACCTTTCAAAGAAATACTTGGATTAAAAAAAGCGAAAATTCGCTGAAAATTTTTATAAAAAAATAATGACTGCCTCATATCACTTACTTTTTTTTAAGAAATCTTACATCTAAAATTGGACATTTTTGTAATGGCTCCTGAGTAATTTTGGACGTTTGATGTATCATTTAGCTGCAAAAAACAAGGTGCAAACACCTTGATAGTCTGATCTAAAGTTTACTTCATCTATCTCTCGATTATATACGCCTTATGCTATTGAATGTATCTTGAAACTATACAAATCATTAACTAAATAATGATACTTATGTTTGATTTTGTTTCCTTAATCTTGGGTTGAGAATTGTGAGTTTCTCCGTAAATTAAATTTGTGTAAAACGGATAAATTGTGGCATATTTGTTCACTAGAAGATCATTGTTCTACCAAAGACTAAAAAATACTATATAGATGATAAAAATTGACGGAAAACAAACGGCTCTTGATATTCAGCAGGAAATAGCCCAGGAAGTGAACCAAATAAAAGCCAATGGAGGGCGAGCACCTCACTTAGCAGCGGTATTGGTAGGTAATGATGGTGCCAGCGAAACTTATGTGGGGCATAAAGTTAAAGCTTGTGAACGAGTAGGCTTTGCGTCTACTTTATTGCGTTATGAAGATACCATTAGCGAAGCAGAACTGCTTAAAGTAGTAGAAGACCTGAACCAAGACCCTGAGATTGATGGGTTTATTGTTCAGTTTCCAGTGCCTAAACACATCAGCGAAACCAAAGTAGTGGAGCACATAGATCCGGCTAAGGATGTGGATGGTTTGCACCCGGTAAACATAGGGCGTGTAGCCAAAAACCTTCCAGCTTACATCTCAGCTACTCCTATGGGAATTCTGACCTTATTGGAACGCTACAAAATAGAAACTTCGGGCAAGCATTGTGTGGTATTGGGCAGAAGCCAACTCGTGGGACGTCCTTTGAGTATTTTGCTTTCTCAAAAGTCAAATGTTGGAAACTGCACCGTAACCGTTTGCCATAGTCGTACTCCCAATGTGGAGCAATTTACCCAACAAGCCGATATTTTGGTAGCTGCAATGGGTATCCCTGAGTTTGTAAAAGCCAATATGGTCAAAGAAGGCGCAGTAGTGATTGATGTGGGGACTACACGAGTGCCAGATGCAACAAAGAAAAAAGGTTTTCGCCTGGCGGGAGATGTGATGTTTAGCGAAGTGGCCGAAAAATGTAGTTACATCACTCCAGTACCAGGTGGGGTAGGGCCTATGACAGTTACCTCTTTGTTACAAAACACATTGTTGGCTGCTCAAAAGAAAATTTACAGTTAATATCTAAGATATATTGCTGAATTTTAAAGGTTTTATGGTGGTTATCATAAAACCTTTTACTTTTATAGAGTATTGGTTATACGATTCCAGGTTATCAGTCGTAAGAACATAAGGGTGAGGTTTTTTGGAACTGAAGGCCTATGATAAACCATTCATCATTGATAATTATAAAACCAACCATAGATGAAATATCAAAATCAATTTTGGCTGCTTTTTTTATTACTTATAGCAGGCTTACTGTTTACTGCTCAGCCAGTACAGGCACAATATTCTACCAAAAACAAAAAAGCGATTAAGTACTACCAAAAAGCGCGGGAATACTTAAGAAAAAGAAGATATGACGAAGGAGTAGAGTATTTGGAAAAAGCAGTAAAAAAAGATGCGAAGTTTTTAGAGGCACATTATCAGTTAGCGTCTATCTACACCCGGATTTTTTTTAATGAACAAGGAGCAGGTGAAAAAGTGATGGGGCACTATCGCCAAATATTGACGGCTGATCCTACTAATAAACGATACATTCACCTCAATGTAGTGTTGGGAGAGCAATATTTGAAAAACGGAAAATATACTCAAGCACGCAATTCTGCCCGAAGATACTTAGACGCACGCATCAATTCACCCAAGGTAAATTTGAGAGCCGAGCGCATTATTAAAACTTGTGATTATGCCTCGGAGGGAATGAAAAACCCCTTGGCCTTTAAACCTACCCAATTGCCAAAACCCCTCAATACCCTGCATTTTCAATACTTTCCGGTACTTACTGCCGATCAAAACACGATGATCTTTACTGGGGTAAAAAATCCCCCTTCGCGTCGTATAGCCCCCGACGAAAGCATGTATGTAAGCTACAAAAAGGATGGACTATGGTCTGCCCCGGCATCTATTTCAGAAAATATCAATACCGCAGATAACGAAGGAACCTGTAGCATTTCGGCCGATGGCAAAGTGTTGGTGTATACCGTTTGCGACAATCGCAGAGGGAGAGTAAGGCGGGGAGTTATTGGAGGTTGTGACTTATTTATTTCGGTAAAAGTAGGCGATAAATGGAGTGAGCCCAAAAACCTGGGACCCAATGTAAATTCACGTTCCTGGGAATCTCAACCTTCACTTTCGGCCGATGGCAACACTTTATATTTTGCCTCTCGTCGTCGTGGTGGCAAAGGTGGCCTGGATATTTGGATGAGTAAACGAGGAGCCGATGGAAAATGGTTGCCTGCCAAAAATCTGGGCGATAGGGTAAATACCTCCGGAGATGAAGTTTCTCCTTTTATCCATGTAAATGGTCGCACGCTTTATTTTAGCTCTGATGGACACCAGGGTTATGGTGGAAAAGACTTGTTTTCGGTGGACTTGTTCTCACTGACCAAAGAAGGTGCAAAAAACTTGGGATATCCAGTCAATGACCACCGCGATCAGGTAGGACTATTTATTACTACCGATGGCAAAAAAGGGTTTTATACCCAGGAAGAAATGGTAAACGACCGCATTACGACTAGTGTACTGGCTTCGTTTGACATGCCTGAAGAAATCAAGCCCAAAATTACCAGTAACTATGTACGAGGATATGTGTATGATATGAAAACCAAGCAAAAGCTTGAAGCGGCGATTGAGTTGGTAGATGTAAACACGCGTCAGTTACAAACTTCGGTCAAGTCTGATATGAAAAATGGCTCTTATTTGATTGTACTAAATAACGGCGCTGAATATGCTCTGGAGGTGAAAAAATCAGGATACGCTTTTAAAAGTATGCAGTTCAATTATACCAAGGGCAAAGACAAAAAACCGTTGGAAATCAATATTGGGTTGGAGCCTATTGGGGCTGGAGTAGTATTTACCATCAACAATGTGTTTTTTGAATACAACAAATATACTTTGCTGGATAAGTCGAAAGTAGAATTGGACAACCTGGTAAAATTTCTCAAAGAAAACCCTGAAATTAACGGAGAGGTATCGGGCCACACCGATAATATTGGGGATAAAGCCCGAAACAAAGAGTTATCCTTGCAAAGAGCCCACGCCGTAAGGGATTATTTGGTAGAAAACGGTATTGATGCCTCAAGACTGGTGTACAAGGGATATGGTGATACTCAACCCGCCGCTAGTAACGACACCGAAGAAGGGAGAGCTAAAAACCGACGAATGGAGTTTAAGATTTTGAAGCTAAATAAAAAATAGGCATTACAGACTTTATGCAACCATTTGATGGGCGAAAAGGAAAACGATTAGCGTATGATTTAGTGGCTGATTTACGGTTTTTTGCTTTCTACATAGGCAATGAAACCATCTTGGCCTATGTAGCGCCTTGGAAGCACTATAACATAGAGAAAGTATTTGAGCCAGGAGAAGCCCTTGGGCATATTTTTACGATCAGTTTGTACAATAGGTACAACGAAAAAGGGGAACACATACGTACTGGGGTAAACGTAAGCCAGCGCATTGGCCAATACATACAGCATATATCAGAACCCGATTATCAGCCTCATCCACCATTTACGGCAGAAGAATTCAGTCCAGGTTCGGTTGGAGATTGGCGTGAAGTTTTGGTATCTTTTATGAGAGACTTTGGGAAGAGGAACCTACAAACTGCCCCCTTGGAGGGTTTTGTGGGAGATTATGCCGAAGACATCATCAACTATGGCAGTGGTTTGGAAATGTTGACTGCAATCATTGGCAATATTATACGTTTGGACTCAGACTACCAGGTAATGAATGAGGATTGGGTGAGGTATCGTGCCAGTCAGTACATACGAGCCCACCAAGATCTTACTTATCAAGTACAGCCCCGTTTCAAAGCTTGGGAAACTGCACTGTGGAGTTGAAAAACAATTACCCCACTTGGTGTGTTTTTGTAAAAAGTGAGTAAAAATTATAATTATTCTTGCATAAAACACCTTCGGGTGCGTTATTGCATTGGTAAATGACGGACTGGTTAAAAACTGACTAACAGTACAGTGTTAATTTGTTCAAAACATTCATAAAATTCAGAAACGATATGAAATCCAAAAACAACATTATACGGAGCATAACATTTCTAGCAGCGGCTCTTTTTTTGATGAGCACCCAGGCGTTTTCTCAAGATGTAGTGGGTACCTGGAAAACCATTGATGACGAAACGGGAAAAGCTCGTTCTCATGTAAAAGTTTGGAAAAATAAGAAGGGAGTAGTATTTGGCAGAATTGTGAAGATTCTAGACCCTAAAAAGCAAAATGCCAAGTGCGACAAATGCCCTGACAAAAGAGAAGGTATTTTTGGTCAAAAAGGAGAGCCTATCATGAACATGGTGATGATGTCTGGCTTGACAAAAGACGATGATCAATATAGTGGTGGTAGAATTTTTGACCCCAACAAAGGGAAGTCTTACAAATGCTATATCGAGCTTAAAGGCGCTGACAAACTAAAAGTAAGAGGATATATCGGAAGCCGTTACTTAGGCCGTACGCAATACTGGTACCGCGTGAAGTAAGCTTTATCTGAATTATATATATTTTCGAGATGGTTAATGACGAGTATAAATGCTTGTGATTAACCATTTTTTTTATGGCTAAGTACTCACCATTTTTCACTTTCTTTCTTTTTTAGGGGCAAATTTTTAATTTGACTGCGGATTTCAAGCAAACCCCTTACTTATGCAAAAGCTTTACATTTTTTTTTCACTTATTTTCATTTCATTTGTTTTCGCTAGTTGTGGAGGTAGCAAAAGCAACAATACTCAAGAAGACAGCACCCAAACCTCGCAGACGGATGCTGGAAATAGCAATACCACCAAAAAAGCAAAAGTTGATCCTCGTACTTACAACGACTTGGCTCGCTATATAGCAGGTCTCAAGGGTGAACCAGGCAGCAAATATGCCCAATACGAATCGGACAAAGCCTGGCAAACTTACGCCCAGTATACCAATGCACTTTGGAAAAAAATCGCGGACGAAAAGTTGCCTTTAATGATTGATTGGCAAAAACAAGAGCTAAGAAAACCCAATAAAAAAGGGGGAACCTTATTTTATCCATTTAGTGGCCCTGATTTTTTGCATGCTTCTGCTTTTTTTCCAAAGGCAGAAAAAACTGTGATGATGGGCCTTGAGCCCATTGGGTCGCTGCCCAATGTAGATGACATTGCCAAAAACAAACCCCAAAATTATTTGAATAACCTCATAGCATCGCTGAACAGTGTCTTGAATTTTAGTTTTTTCAAAACCAAAGAAATGCAATACACTTTTGGTGGCCATGCCGACAAACGTTTAAATGGAACTTTGCCTGTGATTTTGTTTTTTATGGCACGAACCAATCATAAAGTATTGGGGCACGAAAAAGTGGCTTTGACCAAAAACGGAAGCGTAGTAAATGCCAGTGAGATCAAAGTAAGCAATCCTGATCAGGACACAACTTATTATGGCAACAAGTTAATATACCAAGCCAAAGGAGACGATACCAAACGCGAGCTGTATTATTTTAGCGCCAACTTGGCCGATAGAGAATACGATGGTATGCCAGGGCTATTACAGCGTGAAGACTTGCTCAACTACATCAATAATTTGAGTATTAATGCTACTTTTTTAAAATCAGCTTCTTACCTTTTATATAAGCCCTATTTTAGCATTATGAGGCGCACAATCTTAAAGAAAACAACCTACCTGTTACAAGATGATTCGGGCATTCCGTCCAAATACCTCATCGAAGACAACAAATGGCGGATTACCTTTTATGGAACCTATGCGGGCCCTATTGCATTGTTTGCCAACTATTTCCAGCCGGGGCTTAAATCTGCTTTTGAACCTCTGAGCGGTGAAAAAGTAAGGCCGTTGCCCTTTGGCATTGGGTACCAGTTCAAAGAAGGAACCTCTAACCTGATGTTGGCCCGTGAAAAATCACTATTTGAATAGTACAGATAAGACAACCATTTGCCTTGTACATGGATCAACTTTTCTAAATGAGCAAATAATGATTAGAAAGATACTAGTGCTTTGTATAACTTGGGTGGCTACAGTAGGTCTGGCTTTTGGTCAACAGGGGAGAACTGATAGCTTGGTGGCCGATTCGGTAAACAGTTCGCTAGGCAGGGTAGTAGAAGACTCGCTCATTCAACTCAAGCGGGCCCAGGCCGATTCTGTCAAGCAACGTATGCAGGCTGAAATCGACTCGCTGAAGCAAGTAGCCGATTCGTTGAACAAAGCAAGTATTGAGTCAGGCAATAAAGAAGAAAGAGAACAGCTTCAGGCCAAATCTGATTCTCTGAAAGCCATTGCCGATACCCTTACCCGACAGGCCGATTTGACCTACCTTAAGGCCAATGCCCGTCCAGTAGTATTAGAAAGTGACACTTTATTTTATACCTATGCCAACCTGGGACCTTATTCCTCCGAAGATCGCGCCTCTAATATTGAAGCGCGTTTGATGGAATTGGTCAAAATGTTTGCTTATAAGTCAGACTCATTGCGGGTGTTTCAAAGTGAGCAAGTATGGAATATTGCCTATGGGCAACGTATCTTGATTAGTATTTTGCCCGAAGAAGCCCAAGTGCAAAAAATGAATGGCAGTGCTTTGGCTCAAAAATACCTCAATACCCTGAAGCCCAAGATTTTATCGGCACGTAAGAAACACACTATACGTACTTGGTTGGCTGAAATTGGCTGGGTAATCTTGATTTTAGTATTTGTATATGTGCTTTATCGCTTGCTCAATATATTATTCAAATTTGTGCTCAAAAAGCTATATGCCAACCGAGAGCGCCTATTTAAAGGGATCAAGGTAAGAAGCTATGAATTACTGGCTCCCCACCGGCAGTTGTCACTGGCATTTTTTGCGGTAAGAATCGTCCGCTTGGTTACCCTCTTGATCATTCTTTACCTTACGTTACCGCTCATCTTCAGCATTTTTCCAGCTACCAAGGGTATTGCCGACACTTTGCTAAGTTACATTCTCAATCCTTTGCAAAGAACTTTCAATAGCATCGTCAATTACATCCCTCATTTGTTCGAAATGGCCATTATTGTCATTTGTACCCGCTATTTTCTGAAGCTACTACATTATTTTTCCAATGAAATTACCGAAGGTAAATTGGTAATCAATGGTTTTTATGCCGACTGGGCCGAACCCACCTTTAATATTGTACGCACCGTAGTATATGGATTTATGTTTGTGCTCATTTTCCCTCATTTACCCGGTTCCGATTCGGCTGCTTTTCGGGGAGTATCGGTATTTTTTGGGGTCTTGTTTTCTTTGGGTTCTTCGTCTGCCATTTCCAATATTATTGCCGGCTTGGTCATTACCTATATGCGTCCTTTCCAACTCAACGACCGGGTAAAAATTGGAGAAGTAGTAGGCGATGTTATAGAGAAAAACTTATTAGTTACGCGTATTTTGACTATCAAAAACGAAGAAATTACCATTCCCAACTCAAGTATTCTCGGAGGACACACCATCAACTTTACTTCTTCCAAGCAATACCTCATTCATTCTACCGTAACCATTGGTTATGATGTGCCTTGGCGGCAAGTACACGAAATACTCATAGATGCCGCAGACGATACTCAGTACATCTTGCAAGACCCCAAACCTTTTATTTTGCAAACCAGTTTGGACGATTTTTATGTGAGTTATGAAGTCAATGCCTACATCAGCGATACTACTAAAATACCCGAGGCTTATTCAGAAATGCATCAACACATTCAAGATAAATTTAATGAAGCTGGGGTGGAAATTTTATCACCGCATTATCGGGCCGTGCGAGACGGAGGCCAACAAACCAACCCTCCTGAATATTTGCCCAAAGATTATCAGTCTCCTCCGATTAAGATTAAAAAAGTAGATGAATAAACCTTCAATCATTAGGCATTTAAGATAAGATATGAAACAAAGAATAAGTGCGTTATTCCTGCTAGGATTGCTAAGTTGGGGACACACAGTACAAGCCCAATCCAACCTTATAGAAAACCTCATGAAAGCCAATCCGGCTTGGTTTGGCAAAGTATTGAGAAATCCCGCCCAATATGAGGTGCAAATTCTATATACCCAGATCAACCGAGACAAGAAAAACAAACCCGTTTATAAGGATTTTACTTATAGGATAAACCCAAAAGCCTATTTTAATCCTGCCAGTGCCGTGAAGTTACCCTTGTCGTTGTTGGCTTTGGAGAAAATGCATCAGGCCAATTTGTTAGGAGTAGATAAATATACCCGAATGGGTACCCAGGCCACCTACAAATGCCAAAAAAACGTAGCAGGTAACAAACCCAACGACCCACAATATCCTTGCTTGGCCCGTTATGTTGAACGCATGATGCTGGTAAGTGACAATGATGCGTATAGCCGGGTGTTTGAGTATTTGGGTTCGCAATATATCCAGCAACGACTGACCCAACGTGGATACCCCGATATGCGCATTGTGCGTCGGTTTGATGATGAGTGCGACAGTGTAACCAATCGCCATACCAATGCGGTAGTCTTTTACAACAACCAATTAGAGCCCATTCATTATCAACCAGCCCGCTACGATCCCTTTCCGTTTCGTTTTCCCTTGGGCAAAGTTAAACAGGGGCGAGGCTATTTTAAAAAAGGACGATTGATACGGCGACCACTGGATGCGACCTATAGCAACTACCTAGCCCTGAATGATTTGCACCAAATCATGAAGACAATTATGTTTCCCGAGGCAGTGCCTGAACCTTACCGTTTTGATTTATCCTGGCAAGATTATCGGTTTTTACAAAAAGCGCTGGGGAGTTACCCCCGTGAAGGAATACTAACGCGATATAAACCTAAAGAAAAATACGATACGTGGAAAAAATACCTGTTTTATGGACGCAAAAATATACGTCCTTATCCGCATATTCGCATCTTCAACATTGTAGGTTGGTGGGCAGGTTATTTGGTAGATTCGGCGTATATTGTAGACTATAAAAACGGGGTAGAGTTCTTTTTGTCAGCCTTGATTTACACTAACAAAAATCAAATACTGGATTACAAATTTGAATACTTGACCGATGGATTTCCATTTTTGGCTCGTTTGGGGCAAACCATTTATCGCCACGAACGTCGCCGAAAAAAGCCCCGAATACCTGATTTGAGCCAATTTAAATATTGGAAATAAAGAACTATCAAATATCGTAAACAGTCAAAAATAACGTTTGTAAAGCTTTGGTGAGTATGATTGCTTATTTTTGAAAGTCGGTGTGGGTTCCATATTTTAGCTATTATTTTTAAAGAAGCTGATTTAAAGCAGGAGAGCTTGTTTAAAATTAGCCG
>DMXI01000473.1 GCA_003483885.1 Microscillaceae bacterium
AAGGAGAGTTTTAGATAAAATACTATTCTCTTTTCATAGTACTATACATTGTGAAACAGAGGTAGATAAATGAATAACCTCTGTGAATTAGTGTTATTTCTCTCAAAATTTATAGGCCCAGACAAAAGATTGATATATGATTTACTAAAAACATTCAATTTCATTTAAAAAAAATGATTTAATTCTGAATAGTTTTGGGTGGTGAACATATCATTAAGACAGCTTGAAACATTATCTATTTTTCAGAGTCAAGGAGATATTGTTGATTTAAGGCTGGTATTCTCAAGAAAAAACACCAATACTAGCACTGGAAACTAAGCCATTCCCAGCTTTCTAAGTAAATCTTTACGATATCTTTTGCTCAAAGGTACCCGGTATTCCCCCAATTGTACTTCGCTTCTTTCCAAATCTACATTTTCAACTTTGTGGAGATTGACCATAAATGATTTATTGATCCTGAAAAATTGGTTAGCAGGTAATTTTTGAGTTAATTCTTTTAAAGACATTCGTACCTGAAATTGAGCTTGTTTTAAAATAATGTTAGAATAATTTCGCTCTACTTCCAGATAGTAAATAGCTGGAATATGTACTTTTTGAATCTGACGACCTACTTTTACAAAAAAGCTATCTTGGATGGCTACGTCCTTAGACCAAGTGCTGATAACTGCATGACGATTGGTATATTTGTGCAGGGCTAACTCAATAGCCCTTTGCATAGACTCAATATCTACAGGTTTGGTAAGGTAGGCATAGGGACTGGTAGATTTAGCTTGTTCAAAAGTGTCCTTATTGTGCATAGAAGTCACAAATATGATTGGAATCCCTAGCTTCATTTGTTGTACTTGTTCGGCGATGTGTATGCCGTTTAGCTCACTTTTAATTAGAATATCGAGTAGCAGTAGATCTGGTTTAGTAGCTTTAATCAGGCGTAAAGCTTCATTATAATCTTGGGCAATACCGCTTACTTCATATCCCATGTTTTCCTGAAGCATTGCTTTGAGCCCACCAGCAAATAACATATCATCTTCTACAATTAAAATCCTCATAAATAATGATTTCTGATGTTTAACTTGGTTGATTAAGGCAAAAGGATGCTTCCTTATTCGGTCTCTCTTTTGCCAAAAATTAATAAAACTGAATACAGGATTAGTAAATTTATGTCAGTTAGATTTATTTGATTCTTCTTTTACTTTTGATAATTGATTTTGAAATGTTACATAAAAGGTAGTCCCCTCACCAGGTGTACTATTAGCGGTTAAAGTAGCCTGATTGAGATAGGTAAATTCTTGACATAACTTTAAACCCAATCCCACACCTTGTTCTCCCCGAATGCCTTTGCGGGTTTTAGGATTTGAGTCATCAAAAATTTTTGTTAGAGAATCAGTATTCATGCCTACTCCCGAATCGCTGATAGATAATACCAAGTCGCTTGCCTGATAATGAGTATTTATTTCAATTTTTCCGTAATCAGGTGTAAACTTAATAGCATTACCAAGAAGGTTTTGAATCACACTGGTTATAGAGTGAGCATCAGCCCATAATAATTGGTGAGAAGGAACCTTGTTTTGTATCTGAATGTGATGGAGATCTATACTACCTTGATAGATAGTCAGGCAATCTTCTACCAATTGGTATAAAGAAAGATGCTTGGGATAGTGAGATACACTCTTTTGTTGAATCATTGCCCAATCCAATAAATTATTGAGTAATCCATTAAGTTTTTTAGAGGTAAGAGCAATTTGGTAACTGATAGATTGGGCTGCGTCCAGTTCTTTATTTTTAAGATGATAGTCCAACAAATACATACTTTGGTGAAAAGCCGCCAAAGGCCCTCGTAAGTCATGAGCCACAATGCCAAAAAAGCGATCTTTGGTGTGGTTGAGTTTCTTAAGCTCAGAAGTACGTTCATCTACTAGTTGCTCCAGTTGCCGTCTTTTTTGCCGGGCTTGTCGCAGTCGCCAACTATAGCCTGTCACTATTGCCAGTACAATCAACAAAACTACCCCTAAACGAAACCAGGGAGTAGCCCACCAGGGAGGAGTAACCCTTATCTTTAAGGTGATTCCTTCTTCATTCCATACGCCCGCATTGTTGGAAGCCTTTACCTTCAAAGTATATTTACCCGATGCTAGACTAGGGAAAACAATTTCTCGTTGGGTATTCAATTGTATCCATTCATCGTGAAGGCCTTCCAACTTATAAGCATATTGGTTTTTATCGCTTTGGTAAAAGTTTAATGCCGCAAATTCAAAAGAGATAATCGCATCTTTGTGTGATAATACCAGTTCTTGCTTGGGACTCATCAAGCGATGAAGCGGTATTTCCTGGTTAAGTTTCTTGAACTTGGTAATGACAACTGGAGGCACAAATGTGTTCTTTTTCAGGTTTTGAGGGTAAAAGGCACTCACCCCATTGACTCCCCCAAAATACATTTTACCATCTTTGCCTTTACAAAAAGCATGTCGGTTAAATTCGTTGGCTTGTAGCCCATCGCGCTCATCAAAGTTGGTAAAGGTTTTCTTGACAGGATCAAATTTAGAGATGCCACGATTGGTGCTTAACCATAAGTTACCCTTGTCATCTTCTAATATACCATTGATTACGTTATTGGCCAGACCATCTTTTTCAGTGTAATGCCAAAAGCGTTGCTTTTTTCTATCAAACAAGTTCAGCCCACCTCCACCGGTAGCTATCCAAAAGTTGCCCGCCCTGTCCTCGTGAAAGGCATAAACTGTATTATGGCTTAAGCTATTGGCCTTATCTGTTTGGTGTTTAAACTGAGTAAAAGTTTGGTTTCCAGGGTTGAAACGAGCAAAGCCTCCTTGCTCTGAACCTACCCACAATGTACCCTCACGATCGCGAAAGAGGGCAAAAATAGCCCCAGGTGGAAGGCCACTATGAGTTTGATGTTGGTAAAAAGTAACGACTTGAGTGCGGGTATTCAGTTTTTGTAATCCATTAAGAGTTGCCAGCCACAAGGTATGCGGTTCGCGGTCATTTTCTATGTCCATGACACTCATTACAGGAATAATCGTATCTTTTGGTACGATGGATACAAACTGGTGCGTCAGGTAGTTCGTCTTTCTCAACCCGATCATATAAATTCCCAACCACAACTGCCCCTCTGTATCCTCGTGCATTGTTTCTACATTAAGCCCCGCAGGTAAAGGATTATGTTGGTAGATTTGTTCAGCAAAATGAACAGCTTTTTGGGAGCCATTTTCAAAAACATCCAGCCCAGTGTATCCACCTACCCACAGCCGTTTTTGTCTATCCTCGTAAATGGTTCTTACACCTTTGAATCCCAGGCCATGAGGATTATTTTTACTGGGAGAAAAATTTTGGATGAGCTCTCCATTAGGGTTGAAAACATAGACGCCATCGCCAATGGTATTGATCCAAACCAACCCCGAACGATCCACCCTAAAGCCAATGTTGCGAATAATGCCAGATACTTTAAACCGATAATGTGCTACGAATTTTTGTTTGCGTAAATCAAAACGTATAATACCGCCAGGGGTGGTTTGCCATAAGGTTTCGTTGGCATCTATGTAAAAGTCATCTTTCCGACTAAAAATCGCATAATCAGCGTGAGCTGATTGATACCGAGACCGAGGAACCCGGAAACTGTATTTGTGTTTGGTGATAGGATTAAACCGTATCATTTCATCTTTTTGTTTGCCCAATTGATAGATATACGCTCTCCCATTTTTGTTTTGTACTATTTGTGCTTTTGACTGAGTCATGACTTCCATGGAATACTCAGCAGCTACAAACTTTCCTTGTTTTTTATCAAATAAGTCAACTCTTTGTCCCTCATTTGTGCTCATAAGCCACAAGTGACGCCGACTGAAATCTTCCTGAATTTGGAAAAAATTCCCTCCTTTTTTGGGGTAAGCCACAAAACGTTGAGTGGTTGGATCAAACATTTTAAGCCCTGTATGATACATGCCTAGCCAAATCAGGTTTTGAGCATCTATAAAAATGCTGATTACCTCAGCATTGCCTGAATTTTGTGCATCAGGAAAATGCTTAAAACATTCAGTACGTGGATCAAACTGGTAAAGTCCCGCCACAGTACCCAGCCATAGCTTCCCTTGTTTGTCTTCGGCAATCGCAAACACTACCTGATTGCCCAAACTGCAACTGTCATCGGATATATTTCTGTAAATCTTAAACTCATAACCATCATAACGATTGAGCCCATCGCGGGTGCCAAACCAGATAAAACCTTGACTATCTTGGAACGTCGTGTAGACATAGCCTTGCGAAAGGCCGTCACTGGTGGTGAGTTGATGCAATGGTATGGTATGTTGTTGAGCAACAAGGGAGAGGGGAAATATAATCCATAGCAACAAGGATTGGATGAAAAATTTGCGCATAGGTTTACTGCCTGTCTTTTTTAATATTTGCGGATAGTGTTTATCTGTATGCCAAAACTAAGCGAAATCTGCGTTTTTTACCTGTGTATGTAGTAAAAATTACTATTTTGTTAATTTTATCCCCTATTCTGATCACTTTATACTCAAAAACGCGCCTGTTATCCCCTTAAACTTTGCTTTGATATCGAGTTGTTTGCTTATATAATCACATTAGATATTTGATAAGTACAGTGTAATTATCTCTGTGCTTACTACGTCCCGCCAAATAGACCTGTCATCCCCAGTTTTGGGAAAGCCTCTCTACGATTTCTTGCTTTGTAAAAAAAGAATGGGGCATTCCTGAAAACCCAACAATAGAGTAAGGATTTATACAATAGATAGTTACAAACATGAAATTTTTAAGATTTACATTATTAATGGTGGGGCTTTGTGCCTTGAGTTTTTTTTCGGAGGTGAAAGGGCAATCTACAACTGGAGCTTTTTATGAAATTTTGAGTAATGGAAATATGAGCCTAAAGGCAAACGTAGATAATAAAAGTGATGATCTTCGTATTAAGTTTTTTGTAAAAGGAACAGAGTTAGCCTCCTTTATGAATAATCAAAGCGGTTATAAATCATTAGATTTATTCAATGGAACTGGACTTAGAATAGTCCAAGGAGGTAATATATGGGTTGGAGATCAGGGTTATATATACCTTGAAAAAGGTAATTTGACTTTAGGTGAAGGAAAGGTAGGTATAGGAACTCTCTCCCCAGACGAAAAACTTACTGTCAATGGAAAAATTCACGCCAAGGGACTTACCCTGGATTTAAACTTCCCTGCACCTGATTATGTGTTCGCTGAAGAATATAAACTGAGAAGCCTTCAAGAAGTAGAAGCCTACATTAATCAATACCACCATTTGCCTGCGGTACCCTCAGCCAAAACGATGGAAAAAGAAGGGGTAAAAATGCTGGAAATGAGCATGAAGCTCTTGGAAAAAGTAGAAGAACTCACCCTCTACACCATTGCTCAACAAAAAGAAATTACAAAGCTCAAAGCGCAGGTAAAGCAATTGCAACAAAAAAAATAAGGTCTTACCCTCATCAAAGCATTATCATTTATGCAAATACCTATCAATATTGCCAAACCCTGGACTATCTTAGCTGGGGCTTTGGTGTGCTGGTTATTGTGTGCCAGCCAAGCCAGGGGGCAAAGCCATCCCGATGCTCGTTATCCCATTCCTGAGCTATACAGCTCGGTCAATGAAGAAGGCATTAACTTGGCTACTGGAGATTTGAACCTGGAAATGCCTCTTGCCTCTGTACAGGGGCGACAGTTAGGCTATAGTCTTTCTGTTTTTTATAATAGTCGTTCGGTGAGTGGCGATGTGGCCAGCGAGAACAATGAATTGGCAGGTAATGGCTGGAAATTGTTGGATTACCCCAAAGTAGTGCAAGATGGTACCAACTATTACTATTTAGATGGCAAACGTAGCTTTTTGCTGCATAAAAACCCTGATAATAGCTATAGTTTGGCAGCACCTTATTACCTCTGGAAATTAGTTTTTCAGAACAATGTCTGGCACATTACCACCGAGGAGGGCACCATTTTTCACCTGGGCAATACCAGTATTGAAGGAACCTACCAGTTTTGGCACCTTCAGCAGATGCAAAGCCCTAACTTTGGAGATCAGCTAAACTTTACCTACGAAAATGGGCAACTTACCCAAATTGAAAGTCCATTGGGTCAAAAAGTGGTATTGATTTATGCAAACAACTACTTAACAAAGGTGCAAAACTATGAACAGGAGGTTTTGCGCCATAGTTTGCAAATAGCGTATGGCAGTCAAGGCATTAGCAGCTTACACAGCACGCAACCATTGGTGACAGGTTTGATGGAGGCTTCGCCTGATACTAAATTTTTTTACAGTGTAGCCGGGCGTTTGAACAAGTTAGTTAACGGAGCAGGCAGTGTACGTACCTATACTTACTATACTGGTGTTAATCATCCCGAAATTATGGGAAAGGTCATTCGTTATGGCACCGACAATGGCTATAGAGAAGTAACCAAAGATGGTAAAACTCCGTCAGGGGGCGATTTGGATGCCAGTTATTCGGCCATTTGGTACGACCTGGGTAACGAAAACCCCACAGGGGTCTATACCTACTTCAACAAGGTAAGGGTGTATCCGGGAGGGTTTCGGGAAGGAACCGACATCAACCAGGTATACAACCCTTTTGGGCACCGTACCTATTATATCTTTAATGGTAAAGCAAAAGGTGATTTGAGCAATGTACCGAGTGATTATGGTGCCACAGATTTGACCAATGATGCCTTGCGCGGAATGGTATACCAGGTAGAACAATACAGCAATGCCACCCAAAGCGAGGAAGCCAAAGACCGGATCAGTCAGGAGCAAAGTATTTACGAACTGAGAGATTTTAGTATTTTCAAAGTGCCCCTGCTTACCAAAAGTCGCCAAAGCAAAGATCAGGTAGAAGACCAGGAAACAGTATACCAATACGAGTCTACTTACTGGTTGCCTACCGAAACTATTATGTCAAGGCGAAACCCTAAAAAAGACAATCCAAATTATAAAGAATACACCAAAACCTGGCAACGCTATGCTTTCCAAGACTATGGAGTATTGGCTAACCAACGACAACTGACTGCAGTAAGCCAGCAGTACAACGCTACGGCTGCTTATGCAGGCAATACCTTGCCTACTGATCCTGGTCTGACCTGGGAAATTACTTCGGGAAGCGTACAACGCTGGAAAGCGTGGACAGGTGGCTGGGCCAACCTGGATCAATATGTTTTGAAAGAAGAAAGCACGTTGAATAGTTTTCCTTTAAACTTGAGTAATGTACCTGATGCCAATTTTTGGCTCAAAACCAACGAAACTACCCAAAGAAATGCGTTTGGATTTGGAGTAGTAAACCTAAACACTGAAGGTTTGATAAACTCAGTATTGTATGATCAAGCTTATCAAACCTATCCAGTAGCTCAGTTTTACAATGCCAATGCTGCCACAGGCGAAGCAGGTTACTTCGGTTTTGAAAGTTATGAAAACCCACAAGGCTGGACGCTTACTGGCGGGCAAACAAGCACCATCGACGCCCATACGGGCGCTAAAGCCTATCGGGGCAATGTAAGCATTCAATATACGGGCTTTGCGCCAAAAGCGGGAGAGCAATACATCATAGGGGCTTTTGTCAAACTCCAAGGTAGCACTGCTGGCAAGCTAGGCTTCAAAAACGGGGCAAACTGGGCTCAGTCGGTGGCAATACCTACAAACAAACCCAACGAGTGGCAATATGTGTCTTTGGTTGCCAATGCTCTAGGGAGTGGTGATTTGCCTTCTATAGAATGCACCAATTGTTTGGTAGACGATATCAGGGTGCACCCACTCAAGACACCTTTTTCGGCTACAGTTTATCAAGATAATAGGGCAAATGATGACAACCTTACCGTAATCAATGCGGGTACTTATCAAGCCAATATGAACATTACAGTCAAAGCAGGCACCCAGGTCAATAACGGGCAGGCTTTGGTAGTTCAGGCTGGGCAACGCATTGTGTTTGAAACTGGGGTAAACATTGACTTAACCAACAAGCCAGAAGCAAGGCTTGATGCTTCTATTGGAAACTTTGCCTTGGAAATGAATAAGCCTGTGGCTAGTTTGGGAGACAATGGAGAAACCCAACGAATGGTGTACAGCGCTTTAGAAGAACCTATTGCCAGCGTAGGGCCTGATGAACAATTGCGTAAGCTCAGCCTGGGGTATAGTTCGCGTAAGGGGATCGAGATATTTGGCGACAGTGATCCTAATGATCGTTATTTTGACCAAAACAACCCTAATGCCGGATTACAGATTACGGCTCGAGAGGGTGGTTTTTGGGAAAATTTCAGGAGTGCTAACACCAGCTATTTTGGAACTTTGCAAAATATGCAAATCCGCAACCAACGCTTGGTAAGCATAGGCAATGGAGCAGCGACCCTGAGCCAAATAATTACGGATAATGATTTTGCTCTATATGTAGAAGCCTTGCCCAATGGTTTGGGCGGCAACCAGAAAATGGGCGTAGATGTAGGGCAAGTGCGTGTAGATATTACCGCCCATAATATTGCTTTGTACGAAAATGACGCCTTGGTAAGCCAAGATGTGGTAGCACTTCGCCAGTTACCCAATCACTTGAACTTGTTACTGGTAGTGATGGACAACAAGCACTTGTTTGTGTATGCCAACGGGCGCTTTTTGTTTGACCATACTTTTGCTCAAAACATTCAGGGGCAGGCCCAACTATTTGCCACCAGTGAGGGTTCAGCCTTTGCCAACTTTATGTATATAAGTGACCCACTCATTGGCAAAAAAACCTTTGATGCCATAGGACAACCCAAGCAAACCTTGGTGCAGCATTCACCCGAACAATTGCTTGTATCGGAAACCTTATACGGTGATCACTTGAACTTGCCTATGGCAAGCACCCGAGCTACCCATATAGCTACAGGTACGGGAGAAGATGAACGAGGACTCAAGTTTAGAGACAACTTTGCCAACCTTACGCTCACCAACAATGGTACGGGAGTAACGGCAGACGGAGAAGTAAACGCCGCTTACCAGTCGGACAAAGCTTTTACTGCTACTAAAAACTATGATCAAGACCCCAGCCAAAGAGCAGATCGCACTGGAGGAGGGGGACAGTTTGCTGTAGGCACCGGTAATGCTACTCAATATAACTATACCGCTAACCAAACAAACAATGTCTTTGGTTTTGGCAACGATCAGTTTAGCAAAACTGTAGTCAATGCCCCATTTGTAGAGAATAAAATGGTGAACTCGACGACTTACCAGGGCATTAGCACAGGGGCTACCTTTGCCAGTCAAATTACCGATCCCCTAAGCCAGCAAAACCGACGGGAGCAAATGGTATATGACCAGCAAATGCGTCTCAGGCAGCATTACCAACCCAATGCTTTTGTGAAGTCGGGGAATTTTTATACTGAAAATGATTACAACTTTTTGGGTAGTGTGGTGCGCCACCGCGACCCAGACGGAGGCGAGGTACAAATGGCCTACGACAAGGTACAACGTCGTAGAGTATTGTTAGATGCCGAAGATGTACAAAATGGCTACCTCAAGTACTGGAAGTACGATGTATTGGGCCGGGTAATAGAAGAAGGTATTTATGAAGATGCCGCTTTCATCAACCAAAGCCTGAATACCTCGGGTAGTACCACCATCAACCAAACCGTAGCAGGAGTTTTGACGGTGAATGGCAACCAAACAGGCAAAGCCCTACACTTGCAAGCAGGTGAACGCATTGAGTTTATAGCTGGGTTTAGCTACGAGGCTCAGAGTAATTATACCCTGAAAGCAAATATTGCAACCAATGCCCTGCAAACTAACTTGCAGACTCAGGTAAACAATGCCAGCTGGCCAGCGACAAACGATGCCAAGCGCAAAGTAAAACGTATCTACACTTACGACCAAGATAGTTTTAATCAGAGCAATATAGCAGTAGGGCGTTTGGTGCAGGTAACCACCTACGAAGAAGCTGGAAATGCCCAAAAGTCCTACAATGTAGAAAGGTATAACTATGATTTGCAGGGCAATGTGATTAAAACCGAGCGAGACTTGATTGATCCCTCATTGGGAGAAGGAGGACTAGAGTATTTATCTGTTTTTGAGTATACTTATAATTTACTCAATCAGCCTATTCAAATTATCCAGCAGGCCCAGCATTCGCAGAACGGAGCAAGCTACGAGGTAACCTATACCTACGATCGCTTGGGGAGAATTCATAGCATTGGTAATCTGGCTGACCCTGCCTATTTTGCTTTGTATACATACAAAAATGGCAAAACCATAGAGCGTTTGAGTAAAGCTGCGGCTGGGTATGCCTTGGTACGTACTGATACCACCAACCAGGAAGGCCTGCTACAGAAAATTGCCTATGCCAAAAGCGGTGGGGGTAATCTCATGGAAGAGCAATTGTACTACACCCAGCGCAAAAATGGGCAAAAGGGGTATTTTAACGGCAACATTGCCAGCATTGGATTCAATGCCAACAACATTCAGCGCGACCTGGAGTATAGTTATGATGGTTTTGGGCAGCTAACCAAAGTAGAGGGAGGCAACGAAGGAAACCGCGATTATACCTATGACTTGAATGGCAACATCGAGTCTTTTCAGAAAAGTGATAAAACTTATGGGTATAAGACGGGTACTAACCAATTGCAAACTACCAGCAATCCTAGCCGTACTCTAAGCCATGACCTCAATGGTAGGGTAACCAGCACAGGAACCATTGCCAGTATTACTTACGATCGTTTCACGGGGCTTACCCAGTCTATGACGCCCACCAGTGGCGATGTACTGAAGTTTAGCTATGGGGTACATGACCAACGCGTAAAGAAAACCGTTGGCAACAATGCCAAGACCATTTTCTACGCCCATGGGCTCAATGCTTATCCTTTGATAGAGGAAATCAAGGAAGGGAACACGACCCGCCTGATGACTTATGTATATAGTAGCCATGGCATTGTGGCAATGCAGCAAACTGTAGTAGGTGTGAGCCGATCTAATGTAGCCACCGCTACTATGGAGAGCGAATTTGCCGACAAAGAAGCCAATATGCTGGGTTTTGAACATTTGAATGCGACCCGTACTGCCACTCTGAGCAACATTGACCATACCCGCTTGCCTGCCAACCTCTCGCCCGAAGTGGCCCGACTCAACGGAGGCAAAGGCATCAGCAAAGGACCAGGCAAATGGATAAAAGTGGCTCCTGGTGACAAGATCAAGGCTGAAGTATTTGTAAAATACCTCCGCCAAGACCAAGCAAAAGGATCGGGTGATCCTTTGGCGAATGCCTTGCCCAATGCAGGCAACGGTAGCACAACAACGTTGGTAGATGGTATTCCTACCATAACAAATGCGGTGAACCCAGCCAATGCCTTGTGGCAAATGCTTACCAGCAATTCGGCAGAGGAAGGCAAAGCCCCCAAAGCTTCGTTGAACTATTATTTGTTTGACGAAAACATGCAACCGCTCGATCAAGGTTTGGCTTCGGTGACCACGGCAGCAGCCATTACGGCGGCTACCCTTGCCCAACCGCACGAAAAGCTGACCCTGGAAATACCTGTGACCCAGCCAGGGTATGTATACGTGAATGTGTCGCACGAAGAAAAAGAAAATACCGATGTATTTTTTGATGACTTTACCATTGCCCAAACTTCAGCTACGCCGCAGGGTTGGTACTATTACCTCAAAGACCATTTAGGTTCTACCCGGGTAATTGCCGATGCGCAGGGCAATGCAGTGGCGCACTACGATTATGAAGCCTTTGGTGGACTGGTAAAAAACCAGCCTTTGGCAGGCTTGGAAGCCCGCTACCTCTACACGGGGCAAGAGTACGAACCTGAATTAGCGGTGTATAATTACCGCGCCCGTGTGTATGATCCTGCTTTAGGACGCTTTTTGGCTCCCGACCCGCTGGGACAGCAAAATAGTGCGTATGCTTATGTGGGTAATAATCCTGTTTCAAACATTGACCCAATGGGTATGTGGAGTTGGAGGTCATTCGCTATGGGGGTTATTGGAGTTGCTGAAGTAGCAGCAGGTGTTGGTCTAAATATCGTAGGGGCTGGGCTAGATGCTACTGGTGTAGGAGCCGCTGTTGGGATAGGTTTAAATACGGCTGGTGCGGCTCTTATAGGAGCAGGAATAAACTCAGCTACCTCAGCTGTTAAGGGCGATTCTTGGAAAGAGTTTGGTATCGGGCAGGCTACAGGAGCAGTAGGTGGAGTGGTAGGAGCCGCTACAGGAGGTGCTGCTACTGCAGCTATTAACTCTGGTTCTGTTGCTGGTGCTATTGGCTACAGTGCTCTAAGTGGAGGGGCTTCTTCTGCTGCCAGTAAACTTATTGAAAACGCACTACGTGGCAACGGTCTTGCTGATGGTTTAGCAGGGGCTACGATTGGAGGAGCCATTCAGGGAGGAGTCATAGGCGGAGCCAAAGTGGGTTGGCGAAATTACAACCAATGGAATGTGAATAGGAGCAACCAGATGGCAGCTCGATTACTGCCAGGCTGCCACGGCTGTTTTGTCAAGGGTACATTGGTAAAAACTCCTCAAGGAGACAAGCCCATTGAAGCAATTAAACCAGGAGACCAAGTGTGGGCTTATGACAAAACCACTGGAAAAAATGTATTGAGTAAGGTAGCCCGAAACTTTGCGTTGGTGCGTGAAGCTACCTATACCTTGCACTTTGGTACTGAAAAGATCATAACCACGTCTGACCACCCCTTTTATAATGGAAAAAAGTGGGTAAAAGCTTCTAAGTTACAAGTGGGAAGCACCGTGCAACTGATCAATGGACAATTGACAAAGGTTACAACCATTGAATTCAAAAAAGGAGATGTCCAGGTGTATAATTTTGAAGTCGCTGGTTTGCACAATTATTATGTGGGTAGGATAGGTTTGTTGGTGCATAATTGTAATGGTAATGGTAGGCAAGCAGCAATAGATGCTACTAGTAGATTTCCTAGAGGGACGGCTGGGCATACTGTACATCATACAGTATCTGGAGCAACGAACGCTGTTGAGAGGCTGGGGGTCCACCGTGAATTTGCTTCTGGTGGTGTGGGCGCTTTTTATCAGACTGACAGAATGCAGAACCTATTCGCACAGCCAGCTTCACGTGGAGTTTTCGATGAGATAGACCGAGAAGAAGTAGAGTTTTTCCGCAATAATCCTGATAGGGCAACTCAAATCGCTGGGGGCATTGTCCCTAGAGGGTTCAGAAGTGCTGTACTCACTGGAATGAGTTGGTTTTTCTAAATCCCCGCTGAAAATAGGTGAAAGTTTGTAAACTTTCATTGCTTTGGGGGAAGTAAAATATGTATGTTTCCCCCTGCTGGTTTAAGTCTCCAGGCCTAACACCAACAAATAAGGGCAAGTTTTTAACTTGGCTTGTTTCGGAGAAACGAAAGAGATGAGCTGGTAGCTGCCTCACCATTCTTTTAAAATCCCAGCCCTGACGGTCTAACCACCATCAGGGCTAATTTTTAACCATTCTCAAATTTGATAATCCATGTATTTCAAACATTCCCTATATATTGTATTTGTAGCCCTATTGTTGCCTGGTTGGGCACAGGGGCAAGGCGTGGTTCAGTCAAATGAACCCATCACACCATTAAAAGCCAAGGGCTATTGGTTGGCTACGCCAAAATACCAGGCAATTAATTACCACTTGGTTATGCTCAATATTGCAAATAACCAAAGAAATGAAGTCGCCAAGCTACCAGACCTGACAGGTTTTCAAAACCTGTCAGGTCTAAAACACAAGACCCTAAGTAAAGTAACTCAACTGGGGCAAGTTCCTCAACAGTGGCAAGCTAAAGCCCAGCAAAAGCTGGAAAACGTAAAAGGTGCCCCCAAAAAACTGAGCCGCAAACTCAAGAAAAAACTAGGGAAGCTTCAGGCAGCGCAAAAATTGGTAGACGATTTGGAAGGGCGCACGGGGGGCAAGCTCAACGAGTGGACAAAAAAGCTGACCGTACCCGAAATGCGTCAGCTCAAAGAAGCCAAAAATCTGCTCAAGGGACTCGACAAGGACTTACAAAAGCTGGTGCCCAAAAATTTGGCAAACAATCAAATATTCAAAGACTTAGACAAATGGACAAAGCTCGAAGGGCTTAAGCTAAACAAACTCAAAGATGTGCAAGCTTTGCAATCGTTGCAAAAGCTGGACAACCTGGGCAAGCTCAATCAACTTAAAAACTTCAAAGGACTGAACATATTGGGCAAATATGGCCAGCAAGTCCAACAGTTGGCTGCACCCTATGCCGAAAAATTCTCGATGATGCAAAAGCTCACCCAACAATACCAGGGCGGGTTTCCAGGTAATATGGCGCCTTCAGCGCTCAAGGCAGAAGCCAAAAAGTTTTTGGCACAACACCAAGGGCAACTCAAGGCAGCTCAAGAAAAGCTAGCAGGGCTCAAGCAAAAATACCAATCTATTGCCAGCACCCGAGACCTTAAGAGTGGGCTGAAACGTAAATCGCTGAAGGGGCAGGGCAGCAAGCGCCTCATTCTGGGAGGCAAGTTTGACATTGCCAGCTATGTTCCCTTTTCGCTCGATTTGGCACCTCGACTGGGCTATAGGTTTGACAAACGCTTGAGTGCAGGAATAATGGGGGGCTACCGCAAAACCTGGGGTGATTTGAAAAATATTTCCTTGCTCCCCGAAAGCTTTCATTATGCAGGTTTTCTCAATTATACAATTGTGCGTTCTTTTTACGCTTACGGAGAAATTGGGCAAAGTCAGGTAGCTCCTCCAGCCAATACCCCCCAAGAGCAAAGCACGCCTCGTTGGGAGCGCACCTTGTTGGTGGGGTTGGGCAAAAGCGTCAGAGTGGGCAAAAAAATAAGCTTACAAACTCTACTACTCCATAACCTTTGGCACAATCCAGCACAAGCTGTGTACCCCAGTCGTTGGGTGATTCGCTTTGGTATGCAGTGGGATTTAATCAAGCCTTGACGAAAAACCAACTTGATCAAATTATATTTGTTCAATGTAGCAAATATTTATAGAGAGTATGGTAGTGCTATGCTCTCTTTTTGTTTTATGGTTGTTACATACATAGCAAATCTAAATTAAACAAAAAGTGACTATCTTAACTCAATGAGGAGAATCGCTTTTGAAGTTTATGTGTTGTTAATAGGTTATAAGCAATTCCTACATTCAATAAACAGGCATTTGCAAAACCTAGATGGATAGCTTTTGTGAACTAGATCTGTCTTAATAAAGTTGGTTGAAATTTATCAAAAAAATGATATTTTCTGCTTATCACTAATAGTAAAGAAGTGATGAAAAGCTGATAATTTTTGCTCCTAACAAAAACTGTTAGAGTTTCAAAATAGCGATATCACTTTAACAAAACAAAAGCAGATAAGTAATGCTAGACCACAAATTACTCCAATAGCCATTTTTTCGCTTCTTCTAAATCTCCAAAATATTTAATTTTATTCTTTTTTGTATCGTTATTTGCCTCATTAGTAAACTGATCCATAGAAATTTTGGAGATAAAATCCTTAGACATCACAAAGCAAAACTTCTCGACTGAAGGCAATTGAAGAACAGGGGTACTAATGTGTTTAACCATCCATAGCTGTAAGTCAGGAGAAATAGGAAAGCTAAACTGTTGGTTATCCACCAAGATTAATTTAGGGTTATTAGCCAATACTGAATTTTTCCAGTTGATGAGCAACTCTTTAAATTCATCTTCGCTCATATATTTAGTATCAGCTTTTTTTGTATTATAATGTAAAAGGGTCGTTGGATCAAAGTAAGTTTGATTGTAGCGATCATTGAATAACATATCCATAAAAATATAATGTTTTAGGTGTAAAAAATAACTAGTTGATAATACGAATTAATAGAGATAACAATGATTCAAAATTATTTAATGGTAGGAATTTGGGGTAGTTGTGATGTGGTTCTTTTTTGATAAGCTATATTAGTGAGGTATACGAATAAAGCTTGAAAAAAGGTTCTTTCCAATAAACCAACATTGACAAAAACTGACTTTGGCAGTTTTTTGCGCATCCAGGAAAAACTTCTGGTTTATTACTTTAAACTATCGGTGATTTATTGTGACAAAGATGTTTTTTCAAGCTGAATTACCTCTTCTCTGCAATCTCTAATTGTATTCCCCAATACTTTCGGTTTGGTAGTACCTGACTTTTTGATAGGAAGCGGCCTACATTCTTTCTAGAAAATTTCTCTGGCAGTTGCAGTTCTTCTACTCCCGAAAATAAGTATTTAGGCATTTCTCCTTTGGCTGATTATATGAACAAGCCTCATTCAAATTAAATAATAGTGCTAAAAATTTAAATGGACACTTTTTCAAAGAATGCATATTGATTGCCAAAACGTTATGTTTTTTAATAATTGCCTGATAGACGCTTAAAGCTTCCGAAAAAAGAAGGTTTTTGAGATTAAAAGTGTTGAGTTACGTAATAAAAGTAACCCACCACATAGCTCTATCACACTAAACAATTCATATATTAACCTTAAAACTTATAATAAGATGAAGATAATTTATGAAAGCAACTATCAAACTTTTAACCTGAACGAGGAAAAAAGTTATCTAATGGCTATATGGTCTGAGAAATCTGAAAAAATGGTGAACGAGGATTTCAAAAATGAAATGTATGCTGAACTTGAGTATGTTGAAAAGTATCAAGTCAAAAATTATTTAATTGATACCCTTAACTTTCGCTTTATCATTACCCCTACTTTACAAGAGTGGACGGATCAGCATATCAACACTAAACTTGATAAATTAGGCTTACAAAAACTAGCTTATATTGTAAGCGAAGACTTTGTTTCACAATTGTCCATTAAGCAAACAATGAACGAAAGTAAAAAAGAGAATTATGCGACAAGATTTTTTGCTTCCCGTGAAGAAGCAGAAGCTTGGTTATTAGACTAATTTATCTTTTTAGATTTTCTAACCCCCGAAAATTAATGAACGGTAATTCGAGATTCTTTCGCTAATGGACAATAAAGTAATAGTCATTACCACAGGAATACTCTTTAATAATGAAGATTAGTCAAACTAAAAGTGGTTTTCCTAATGAGATCAGGAAAGCCATCTTTGGTATCTATATATTATCATTGGAGTATGAGAAACCCCTCCTTTTCGCAAACTCCTCTCAAAACAATTCAAAATATTAACCACCGAAAAAATATAATCCACAAAACTCGTTCAAGAATTCAAATTTCTTTTTCCGGGCAGTCGCTGACTTTCTCGAACTCCTTTATCTTGATATATAAGCAATTTATCTACTCCACCCTCTATACCTCCAATCCTCTAAAAATAAATTTTCATCGGCTAATACTTCCTTTCATTTTTAGAGCTAAAACACCTCTTTTCTTACAACGAAAGCCTATGAATTTGCCTTATAAGATGCGTAATATAGCTTTCTCTAAAGTAGAGAAGCTCAATAAACTAGCAGGAAAGACCAAATCAGTCTTCAAAAAACAGGTAACTAAGCTATTAAGGCCACGAATCAAGTTCAGGATAAATTCCATCGTGCAAACCCATTAGTGATAATTTCTATGACTTTTTTAAGGGTAGTTTCCTTTCCTAACTCATTCACGTTCGTGCGATGCAAATGATACACTTCGTCCAGGCAACGGATTTCGAAAGGTTGATTGGGGAGTAGCCTTGCAACGTACCTTTGTAACTCAGTATGCAGTACGTCATCATAACTCAAGCGAATTGCTACGCTTCGGTAAGTTGCTTGTTGAGTTGGCCACGAAGTTTACCTAACTTGGTCGTGGTAGCTCTCCCAAATGTTTCCAGGAACTGGTGATTTCAAGTGAAGTGAAACTGTCCAATACGTACTCTCTACCTGTAGTTTTGGAGGTGAAAATAATTTCGGTGGTGAATGTGAGCATGAGGGAAGGTAGCCACATCTAATACTGGAAGGATTAGATTATTTCGATGATTGAAGTTTGAAGGAGATAGGAGTAAAAAAAGCGTAGAAAATGAGATTTCTACGCTGATTAAAGATTGCATGAGCTGAATAAAATAAAAGGATTGTGCATACTGTATCAGGTTTCCAGGTAATTTGCATGGCTGTTCGAAAGAATAGATAACTGTCGCAATGTTAACAATGCTGCTAACGGAAAAAAATGACAGTTGAGGGGATTTTTTGTAAATAAAAGGGGGATTTTATGATAGATTATTGACTATTAATTCCAAGGTAGGCCTTTCATTAAACCCTCTGAAGCCAATTTTTACAATACGCTCAAAAAAGAATTTACTTAAAGCGCTTTCCGGGCATTCTCTTATTCTGTTGTACTTAACCAAATCCCAATGATTAACTTTTGCTCTTTCTCCAAAACTTTGGGCATAACCAATAATGGTATTTGCAGCGTGTTTTTTTGATATCCCTTTTTCTGCCTGAAGCCTCAAAGCATTATTGGTGGACTTATAAATAATACCATAAATCTGAGAAACAGCATAATCATTGATTAAATCCTTTAACACACTGATTGTTTTATCTCCAATTTTGTACTCGATTCCAAGGGTGTGATGAATACTATACCTAAAATATTCAATTGACTCATGCAAAGCTATTTTTTTCCAAAGCATCAAGGCTTCTTCAAACTCAAGTTCATTTAATTCGCTAGGATTGATGATAGATTCAATTAGAGGTACCTTATTTAAATCATTGCTTCTAACATTTAAATACCATGTAACCTTGTCAGGGTAATACCCAAAACTGTCTTGCTTAGGGTCAGTAATCTCAATAAATTCAGCATCTGTATTTGGGTGAATTAAAATAACTCTATTACCAAGTAAGTGACCGATTATTTCTGCTTGAAAATTAGCCATTGGAGCAAAAGGGTTCAGAAACTCGCGTAAAGGTCTGATATAGTTATAATCTTCAGAAACCCCTTCTCTTAACAAAGCTCCCAAATATATTCTTTCGGTAAAAGTTAAAGCCGTAAGCTCAATCTTTCCTTCTTCATCAATAGCAAAAAGCTGACTTAACAGATGCTGTTTTTCCTGAAGTTCCTTTTCTTTTTTTTGTTTTTTAATTTCATAACAATTATCACAGGGGCAAAATAGATTTTCTCGGTGTCCACATTTTGGGCAAGATGCTTCAGTTTTGTTCCAGGAATACGAGTCTCTGGATTTTCTTGGTTTGATCAGTTTTATATCACAATACCTACATTCAATATCAGAAATTTCAGGAGGAAAATGTTTGATAAGTTGACTTGGGTTTAACGAAATATTAAATTCGTTGATCAAATCAGAAACCTTCTCTTTGTTATAATATCGCTGGATTAAATCTTCAATTTCCCCTTCAGTCAAATGGGCAAGTTTATCGCTTATCATGTATTAGATTTTAAATTACTTCAATGCCCAAATATACAACATTCGTTTATTTAGCGCCAATACTTACAAAATCACCGAAAGTAGTAGGATAATGTATTGTTTTCAAAGTTCATGTTGTTTCTGCGTATACCCCCTCAAACGGCAAGGTTTTTCACCTCTATTTGAGTTAAACCATTGTTTGCCGATTTGCATTGGCTTTTTTTCTATGTACATTTCCTTGATGCGCTGAACTATTCAAGTACCCAGGCGTGATAATCAACAGGCCCTTGAGTGTGACGACAGCACTCCTCTTCATATCAACTTTAAAGAATAAATGAATTTCTACGTGATGTTATTTGAACGATTACTAATTATGTGTTTCATCTGGGGGACTTGTATAAGTTATAGTTCCTTTTCAGGATGCCAGAGGAAGATGGGGTTTTAAAGAGGGTAATGGTGCCATCAAAGTAAAGCCAAGATATAAACAGATTCAAATGGTGAATCTTACAAAAGAGAAAACACCTTCCAAGTTATTTATTGTCCAAAAAAGGCAAAAATATGCTTCATTCAATGCCAACGGGCGACAACTTAGCAAGTTTAATTATGATACTATTTACCCACCTACCTGTGATAAGCCAGTCAAGCTACTACTAGCAAAAAAGAGGAT
This sequence comes from Microscillaceae bacterium, assembly GCA_003483885.1. Taxonomy (GTDB): domain Bacteria; phylum Bacteroidota; class Bacteroidia; order Cytophagales; family Microscillaceae; genus Microscilla. Next base: position 19,937 of record DMXI01000473.1, read on the forward strand.
GAAATACGGTTATTTAGATGAAGGAAGCATCGAGCGGTTAGCTTTTATTTACGTTAATGCAAAGCCCTTTTGTCGTGGCATTGCTAAGGTCAAACGTCGCTATTCAATGAATATTGATTATTTTGGGAAAGTAGTGGTAAATAGTAAAGGAGAGGTAATGGTATTTTTGAAGATGAAGGTACAATCTATATTGTGACTGAAAACGATGCAAGACCTCAAAAGGGAATAAAAGAGTTTTATAATTCTTTGTATAAGAGGCTCTGCTACCCTCGGGAAGCAATGCGATTAAAGGCAGAAGGAGAGGTATGTTTGGAATTTACAGTAGATAAAGATGGAAGTTTAACTGACATAGAAGTAATCAGTGGGATTGGTAATGGATATGAGTTAGAAGCTGTAAGGCTTTTGAAAAAAAGCCCTAAATGGATACCCGGTTTACAACGTGGTAAGCCTCTTAAAATGAGGAAAAGAGCCTGTATGAGTTTTAAACTCAATTAAGGCCTTTAAAGCTAATTTGACGCGGCCTGCAAAGTCAACAAAAATCTTGTTAAATAGATGAAAAAAAATCCCACTCAATGCCAGACTACGAAGAACTCTTCATAGGACACGGAAAGAATATTCCTATTCAACGCTAGGCTACGAAGAACTCTTCGAAGGACCTGGAAGAAAGCTTCCTACTCAACACCAAGCTACGAAGAACTCTTCATAGAGCTTGGAAAAAATCTTCTTACCCAATGCTAGGCTATGAAGAACTCTTCGAAGTGTGGGAAAGTTTTTTGCTACCATTAAAGCAACAGACTTTTAATTTTCGATTACATCCACCTTTCACCCTTATTTCAAGCAAAAATGAACCTTTTAGTTTTCCACTTGGCTGTGTAAAACCTTATAATCAGGTAGTTACAGCGAGATCTTCACTTCCGTTTAAAACAGAAGTGAGCAAATCATAATGGATTGCCCACATTTTAGTGGACAATCTGCAAGCCCAGGATCAGTTTTGCTCAATTCGGAATAAATCCTGATAATGAGAGTAAATTACGTTGCAATTTAGACCAAATATTGAACCTCCGCAACATAGCGGAGGTTGACCAAAGGAATGTAAGACCAACATCTATTTTAACATTTAAATCCGTAAAATTCACGTTTTTTATATGCCAATAGAGTTACTGACAAATTCATTATCCTATGCTAAATCAATGGGGTAAACGGATGAACATACCCTACACCTAAGTGCCTTCTCCACAATCAAAGTACGATTTACGAAGTATGTGCTGTGCATGCCTGAAATAGGTT
>DMXI01000474.1 GCA_003483885.1 Microscillaceae bacterium
TTTTGAGCAGTCATTAAAAAGAGAGATTGTAGCGTATTTATACTCCATTTTGTGGCCAAATACACTGATAAAAAAATGAATAAGGGTGCAAGTTAGCGATAAAAGCCAGAAGCTACTATTTTATGGCCTTTTTTAAAAAGCGCGCTATAATCGACCCAGTGTAATCATCTTTTTGTAATGTTTAAAGTACTTATGGACTTGGGTTCGTAGAAATCAAGAGGGCAGGTACTTATCAAACCAACATTTATGAAGCATTTTACCAAAACTTAGGCGTAGTAAAGACTCGCCATTCACCTTCTACTTTGTATATTTCCCCTAGTTTGCAAAGGATAGTTCTAGTACCAGACTTTAGGGTAATGAGTGTTTCACTAAGTTGTATACCCAACTTTTTGTTTACAATCTCAGGTGGGCGATCTGCACTTACAAAAGTGAGGTTTTGTAATAAGTTTCGCTCTTTGAGGCGTAACCTAAACTTGAGGACATAATTTAAATAATGAATTTTGAAGAAATGAATAATAAGGGGTTCTATTCTTAGCGCATTGTAACGGAAGTCGCCATAAGAAAGCTCATGTTCCTCCATATAACCCATCGTACTTTTATTGACCAGAATTTTATTAAAGTAGTCGTCTATTACTCGCCAGTTATTAGATTTCAAAACCTTTGGAAAGTCTTCGTATAACTTCGTGATATTGGTGTAATTTTTAGTAGACTGGGCTTTGCAAAATAAGGTGATGCTCAAGATCAAAAGTAAAGTTAAGAAAGTAGTCTTCATAATTTTTTATTGGTTAAGAAAGTATCATTCACAAAAAAAGGCAACCTGATACTCAGATTGCCTTGCTGGAAAACCAGTGTTTAGCAAACTACTTTAATTTTAAATCATAGCAGCCCCATTTATATAGGTCGCTACCATTCTGAGTTACATACGCCTCGTCTCCTTCTACAAAACTTACTGTCTTTGTGGTATCGTTTAATTTATCAAAAACCAACACAAAGTTGATCATTTCACCATAATATACAAATGTACGTACCTTATCGTTTTGGATAAAGAAAGTACGCTTGAGTTTGGTCACTTTTTTGGTATCTACATCTATCATCGTAAAGCCATCTTTTTGCCCAGCAGAGGGAGTACCCAAGCCAGCCCCGCCAGTTAAAAGTATATTACGATAATGGCAATACACAATTGTATTTTTATCAGTTACTTGTACCTTTTCAACAAATAGTCCTTTTCCGCGTCCATCACACTGCTTTTTGAGGGTATACTCCTTGATTACCTTTTGCCCTTTTAAGAAATTTTCCAGGCTTTCATTAGCCGCAATTTTTCCATTGGTATAAGCAACACTGTTATTTACCTTGCCCCAAATGTAGGTAGTGGCTCCGTTTCTGATGCCATTTTTTACCTCAATGGTGGTACGGTCAATTAACTTATTTTGTCTGGTGCTAAACAAGCCAAATCTTACAGTACCGGTAAAAGGCTTACCGTCTTTTACAAACTTCTCTGTTTTTACTTTATCACCCTCGTACTCTATAAGCGCTTTTACCCCATTGGCATACATTTTTTCCCACTTACCTACCCTTTCATTCATTTTGTAGGCACCTTTTTCAATCAATTTACCTTTGGGACTTTTGTTTAAATAAATGCCATCATAATAAGCCGAAATGAGTTGTCCATTGGCCCATTTTTCAGCACGATCTACCTCCAGAATGTTTCGAGCCCCAAAATAAGTAACCTTAGTACGGCGACTATCGCCTTGTACACTTTTGATTTCGACTTTTGAGATGGGCTTTTTACTTTCCGGGTCAAACGAGGTCTGAGCAGTCAGGCGATCGTTGTCATACATGTCTTCCGTTTCTACACTTCCAAACACATAGTTTACTACCTTGCCATGTTTGGCTCCTTTGTTATAGTTGGCATCCATCACTGCTTCGCCATCTTCAGTCCATTCTTTACAGGCTTTATCGTATTGTCCACCAAAGAAAGATGCATCGAGGTAAGGCTTTTTATTTGCCTTGAAAAACAAGCGAGCCTTGCCGTGCAAAGCTTTGCCTATCAGTTTTCCTTCGGCAATTTCGATTTTATTATCGGCCAGACCTACATACGTACGCCCTGCAACTGCTTTGATATTTTCGCATCCCACACACACTTCCACTGTACCGTAGTAAGTATCGTTCGAAATTTCCATTTTCTTTGAACTATACTGGGCAACACTGGTAAGTGTAGAAACCATTAACAGGCTAAGAATAAATAGATATTGGTATTTTTTTTTCATAGATAATTAATGTGTTTTTCAAAAAAAATAAGGAATTGGATATTAGGCTTTAGCACTTTCGGCTTTAGACTCTCAATGGTTGAAATAGTGCATAAACCACCGATTCATTGCCTAATACTTATTAGATATAACTCTCCCCACAAACCCTTTCAAGCTGCACATTTTCAATAAGTTATGTTAAAATATTAGAGTTAAGTTAAATGGGAAAGGTTTGCTGTGTAATAAATAACTTCAAGTTAATACAAAATTTATAATTTAGTAAAAATAATGCGTAACTTTTTCAACGCTGGTTTTCTATATCTATTGCCAAAACGACCAACTATAAAATATTATATGTGAATGTAGAGCTTTGGTTTGCTTTGTTATACCCCAAAAAGTATTTTTGCTGGGAAGCGGTTTGAATTTTAGGCATAGCAAGAATTAGAATCTATCATAAAGAATTCAAATAATTTCTAAAAAAACTACACAATAAAATCTCTTACAAATGAAAAGTATATTGACCAATCTAATGGTAGTGTGTGCCCTTAGCTTTATGTTTGCTTGTGGCGGAAAGAGTTCTACTGAAATTGCAGCAGAAAACCGAAAGTCAGGGAACAGCCCCGAGTTAGCCAAGCACCTCAAAAAGGAACACGACATCATGGCCAAAGAGCACGAGTTTATGGAAAAAGAGCATCGTGCTTTAAAGAAAGAGTTTGATGATATGGACAAAAAGTACGAAGCCGCTCACGGAGGCAAGCGTGACAAGGTGTATGAGGACGCAGCCAAAGACCACAAAAAACTATTAGATGATCACACCAAACTTGTGAACGATCACATGGTGTTGATTAAACAACATGATGAGGTAACTCGCAAGCACGGCAACAAAGAAATGACCGATGAAGACTTTCACAAAGCCCACAATGCTTTGCGCGAAAAGCACCACCAAATGAAGGTAAAACACCTGGAAATGAAGAGTCTACACGATGCCTTTGAGATTGACTTTGATCAATTGATGGGCAAGTATAATTAGTAACTGATGTTACGCAATTTGTTCCAAATCAGCCTATTTTGATGGCTGAATGGCTATATGGTTACGCAATGCATCGCAGAACCATATAGCCATCAAACAATCCAACCATACAGTAAATTCCTGTTATTTCACTGCCGACATCGTATTTTGGTCGTTCTCAAACCAACTGCGAATGGCCTCTACTCCATTCATTGCCACCTGAATAGGAGGCATCTGCAACAACACCCCTTTCACTACTATTTTTTTTAAGTCAGGCAATTGTGTAATAGCGTGAGGTAAGTGAGTAATTTCGGTATTCTCTAAACCCAGTTGCTGTAGCTTTTTTAATTGACTAATTTCAGAGGGCAACGCATTAATTTTGGTCTGGCAAATATTCAATACCTCTAACTGATCCAGTTGAAACAAGGCTTTGGGCAATTGACGAATGGGTACATGCTTTAGACTAAGTTCTTTGAGGTTCTTAAGCTGACCAATGGCATCATCCAGGTGTTGTAGGCTATTTTGATCCAGCGAAAGCTTTTGTAAGTTGGTCATTTGAAACACTTCTGGTGGAATGCTCTGCAACCCCAAATCACTTAAATCCAATTGGTGATTTTCCCGGGCCTCCGAAATCTTAATTCTACAACTAATCAATTGTAATGAAGCTTTATCCAGACTGTTTTCTTCAGCAAAAATATGTTCAAGGTTTTGAAGATTGAGCAAAGTAGAGGGTAACGATTGCACCTGATTGGCAGTAATGTTTAATAAAGCCAATTCTTGGAGATTTTCAATAAACTCTGGAATGGTTTTCAGTTGATTATGCTCAATAGAAAGCGATTTTAATTGAGATAATTGGGTAATAACCTCTGGAAAATCAGTTAATTGATTAGAGGTAAGATTTAGTCGCTCTAATTGTTGCAATTGGGCAAGTGCCTCTGGTAAGTCAGTTAACTGATTAACCACCAGATTCAATTCTTTCAATTGAGTCAATTGGGCAATAGTTGCTGGAATGGCTTGGATACGATTGAAGTGAAGTCGCAAAATTTCCAGCCATTCTAACTCAAAAACTTCAGCTGGTATAGCGGTCAAAGCCAATCCCCCCAAATCAAGTTCTTTGAGCTTTTCTTTCTTCACTTGTTCAATGCGCTGGTAGGCTTTTTTTTCAAGAATATTCATCAGAGACACGCATGTTTGTAGCTACAATATATAAAATACTTAGGATAAAAACTAGAGACATAATTGGTTATTGGTTCCAAATAAATGGTCTCTAGTCTGCATAACTTAAGGCTAAATGGAATCTTGAAGTTCACGAAAGAAAAGCAAATTTTCATTTTTAACTTTTCACTTCTCATTGTAAAGTTCCCCTCTTTTCCACACTTTGGCGGGCTTGAGCTTTCCTTGTTGGTATAAAATTTCCTGATAATCAGGCGTAGCAAAACCAATAAAATCAGCAAGTTGCCCTGGTACCAACTGTCCACGATCCTGGAGATTAAGCGCTTGAGCAGCTCTAAAAGTAATGCCAGCAAATACCTCTGCATTGGAGAGTTTTTGCACTGCACCATACACTGCTGCTTGTAGCAACAAGTCGCCCATAGGAGCCGAGCCAGGGTTCCAATCAGTAGCAATGGCTACACAAGCACCTCTATCGAGCAACTTACGCCCAGGAGCATAGTCCATACCTAAGCCAAACGAAACGCCTGGCAGCACTACTGACACCGTATCTGACAAAGCCAATGCATTGATTTCCTTATCGGTACTAGCCTCGAGGTGATCGGCGCTGATGGCTCCCAATGCAGTAGCCAACTTACTACCTCCTGTGCTAAACTGATCAGCGTGGATGGTAATATCAAAACCCATAGATTGAGCCTGAATGAGGTAACGACGTCCTTCTTCTACCGAAAAAGCGGTATCCTCTATAAAAATATCTACCCGTGAAGCCAAACCTTGGGCTTTTACTTTGGGGAGTAAATTTTCAATGATATCATCCAGATAAATGACAGAGTCTTGGTATTCGGGGCCACGCATGTGAGCTGCCAAACAAGTAGGGACAATATCGATGACATGAGTCTCATTGACCTTTTGGATGGCTTCCAACATTTTTAATTCTGCTTCTATTGATAGGCCATAGCCACTTTTTACCTCACAGGTAGTTACCCCTTCGTGTAAATGACGAGTGGCTCTTTGATAAGTAGAGTTTACCAAAGTATCAAGAGTAGCTTCGCGGGTTTTGCGTACTGAATCCAAAATACCACCACCTGCGCGAGCAATTTCCAGATAAGGTTTTCCAGCGTTGCGCATGGCATAGTCTCGAGCGCGACTTCCCCCAAAGCAAATATGTGTATGGGCGTCTACCAGTCCAGGTAGGAGCACCATCGGTTCAGATACTTTTTCTACTTCAATACCAGCATTGTTTTTAGCTAAAGCTTCAAAGTCATCTACTGCTTCAATGAACCCATCATTTACTAAAACTCCTGCATTCTCTCTGATGACCAATTGTTCATCTTGAATAGCACCTTTGAGAGGAAGATTTTCTAACGTAATAATCTGTTGGAATGGCCCAATAAGTGTACGCATGTTGTTGATAAATTTTTAATGACAGAAAATGATTTGTGTGCGCGTTCGGTTACGATGGCAATATAAAAAATGATAGAGGTAAAGCGGGCGAATTGGTAATTTTAAAATTCGTTCCCTATTCCTTTTTTCTTCAATTTCAGTAACTTACTACCCAAATTACGTTTATAGCAAAAATTAGATAATATTTTCGGATGAAGTGTTAATATTCAACTAAAAATACAAGTTTACTTCAACCAAAGTACATCATTGTTCAAAAGAAAAGTTGAGACAAACAATTACACTATATCCGTTATAGACTTAATGTACATAACCAAATCAAATAATTTATGAACTTCAAAAATTTTACTCATCAAATCAATCTTCTGGGAGTATTGGCACTCTTGTGTCTGATGCTGGCAAAACCTGAACAGACCAAGGCACAATCTGTGGCGGATTTGGCCTTTCCCGATAGTGCCAATGTTTTTGCCGCACCCATTGGCTACACGCAAATTGGTGAAGTGGGTTATGTGGGGCTTCGTTTACAACCAGAACTGGCATTTGGCAAAATAGGAATTGGGTTAGATATTCCTATTATGTTTAGCCTTGAGGACGGCTCTTTTCGTTCGGAGGAATTTCAAGATGGAATAGGGATTTTGCGTATGATTCAATACTTCCGCTATGGACGTAAGCGTCGCGATCCTTTTTACATAAAAATAGGTACACTCAGAAGATCTTACCTTGGCTTTGGAGGTTTGTTGAACAACTACACCAACTCACCCAGTTTTGAGCGTCGTAAGGTAGGGGTTGAATTTGATGTGAGCTTTAATGAAAGAATGTTTGGTATTGAAGGTTTATACAGTGACATCAACGGCTTAAACCTGGTAGCAGTTCGCCCTTATGTACGTCCTCTGGCCAAATCACTCACCCCCATCATCAATACCTTTGAAATTGGAGTAGGCGTAGTACACGACCGTACCCAGCGTGCGCTTCCTGTAGCTACCAATCCCAGCCGTTTGCCATTTACGATTCCTACCAATCCCGCCGATTCCAATAGCACTGACTTGGTAGATACTCGTTATGTAAGCGATGGAATGACGGGAATGAACATCGATGCTGGGATTACTTTATTAGATATTCCATTTATCAAAGTAGATGCCTATGCACAATATGCTTGGTTATTTAAAAACGAGTCTGAAAATCTAAAGCAAGATTTGGCTGCTTTGGCAGTAACCCAACCAGGAGTAGCCGAGTATGGTACTGGTTCTGGTTTTAGTGCTGGGGTAGTGGCCAGAATGAATTTTATCGCCAATATTTTTGCAGTAGAAGCCCGTCTGGAATACCAAAACTACAGCAAGTTCTTCCAGCCTCAGTTTTTTGATGCCGCTTACGAAATCAACAAAGATGCAAAAATTGCCATCTTAGCAGCCGATACCACCGCTACCAATGGTTGGTATGGTACCTTGACGGGGCACGTATTGAACAAGTTAAAAATTACAGGTGGATTGCAATTACCTAACGATATCAGCGAAACCAATCCTGCTTTGTTGTTTGTACAGGGAGATGCCTCAGAGTTGATTCCAAAGGTGATTTTGACTGGAACTTACGTAAAAGGTAACTTGAGAACTTTGAAAGATGCCTTGATTTTGGATGACCGTTCATTAGCCAACGTAAGAGCAGCTTATAAGCTATATTCCTGGCTGAGTGTAGGGGTTGACTTCCGCTGGACATTTGCCAAAGTTGCTGACGAAAACTTTACGCCAGCCAAAGAAAAAATTGAAGCCACTCGCTTTGTAATGCCTTACTTCGGGATTAGTTTCCCACTAGGAGGAGGCAGCAAATCTTCGGATGACTAAGAGTAAGTTAAAGAAATGAAAATTAAAAAAGCGTGTTAGAATTACTCTAGCACGCTTTTTTTATTACAATTTTAGTAAGGGTAATAATTACCCTGATCAGCCAAATCCGAATTTACAAAGTAAAGTCGAGCGATGATTATTAAAGGAACTACTGTAACATAGCCAAAAGCCAAAGACTAACAGCTATAATTCGCTACGAACTCCCAGCTACAAACTACCAACCATCGACTAAAAATTACTTCCCAAACTTCGCCTTCAACGCTGCCAGTTTAGACTGAAAATCGCCTTCTGGTACATCCTCTTCTTTTTTATTCCCTTTTCCTTGGTTCCTTTTTTGGCCTTGATCTTTATTCCTTGGCCCTTTACCTTTAGTATTCTGAGGTTTAGGCTTACGGTCTTTGCTTACCCGTTTTTTAGAAGTATCACCCGAGCCAGCTTCGCCCTTCATCGAGAGTTGGATGCGCTTACGCTCTACATCTACCTCCATCACGGTTACTTCTACCTTTTGCTGTACCTTTACCACCTCGCTGGGGTCACTTACATAAGTATCCGACAGTTGGCTAATGTGCACCAAGCCATCCTGGTGAACACCTATATCTACAAAAGCTCCAAACTTGGTTACGTTGGTGACCACACCGTTGAGTTTCATGCCTGGCTTCAGGTCTTCAATGGTGTTTACCCCTTCGGCAAACTCTACCACCTCAAACTGGGCCCGAGGGTCACGACCGGGCTTGGCCAATTCCTGCATGATATCGTTCAAGGTGGGCAAACCTACGGTATCAGTTACGTATTTTTTCAAGTCGATTTGCTTGCGTATTTTTTCATCTTGCATCAAGTCAGCTACCGAGCAACCCAAGTCTTTGGCCATGGTTTCTACCAAAGCATAACTTTCGGGGTGCACTGCACTGGCATCCAAGGGGTTTTTGGCATCACTAATGCGCAAGAAACCAGCCGCTTGCTCAAAGGCTTTGTCACCCAAACGTTTTACTTTTTTAAGCTCCGAACGTTTTTTAAACGCGCCATTTTCGTTACGATACTCAATGATATTTTGGGCTAATACTGGACCTAAACCTGATACATAAGTAAGTAATTGTTTACTGGCGGTATTTACTTCTACTCCTACCTTGTTTACACTACTTTCTACCACATCGTCCAGACTCTTCTTAAGAGCTGTTTGGTCTACATCGTGTTGGTATTGGCCTACCCCGATAGATTTGGGGTCAATTTTTACCAATTCGGCCAAGGGGTCCATCAAACGACGACCAATAGACACCGCACCGCGTACCGTAATGTCTTCGTTGGGGAATTCTTCACGGGCTACTTCCGAAGCAGAATACACCGAAGCACCACTTTCATTCACCATCACCACCACAATTTCTTTCGCCAAACCAATGCTGCGGATAAACGCATCAGTTTCGCGGCTGGCAGTACCATTACCAATCGCAATGGCGTGTACCTTGTAATCACGCACCATATTATGGATGGTAGCCATGGCTTCAGTACGACGACGATCCGGATAAATGACATCGTGTTTGAGGAGCTTGCCTTGAGGGTCTAAACATACCACCTTGCAACCAGTACGGAAACCGGGGTCAATAGCTAATACGCTTTTTTGCCCCATAGGAGCGGCCAGTAACAGCTCACGCAAGTTATCAGCAAATACCTGAATGGCTTCCGAATCGGCTTTTTTCTTGGCTTTGAGGCGTACTTCGGTTTCCATAGAAGACTTCAGCAAGCGCTTATAGGCATCTTTTACCGCTAGTTCCATTTGCTCGGCATTGGCAGCACTACTATTTTCTTTCACAAACTGACGCGCCAGCTTTTGTAAAGCATCTTCCTCTTCGGGAGAAGTGTCTAAAGATAACATGCCCTCTTTTTCGCCCCGACGAAATGCTAACACTCGGTGCGAAGGAGCCTCTTCTACGCCTTCTTCCCACTCGAAGTAATCCTGGTATTTTTGAGCTTCGGTTTCCTTGCCAGGAATCACCTTTACTTTGTAAGTGCCTCGCTTCCAGAATAAGTCCCGCATGGTAGCACGGGCTTCCACATCTTCGTTGATTTTTTCGGCGATAATGTCGCGGGCACCAGCCAAAGCTTCTTCCTCATTGTTTACGCCCTTTTCAGGATCAATGAATTTTTTGGCTTCAGCTACCAAATCAAAATCTTCTTGTTCAAAGATTTTCTCACCCAAAGGTTCCAGTCCCTTTTCGCGGGCAATGGTAGCCCGCGTACGTTTTTTGGGTTTGTAAGGCAGGTATAAATCTTCCAGCGCCGACATAGTTTCAGCCGCTTCAATTTTTTTCTTCAATTCGGGGGTAAGCTTACCCTGTTCCTCAATAGATTTTAGTATAGCCTCCCGACGTTTGTCCAAATCACGCAACTGCGTCAGGCGATCCCGGATTTGGGCAATGGTCACCTCGTCTAAACTTCCGGTGGCTTCTTTACGGTATCGGGCAATAAACGGGATGGTAGCTCCATCATCCAGCAACAACGCGGTAGCCGCTACCTGGTGCTCAGTAATATTTAACTCCTGAGCGATTTTCGAAAAATGTGGATTGTTCATGTATTAATGGTAATGAAATATTTTGAACCCATCTTGAATACAGGTTTTAAAGCGAAAATAAATGGATTCGTGATTGGTTCACTAGAAGCAAAGGTACGAAATGATTCAATTTGCGAGGAGAGGGGTAGAAAATATTTTGAACGAAACTTTATTTCTATGCATCAAAGAATGCTTTAGGAACTCTCATCATACATTATTCTCAATAGAGAGCGATATTTTAATTAAACACTTGTGTAAATTTCCTCAAGATGTAGAAAGTTTTCGATCGAAAATTTTCTATTCTTAAGGAAAAAGCCTAAAATAGCTTGTCTTTTGAGACGCATCTATAAGTTGTGCATCATTCTCAACTTTAATTTTAACAATAATTTGACCTGTTCCTTTCTGCGATCTATGATTAGATTGTGGGGAGGAACTTTTTTTTGTGTCTATTTGAATCATGAATATCGAACAAGGAATGTCGAATTTCGAAGGTGTGTTGCTGTGAAAGTGAGCATTTTTGAATGAGTGGTGTTCTGAGTAAGAGAATATTTGAATCATGAATATCGAACAAGGAATGCCGAATTTCGAAGGTGTGATGCGGTGAAAGCGAGTATTTTTGAATGGGTGGTGTTCTGAGTAAGAGAATATTTGAATCATGAATATCGAACAAGGAATGTCGAATTTCGAAGGTGTAATGTGGTGACAATAGTGCGCTGTATTACGCAACAATGAAACAATGTAGCAATAGAACAATAAGCCAAAGGCGGAATAATAGAACAATAAATCTTTCAGTCCTAAACTTTATTAAAAAAAATCAAATAAACATTTCTTCTTAAATTGATTTACAAAAAAGTATTGACTCCGTATTTTTGAAACATATCCCCTTGCCCCAAAGGGGAATGTCGTTTTCTCTTTCCTTTTTTACGGAGAAAATGTTTAGTGTACAACTCCCCTTGGGGCGGGGAACTACTTACTAAATCAAAAACAATGAGCAACCAAACCGATAATCTTCGCACTGCCAAGTTGATTATGGTCACCGCCAACAACAACAACAAGTATTATGAAATGCAAGAAAACGGGGATGGAACCTTTACCGTGCGTTATGGCCGGGTAGGAGGACGCGCCACCACCCAAACCTATCCAGTGAGCCAGTGGAACAAAAAGTACAACGAAAAAACCCGCAAGGGCTATGCTGACCAAACCCACCTATTCTCAGAAAGCAAAGAGGAAATCAAGCTGGCTGATTTGGACGATAAAGGAGTAGAAAAGCTCATCAATTTGCTTACCCAATATGCCAACAAATCTATTGGTGACAACTATAATGTAACTGCCGACCAGGTAACCCGCAAGCAAGTAGACGAAGCCCAGGAAGTACTAGACAAGCTTGTAAAAATGATTGAAGAGCAGGGAGCACCCATCAAACAAGGCAAAAAAGGCAAGTTTGGCCTTGAAGACCTTAATCGCAACTTGCTGAATCTGTATCAGGTGATTCCTCGGAAGATGTCTAATGTAAATGATCATTTGTTTCAACTAGTAAAAACAAAGGATGACATTGAGGAGATGGAGAAAAAAATGGCCGAGGAACAAGCCACTTTGGATGTTATGCGTGGACAGGTAGACATCAACGAGAAGAAAAAAGCCGCAGCCGAAGAAGATAAAAGCAACGAGATCAACCTATTGGAAGCCATGGGTATGGAAATGGCTACCGTAGAAGACGATGCGGTGATTGCCAAAATCAAAGACTTGATGCAAGACGAGGCGAACAAGTTCCACAAAGCATTTGAAGTGAAAAACATTAAAACTCAGAAAGCCTACGACGAGTTCTTTGCAAATGTGGAAGACAAAAAGACGGAGTTGTTCTGGCACGGAAGCCGTAACGAAAACTGGATGTCTATTCTCGAAAATGGCCTGGTGCTACGTCCTGCCAATGCGGTAATTACCGGAAAAATGTTTGGTTATGGTTTGTACTTTGCTGATAAGTTCCGTAAGTCGTTGAACTACACTTCTTTGCGCGGATCTTATTGGACAGGTGGCTCGGCCAAGGATGGATTTTTGGCTTTGTACGAAGTACACGTAGGGAAACAACTCCACATCAAAAACCACAAATCGTGGTGCTATGAGTTGACCGAAAAGAACCTCAAAAAACGCGGCGATTATGACTCTCTATTTGCTGAAGGAGGTGCCGATCTACGCAATAACGAATACATTATTTATAACCATGCCCAATGTACTGTAAAGTATTTGGTACAGGTGAAATAGTTGGTAGTTAAGAGTTTGTAGTTCATAGCGTGCGACAGTCATTGGTCTTTGGCTTTTAGCCTTTGGCTGTTTCACTATACATTACTATCGCATTGAATGAACAATGATGGATCGTAGCCTTGAACTACAAACTCTCAAATATTATATGATTTGCAAATGTGAGAATAATAATCTTTTGGCTGGACATGATTGATAAAACCAGTAAACGCTGGGTTACTTTTATCACTAACCACCTAATACCAACTCCCAACTTCGCTTAAAAAGCAGTGGACTATGGACTGAAAAACTGTGGACTGACGTTGAAGCTCACCGATTCATTTGCTATATTTGCACACTTTTTTAATAATCCATCATACACTCTACCCCATTCAATGATATAATATTGTGATCAGGCAGGCAAATTTCCTGATATAAACAAACTGTAGAGTGAGAAATCTCGTCTGAAAAAGTTCAGCATATTCCCCAAAATTTAGCACCAAAATGAATTACAAGGAAGTTTTAGACAATAACCCCCTTCTTGCCCTGGTGGCTAAAGTGGCCCAAGAAGCCCAAATTGAAACCTATGTAGTGGGTGGTTTTGTGCGCGACTTAATCCTGAAACGTCCCTCTAAGGACATAGACATTGTATGTGTGGGTAGCGGCATTGAGCTCGCCCAAAAGGTGTCCCATGCCATTACTGGAAGACCCCAGGTAAATTATTTTAAAAACTTTGGTACTGCCCAGATTAAAACCAAAGAATGGGAGCTGGAGTTTGTAGGCGCTCGCAAAGAGTCTTACCAGCGAAATTCACGCAAGCCCATTGTAGAAGATGGTACCCTGGAAGATGACCAAAACCGTCGAGACTTTACCATCAATGCCCTTGCCCTGAGTTTGCAAAAGCATAATTATGGAGAAGTCATCGATCCTTTTGGAGGTATTGAGCATTTGCGTCAGCGAGTTATCAAAACTCCACTTGAGCCAGGCATTACCTTTTCAGATGATCCATTGCGCATGATGCGAGCCATTCGTTTTGCATCGCAGCTAGGGTTTGATATCGAGCCTATCACTTTTGAATCTATTCAGGAGCATAAAGATCGAATCAAGATTGTATCGCAAGAGCGCATTACGGTAGAGTTGAACAAAATCGTACTTTCGCCTACACCTTCGTATGGTTTTAAACTCTTGTTTTATGCGGAGTTGTTGCACCATATTTTCCCCGAAATGGTAGACTTACACGGGGTAGATGTGATAGACGGACGGGCACATAAGGATAATTTTTTCCATACCTTACAGGTGCTCGATAACGTGGGCAAAGTATCAGATGATTTGTGGTTGCGCTGGGCCGCTATTTTGCACGACATTGCCAAGCCTCCTACCAAACGCTTTGATCGTCGGGTGGGTTGGACTTTCCACGGTCACGAAGATCGGGGGGCGAAAATGGTTCCAGGGATTTTTCGTAAGCTAAAGCTCCCACTCAACGACCGGATGCGATTTGTACAAAAACTGGTCAAGTTGCATTTGCGGCCTATCCCGCTATTTCGCGATAATATTACCGACTCAGCCATTCGTCGTTTGTTGTTCGATGCAGGAGACGATATTGATGCCTTGATGATGCTTTGCCGGGCCGATATTACTTCTAAGAATTACGAAAAAGTAAAGCGTTACCTGAAAAACTTTGACATTGTAGAGCAAAAACTCAAAGAAATTGAGGAAAAAGACCGGGTGCGAAACTTTCAGCCAGTCATTACTGGAGAAGTAATTATGGAAGCTTTTGACCTAAAGCCAAGCCGAGAAGTAGGACTTATTAAAACCGCTATTCGGGAAGCCATACTCGATGGTGAAATTCGTAACGAAATACAGGAGGCTTTTGCTTTTATGGTAAAAAAAGGAGCCGAGTTTGGTTTGAGTCCAGTAAAGGGCGTAGAAGCCTTTGAGGTAGAATAAGGTGCATATAGGCAGTTGGTTTAGTGAAAAGTCAACTGCCTATGGCTAATTTTTTACCTGTACATACCTACCCCACCACAAATAATCATCTTCTTCTACCCATTCATATTTTGCCTTTATTTGCTGGGCATTTTCATGCAATGTTTTGGCTCGTTGATCGTGTCGATTACTCCGCAGGAGCAAGGCCAGTGCGTAGCCCTCGTACAAAAAATAAGATTTGGGCAATAGCTTCAGCAACTTCTGATAACAGATATCTATAATTTCGGTCGGGAGTTGATAGTCCAGGTCTATTTCTAACCCTGCCAAAATATCGATGGAATCCTGAGCCAATAAAACCGCTTTTTTGAGTTCTATAGGGTAAACCTGAGAATGGTAGGCGTACAAATAAGTGCGAACTGCGTGCTCAAACTGGTGAGTACTACGTTTGATTTTGTCGTATGGGTGGTCTAATAAGAACTCAGAAGGAGCAACAACCTGTGCTGTTTTCTCCTGATACTTTTGTTTAAATTGTTCACAATACAAGTCAAAGTGTTGTAGCCTATGCATGCCCTCAGCGTACGAACGAATCTTAGGCTGAACCAATAATCCGTCAAAGTATGCCGACAAAGTAGTGGTTTCGGTAAGTAAAGTTTTTAAACCTGTTTGTAAAGTAGCACTATGCTCAAACGGGATGTTGGCCCGTAGTATTTTACTTACTTCCAGAAAGCGTAAGAGTGTTTTACTATGGGCAGAAGCTCTGGGGAAAAACGGTGCATATTTTTGGGCATAATTACTATGCTTTTGTTTGTCCCAAAGCTGTAAACAATACATAGCCTGGTAATAAGACTTGTGGTAGCGATACGACTTTGTTGCTTGAAAGTGTTTATCAATAAAATGCTGGATGGGAGCAATAAAAGCCTCATCATCGTATAAAAATAAGGCCCCCAGCCACGCTGGACTATAAAAAGCGGCTTCATCTTTTTCTTCAATGGTTTGGATGATTTTGGGTAAAAAGCGTCGTTTTTTTAATAACCCACTTAGCCAACAAGCAGTAATGAGCGCGCCTCTAGACTCCCACAGACTTGCTTCTTTTTGTTCAGATAATAAAAATAAATCTTCTATCACCTTGTCATTGACAGTACTTAACAAAAAACGTCCTCTCAAAATAAAGGGTGCTTTATCATACACATCATAGGCTTTCATTCCAAAAACCCCTCTTTTGAAAAAGGTCTGAACATAATAATTGAGTAGGTCAACGGGGGAATAGACCATCCTGGAGTTCGAAGTATTTTTACCTTCCATCAAAACAAAAATATTGATCAACAAGTTGACCTTTTATCTATTCTAATTTAGAAAAAATTTTCAGGTTGGTACTCACCTGGTTTCTAGGTTTAGACTTGATAGTCAAATAGATACAAAGAGTGCGATATGATTTGGATCGTGATAAAAGTTATCTCCAGTGGAGGTAGCTTTTTCTTTTTTTACGAGGTTTATGCCACTTTTACCCAAAAGTGATGATCAAATTTGGAAATTCTTTTTGTAACCGCCGAGCATCTTCATTTTCTATATCCCAGAAATGATCCCAATAATCCGTTCCTTGATTATCGCACAATTCTATGTGTCTCAGTTCAGGCAATTCCTTGATCACTTCAGGAAGCCCTTCGAAATTGTTATCACTAAGATCAATTTTTTTGAGATGATCCAACAAACGAATACTTTCGGGTAATGTCTTCAATTTATTATTATACAAACTCAAAGATTCTAAACAAGGAAGCTCCATCAATTGAGCAAATACACGATCCAGGTGTAGGTGAGGGTTAGACCCCAAACCCAGTGATTTTAGGTTTTTGAGCTGAAGCAATGCAGAAGGTACCTCGTTCAAATTCCAATAGAATAAATCCAAGGCCTCCAGGTTGGGCATTTGAGCCAAAAGCGCAAAAGTAGGTGCAGAGTTTAGCTGAGGATTGCCCGAAAGCCCAATCTTTTTCAAGTTTTTGAGACGTGCCAGGTTTTGAGGTAGCTTTTTTAGTCGCAAATAATTAAACTCAATGCGTTGTCGAGTTTCCAGCAAATCTATAAAATCGTATTCCAGACATTTCCATACTTTGTACCGATTGTTGGTAAGCATTGGATATAACTGAACTGGAATTTTTCCAGCTCCCTTTACTATCTGAAAACCCAATTCTATATTCTCGGGATTATCGCTAGACAGTAGTTGAGATACTTTCTTAATGTAGTCAGGGTTGTCGCTTAAATAATTGTTCATTCAGTTTATAGTTCTGCCATGCTTATTGTGCTGTGGGATCTTAAAATCACCTACAGAGCAACTAAACATGTCAAAAATTGGGCAATAGAGTTATTCAATAGTCAAACATGGAATGTCATGATAAGAAATAAAATGAGTTTATGAACAGTTTTAGCGGATAATATGTGTAAAAGGCAGCTTTATTTTTAAAGTTTGCCAGGCTTCTTTAGACAGTTTTAGCCCACTTAACGATACCATTTCTAAATGAGGCATTTGGGTGAGCACAGAAACCACTTGCGTAAGTGGATTAGTACCTATGTCCAGGTTTCGGAGCTTTTTCATTTGAGGTAATGCTGATGGCAATTCGGTAATTTGATTGCCTCCCAAGTTTAACGACTCCAGGTTTGGTAGTTCTAACACCGCCATTGGAAATTCGGTCAACTGATTCCCATAAACATTGAGTTTTTCCAGATTGTGTAGCTGAGCCATTTCATCTGGCAGACTGGTAAGGTTGTTTGCGACCAATTGTAAGTCCGAAAGTTGAGATAACCGACCAATGGTTGGAGGGAGTTGGATCAATTGATTGTTAATCAGTTCCAAAATCATGAGGTTGTGCAGTTCTCCAATAGAGGCAGGAAGTTTTTGTAGAATGGTATCGTGAATTTGTAAAATCTGCAAATGTTTGAGTATATCTGTTAAATGGTACTCTAAACACAAAATTTTACCGTGAATGTCATCCGAAATACGTTTGACTAATTCATTAGGAATGCCTCCTCCTTGCATGAGTTGGTATGCCAAATGAATACTGGCTTCGTCGTAGCTATCCAGAAGTTGGGTGAGTTTTTCGGTAAACTCTGGATCATTTTTGAGATATTCATTGTTCATTGGAATAGTAAGTTGAGTAAGTACACCATAAAAGTTAGCCAACCTTTAGGGAGAATTCAAGGCAAGAAAAAAAATGAATTTAAATTGTTTTTTTTTATAAAATGAGCATTACGAGTTGTGAAGAAATTTTGCGGAATATATTTAAAGTCGTAAATTGAATAGCTTCGAAAAACCTACATAAAAAACCTGATTTTCTAACCTACTTTTATTTCAATCCACAAAATTAATATACCACAAGATTTTATAAGGCATATCTTGCATTACTATTCCATTAGAGAACCTGAATAGGTAGAGATGTTGCCATTTAGTATTTGTGCATATGAAAAATATTACCAACGAAAAAGAAATACTGAAAACGCTTGAACTTCAGGCGTATTTGATTGAAAAAAAAGTAGGTAATGATATTGTTTTGATCAAGGAGTTGAGTAAGGAGCTTTCTAAAGATGATCGTTCGGCTATTGGCCTAAACGACTTGCAACAGTTTGTACCTGTTTTCTTGAGCGATTCGCTTTTTCGTTTGATTGATGTATGTCCGGAGGACTATTTCAAAGACCCTATGCACTATATCAATCAGTATTTGTTTTCGGGAGATTTTGAAAAGGGTGCTAAAGTGGTAAGGGATAGATTGGAAAGCGAAACCCCAGATTTGCCCGTCAGTTTTATTCAACGCATGAAAATTTTGAATACAAAAGATTTCGAAGGAGTGTATACGTTATCAAAAAAACTCCCTGGTAGCAATCTTTTGCTCAATATTGGCATTCGAGTGAATAGTATTACCCAGGTAACAATGAAAATGCTTCGCTCTATAGATCAAACCGATTATATGCAGAAAAACTATCAACGGTTTGCCCAACTAACGCTACGTGAGCGAGAGGTGATTACATTATTAGCATTAGGCTACCAAAACAATGAAATTGCCGATCAATTATTCATATCGAAAGCTACTGTAGAGCAACACCGAAAAAATCTGAAACGAAAACTAGAAATTAAGCGATTTGTGGATTTGATACGCTTTGCACAAGCGTTTGATTTAATCTAAGTATGTATAAGTACACCAACGAGAAAGAGATTATAGAGGCATTAGAACGTCAGGCTTTTCTATTTGAACAACAAATTGTTCTGGGAAAAGTGAAAGTGAAAGACATTGAAGAGATGTTACCTCATACTGTTACATTGGGTATACATGATCTTGACAACATTAGGCCGACATATTATAGTAAAAGGTTATTTGAATTATATGCAGTTACAAGAGAGATGTTTGGAGAAGATCCTTTTTTGGCTGCTAAAAAAGTTACATTTCCTGGGGATTTTGATAAAAGTGCAAGATTGCTTGCTGCGCATCTAACAAGTGATAGAAAACAACTGCCTATCAGTTTTGTACAACGCCTAAAGGTATCGGATGATCAAGACTTTGAGGGGATATTTACAGTGACAAATCGAATTCAACACTCACCCGAATTGGTAAGTATAGGGTTTAAATTGAGTGAATTGGGAATTGTAGGAAATAAAATGAATAGGTTGTTTGAGGAAACATTGTATGTGCGTGAAAACTACCAAAAATTTACCCAACTTACTACCCGTGAAATAGAGATTATTACCTTGCTTGCGTTAGGATATCAAAACAATGAAATTGCGGATCAATTATTTATATCTAAAGCTACCGTAGAGCAGCATCGTAAAAACCTGAAGAAAAAGTTGGAAATTAAACGTTTTGTAGACCTAATCCGTTTTGCGCAGGCATTTGACTTGATATAATGGGATGTACAAGTACACGAATGAAAAGGAAATATTAGCAGCACTAGAGCGTCAAGCTTTTTTGATTGAGCAAAAGATAAACAGTGGTATTATTACACTTGAGGATTTAAGCGAAGAACTGAATGGTAAATTACCTATTGCTACGCATAATGTAAATACACTGGTACCTGCTTATTTGAATGATAATGCTTTGAAAATTCTAGATAGATCTTATGAAGAGTATCTAACCAATATGGATATGCTGGTAAAAACATTGCACTTTCCAGGTAGTTATGAAAGAAGTGTAAGTTTGGTAAAAGATCATTTGGAAAGTCGTCAGGCTGAATTGCCAGTTAGTTATATCCAGCGAATGCGCTTTTATGGCCAGAAAGATTTTAAGGGCCTATATACATTGACTAAGAAAAATAAACAAACAGGTGAGTTGTTCAATATATACATACCAATAGATACCATAGTAAAAGCTACCAATAAAATTTTGCGGATTTTAGATGATGAGCTTTACATGAAGCGTCATTATCAAAAGTTTGCCAGCCTTACCACACGCGAAAAAGAAATTGTTACTTTATTATCTTTAGGGTACCAAAACAACGAAATCGCCGAGCAATTGTTCATATCCAAAGCCACTGTAGAGCAACATCGCAAGAACTTGAAGCGTAAATTAGAAATCAAACGATTTGTAGATCTCATCCGTTTTGCGCAGGCATTTGATTTGATTTAACATAAGTGAAAACTGTACACATGAACAACAATATCAGGCATTTGATTTAATTTAATATGCATAAATACACTAATGAAAAAGAAATATTAGAAGCACTGGAGCGTCAAACATTGTTGATAGAGCAAAAACTAAATAAAGGGTTAATGAAGCTTGAGGCATTAGACAAAGATTTGCCTTCAACAATTTCGATATCAACCTATCAGTTAGCTGATTTTAGGCCAGTTTATTTTGGTGATGAAGCATTGGAATTGATGGGTGTTTCTTCCGAGGAGTTTTTCTTAAACCCAATTAAAAGTGTTCAGAAAAACGGTTTCCCAGGCGATTTCTTGAAAAATAAATTGCTTGTAAGCCAACATCTTTTAGGAAATAGAAAACACCAACCTATTAGTTATATTCAAAAGGTGAAAATAGGTGGTAAAAAAGATTATGAAGGTTTATATACTTTATCTAAAAAGAACGAACTAACAAATGAACTTTTAAATATTTATGTAGTAGTTCCTGAATTGTCTAATTCTACCCCAAAGTTGTTTCGTGCTTTGGAAGAAGAACTGATTGTAAAAAGGAGTTATCATAAATTCATTAATCTTACGGTTAGAGAAAAGGAAATCATTACTCTTTTGGCAACAGGTTTTCAGAGTAATGAAATAGCTGATCAACTATTTATCTCCAAAGCCACGGTAGAACAACACCGTAAAAACCTTAAACGGAAGCTAGAAATCAAGCGTTTTGTAGACCTCATGCGTTTCGCTCAGGCATTTGATTTAATTTGATATGCATAAATATACGAATGACAAAGAAATATTAGAAGCGTTAGAACGCCAAGCATTGTTGATTCAACAAAAGTTTAGTAATGATACTGCGTCGCTTGATAGATTGAACAATGAATTACCTCATAAGTCAAGTGTTTCAAAGCATGATTTGGTAAATTTTAACCATGTTTACATAAGTGAGAAGGCCGTTGGTATATTGGAAATACCCAAAGAAAAGATGATAAGTGAGCCTATCCATTCTGTCAATAAAATTCTTTTTCCAGGAGACTTTCAAAGAAGTGTAGATTGGATTCAAAGGCATCTATCCAGTAATAAAAATGAACATCCAACCAGTTATATACAGCGAATGAAGTTAAAAGGAAGCAACAATTATGAAGCTGTATATACATTATCGAAAAAAGATACAAAAAGAAACGAATTAATCAGTATTTATCTGCCTATTAAAGATTTATATACTATAAGTTCAAAAATGCTCCGATTAATAGATGAAACACTTTTTTTCAAAGCGAATTATAACAGGTTTATGAATCTCTCCAATCGGGAAAAAGAAATCATTACACTATTGGCTAACGGCCTTCAAAACAATGAAATTGGCGATGTATTATTCATCTCCAAAGCAACTGTAGAACAACACCGTAAAAACCTGAAACGGAAGCTAGAAATCAAGCGATTTGTAGACCTTATTCGTTTTGCCCAAGCCTTTGACTTGATTTGATATGCACAGATACAACAACGAACAAGAAGTATTAGAAGCGCTCGAGCGCCAGGCTTTGTTGATAGAGCAAAAAGTGAATAAGGGAGCCTTAAAACTGGAAGATATAAACGAAGAATTGAATGGTAAGCTACTGATGGCCACTCATAATTTGCGTACTTTGTTACCAGTATACCTGAGTGAGGGTGCTTTGAACATGATTAATATGTCTTACGAAGGCTATGTAAAGAATATGGATCAAGTGATTAAATCTATGCATTTTCCTGGGAGTTATGAAAGAAACATGAACCTAGTTAAAAATCATTTAAAGAGCCATAAGTCCAGTCTGCCTATAAGTTTCATTCAACGTATGCGCATCGATGGCCAAAAAGACTTTAAAGGTTATTATACCCTGAGCAAGAAAAATGTTCAAACAAATGAACTATTTAATATTTATATTCCAGTAAATAATCTTATTAAGACGACGAATAAGATTTTGCGTATTTTGGACGATGAGATTTACGTGAAATATCACTATGACAAATTTGCTAGTCTCACAGCTCTTGAAAAACACATCATTACGTTACTGGCGTTAAGTTATCAAAACAATGAAATCGCTGAGCAATTGTCTATCTCACAAGCAACCTTAGAACAACACCGCAGAAACCTTAAACATAAATTAGAGATTAAGCGTTTTGTAGATCTTATTCGTTTTGCCCAAGCCTTTGATTTGATTTAGTAAAAATGTATAAGTATACCAATGAAAAAGAAATATTAGCGGCACTAGAGCGTCAGGCTTTGTTGATTGAACAAAAACGGAGTAGTAATATTATCACTCTTGACAATCTTAATGAAGAACTACCAGGCTTATCATGTGTTTCAACACATGATTTATTAAGTTTTCGTTCCGTTTACCAAAGTGATAAAGCACTCAAACTGGCAGATACTTCAAGAGAAGAATATCTGAATGAACCAGTTAAATATGTTAATAAAATCACGTATCCAGGAGATCTACAAAAAGGAATAGTTTGGATACAGAGGCATTTAGCAAGTCATCAAAGTGAGCGACCTACGG
The DNA here is from genome assembly GCA_003483885.1 of Microscillaceae bacterium. GTDB lineage: Bacteria > Bacteroidota > Bacteroidia > Cytophagales > Microscillaceae > Microscilla. The sequence continues at coordinate 22,504 of DMXI01000474.1, forward strand.
GTTTTATGCAACGTTTGAGGCTATTTGGTAAGCAAGATTATCGAACATTCTATACTTTAACTAAAAAAGATACAAAGAAAAATGAATTGATAAGTATTTATATACCTGTCAATGAGTTCGGTTTTCTGAGTTCCAAAATATTTAGATTGTTAGAAGAGGAATTGCTCTTCAAGGCAAACTATCATAGGTTTATGAGCCTTACCAGTAGAGAAAAAGAAATCATTACCCGACTAGCAGCAGGCTTCCAAAACAATGAAATTGCGGATCAATTATTTATATCCAAATCTACTGTAGAGCAACATCGTAAGAACTTGAAGCGTAAATTAGAAATCAAGCGATTTGTAGACCTCATTCGTTTTGCCCAGGCATTTGATCTTATTTAAGTATCATTTGAGACTATACCTCACTTCGTAACACCTCTAAAGGAGGCTTATTCAGAACTCCCCGACTATTCAGCATTCCTATCAAAATTGTCAAGCCCGTAATAATCAGGTAAATACCAAACATAGCCAATATATCTATAGTAAAAGGCATTTTAAAAGCATATTTGGCCAAAGCATAAGTGCTGCTAAGTGCCAAAAAAATACCAGAAAGAGAGGCAAGACTTCCCAGAAAAAAGTACTCCAGGGCATTGATCCACAATACCTGACGACGATTGGCCCCCAAGGTACGTAGGAGGACGCTTTCTTGTATGCGTTGAAAACGACTAATGATGACCGAACCAGTCAGTACTACCAACCCAGTAAGAATACTAAACAAGGCCATAAATTGAATAACAAAGGAAATTTGCCCCAGTACTTGATCTATGGTTTTGATGACTAGTCCCAAATCTATGACCGATATTCCTGGATATTTTTGCACTAATTCTCCCTGGAAGGTACCAGAGGTTTTACTATCAGGTACTCGCAACATCAATACGTGAAACTGAGGTGCTTCTTCCAGTACTCCTTTGGGAAACAATACAAAGAAGTTAGCCGTCATACGATCCCATTGAATACGTCGAAAACTGCCCAGAATGGTAGGTAAATTGACCCCTTGTACATTAAAAGTAATCGTATCCCCAATTTGTAACCCCATGCGTCGTCCGTGCTGTTCATCCATAGAAATATACACAGGGGCATTGGGAGAGGTGACTTGCCCCTGCCAAGTGCCCAAAGTAATACTTTCTGTTTCTGAGTTTAAGGTATCACGATAAGTGGCACGATACTCACGATTGAGCGTCCAGCGAGGCATACTACGATTTGGATCATCTACCAGTTCTTTGCGACGTTTACCATTGATTTTGGCAATACGCATTGTCACTACCGGGATTTGTTGTTGCAAATGTAATTGGTATTTTTTGACGGTTTTTATAACAGCTTCCTTGTCTTTGTTTTGTACATCAAAAAGTACCATGTTAGGCTGGCCATTGAGTCCAGTAACAGAAACCCGATTGAGTAACAAATTTTGAGTAAAGTATAAAGTTGCGATGAGTGTAGTGCCTAAGCCAATGGAAATGAGCAATATAAGTGTTTGGTTATTAGGGCGATACAGGTTAGCTAAACTTTGCCGCCAAAGATAATTCCAGGAAACTGGAAAGTAACGTCGGGTAAGCCACATAATCAATCTGCCCACGCCGCTCAATACCACATAAGCCAATAAAATAGTTGCGGTAAAGACTCCAGCTTCTACAGGGTTGTCCAATTGGAAGTTAACAAACCCAAAAATGAATATAATGATCAGCAGTGTAACCAGCCATCTAAGCGGATCGATGCCTGATTTTTTTTCATCCACTGAGGCTCTTAATGAGCGTAATGGAGATATTTTTCGGATTTTGAGCAAAGGCAATAAACCAAATAGCAAAGCAACAATAACGCCTGCCGACAGCCCTTGAATAATGGCAGGCCAGGAAATACTGAGTGTGATGTCTACTACCAAAAACTTGCTGAATATTTTGGGCAACAATACTTGTAACAATACCCCTAGTGAGGTTCCCAGCACTGCACCTATCAAGCCCATTATCAGGATTTGCAACAAAAAAATAGTAAAAGCCTGATTTCCACTAAGCCCCAGGCAACGCAACACGGCCACTGTAGTCAACTTATCTTTGATGTATACATGTACTGAACTTGCTACTCCTACACAGCCTAACAAGAGAGCGACAAATGCCACCAAGTTGAAAAACTCAGCCATATTTTCAAATATGCGACCCACCCGTTCTTTGCGATCTGCTACGGTTTCATAACGTACCCCTTCGCGTCGTAAGATAGGGCGTATGTTTTCTTCTAATTGTTCTATATCTACCGAGTTGGGCAACTTGAAATAAAACCGGTAATTAATTCGACTTCCTTTTTTGATAAGGTCTGTTTGGGGTAAATATTTTAATGGGAAATACACTATAGGTGCCGCAGTAGTGCTAAACCCAGTCTGCCCTGGGATTTGGCTAATGCTTCCTGCAATGGTAAAGTCTAACTTGCCAATCCTGATTTGGTCTCCAGAGTTGGCTTTAAATTGGGTCATCACCGTATTGTCCACAATGGCTTGTTGTTGCTGGAGAAAGCTTTTATTGGCCTGTTGAGGTTGCGTTTGTATAACTCCATAATAAGGATAGTTGCCTTTGAGTGCCCTTACCCTTACCAAGCGGCTATTTTTAGTTTTTGGGAGGTAAATCATAGAAACAAAAGCGACTTCTTTAGATACTTCTCCCAGGCGAGCGATTGAATCTATCAATTGCTGTACTTCGGGTTGTTTGATAGAATCTAGAGGTTGATTGCTGCGGATCACTAAATCAGCTCCAAGCAGTTCCTTAGATTGATTATCGATGGCTTGCCGCATATTGTCTCCAAACGAATTGATGGCTACCAAAGCCGCAATGCCTAATACAATGGAAGATATAAATAACAACAAACGAGATAAATTACGTTTACTGTCTCTCCAGGCCATTTTGATTAGCCAAAAGAAATTGTAGGCAGGTCTTTTAATTTTAGGTTGGTTCATAGGTTCATGGTCATTATAGCATCAATATCCAAAAGAAAGGCAAATAATACAAAAGAAGAACCCTATGAAAACGTGAATAGTTTCTTATTGACTTTATTAGAACTGTTGATCTAAGCGCCAAAAACAAACCCCAGCAGAACTCAATCTACTGGGGCTAACCTGGTTAAGTAAGGATTTTAATATATTATTTAATCACAATTTTCCGGGTTTGTTTATAGCCATTTTTAGCCCGAATAGTCATGAAGTAAATTCCTTTTTCCAAGTGACTTACTTCAAATCTTTCGGTAAGGCCAGCACGCGCAATTTGGGTGTTTTTGCGCATTACTTGTTGCCCTTTTAGGTTAATAATGCTAATGCTTACTTCGGTTTCCTCAGGCATTTGCAAATGAACATTTACCTCCCCGGTAGTAGGATTAGGGTAAGTGTTCAGGTCAAAAGAAGTCTCTACAATTTGAGGATTTGTTTGTGACTCAATCACTGGGTTGTCAGTCTGACTATTTGCAATACTTATACCGCTACCACCAGTAATATTTACGGAGTAATCTTCTACCTCACCGTAAGTGAAATTGCCACAAGAGGCAGGAGCTGAATTGTAACGCATAGATACCCGCATACGTGTAGTTCCAGATACTGCTCCCGCAGGAATGCTGATAGAACCACTCACTGCTGACGAACTACTTTGCGAGAAAACTTCTTCGCCTGCATCCGTAAAATCACCATCACGGTTGAAGTCAATCCATACCTTAAAGCTTTCATTATAAGAAGAACCACGAGGGAAACCAGGAGTAATGGTAATAGTAGCAGAACCTCCTGCGGTAAGGTTTGTAGATAATGAGGTATAATCACCATAGCCATTGTCGCTTTGTGAGGTATTGTTGATAGAACCAATGGCTACCGAATTGATGTACTCATAGCTTACATTGGTACCTTGAGAACTACAATAAGTAGGTGGAGTAACACCACCAGTGGTAAAGGTGATGGAAGCTGAGTAAGGACTGGTGCCACTAGCACAAGTTGCACTCACTTGTACTTCGTAAGTAGTAGCAGATGATAGTCCGCTAATGGTGTAGCTGGTTTGGGTGCCAGCATTGGCTGTAGTCCAGCTTGAACTACCCGAAGTTCGGTATCTTACGGTATACTGAGTAGCTCCACTTACTGCATTCCAACTAACTGTGGCTGCATTTTGGGTTACATTGGCCGAAGCCACACTTGCAGGCGTACCACAGTTGTTTCCACTTCCTTGGGCTGCTTGTACTGCTTTGAAAGCATTTACTCTTCCGTGGCCCATCTCATTACTTACCCCGTTTACATAGTTGTAGCCTCCTACATCATCGGCACTTTGGGTCAATATGTTGAATACTTCTTGTTGTGTAAGGTTAGCATCAATTGAAAGTACCAATGCTGCAATACCAGCTGCCAACGGAGTAGCGGCTGAAGTTCCTCCCATACGTCCAGTATAGGCCAAATAATTGGTTCCAGAGCTTGGCAATGTTTCATTATTTTGTGCACTATTATAGCCAGGAGTTCCTGGAATATCAATGGTCCATACTTCAAAGCCTTCAGCATAATCGCGGTGCGAAGGAGCTACTAAATCTACGATTTGGTTATTAGATGAGCTTGGGTTACTGGTAGGACTATAATCTGACTGCTTATCGAAACGGTCACTAGAACCCACCGTGAGTACTCCACTTACATTGATATTTGCTGGAAACCCTACAAAACCACTGTTACCACCATCTTGGTTGGCAGTATTACCTGCGGCAATCAATACCACGCTTCCTTTGCCACCACGTCCCTGAGTAGTAGCATCCTGAAAAGCTTGAACCAAAGCGGGAATAAAATTAGGGTTGGAGCTACCATATCCCCAGCTATTGCTGATAATATCAGCGCCATTTTGCCAGGCAAAGTTTACTGCGTCTACTAATAAATTACTGCCACCACCACCAAAAGGAATACGGATCGGCATAATTTTTACATTAGGAGCTACTCCAGTTACCCCTTGATTATTATCTTGAGTAGCACCAATAATTCCGGCACAAGCATTTCCATGGTTACCATTACCCGTGGGAGAGGGATCGTTGGCGTTAGAACCATCTACCGAAGAGGCAAAGTTACTTCCGTTCAACCGTACTTGGCGGCTGTTAGGTAAATCAGGGTGGTTACTAGTTACTCCTTCATCAATGACTGCTACCACTATATTACTGTTACCTTTGGTAATATCCCAGGCCTCGGGAGCATCTACATCAGCATCTGCAGTACCAGAGTTTCCATCATTGATCACTTGGCCAGTATTATGCAAATAAAATTGCTTGTTGAAGTAAGCATCATTTGGGATATAAGCATTTTTTTGCAGCTTAAGAATGAAGTTGGGGTGCGAGAAAGTAACCAAACCGCTTTCCTGATAAAAGTTAGCCGTGCTAAAAACATCTGCCTTAGCAGGCACCTCAAGCAAGACATAGTTCACCGCAATTTTCTTCACTTTTACCCCTATAGCCTTATGCATCCCTATGATCTTAAGAGGATCAACTCCTTTTTTAAAATGCACCATCAGTTCGTTGGTTACACCTATTTCTGTACCATCTTGGTCTACATATACTGGTTCAACCGACGCTGTTTCACTTCCCAATGAGTTTTGGAAGTTTTGCATAGCTGCTTGATCTTTTAGATTCACCATATAGGTTTTATGGGTATAATCAAGCGGTTTTGCTTCGTATTTAAGTTTGGTACGTTGGGTTATTTGGGCGATCTCGAACCCTTCTTTAGGAGTTTTAAAGCGCACCAGCATTTTTGTTTTAGACGCTTTTAGATGCACTTTTTTATTAAAGGCGTAATAGTATTTGTCTTGGCTATACCCAGAAAGCCATAACAAACAACAAGCAAATGAAATGAATATTATTTTTCGCATAATTGTTATGTGTTTTTTGTAATATAATTTGGCTCAAAAGGTAGTTCTTTAGAATTTAAACTTGAAAAATGAGGGGTAAACAAAATGTATACATTGTTTGAGAATGGGAATGAAAGTAGCTGCTAAAAAGTAAATGCTCAGAGGAAATAGCCGTTATTTAGGGAGTCGTTTTGAGAAAAATATACAATGTAATATTTTGATAATCAAGTATTTAATGTTGGTTGAGGTAAATGATTATATCCTTTGCTCAAGGTTTCTGAAAGTAAATATGCCCGCCTTCTATTTTTTTGATAATTACCTTAAAAAACAGGTATTCTCCTTTCTTTTTCACCTGATTACCCTATTTATGTCACATTACTCAAGCGTTAAAGTATTGATTTTTAGCCTTTTAATGAATGATTGTTTACTTTTTAGAAAAATTTGGACAAAGTGTTTTAATTATTAACCTAAAAAACAAACAGTCTACCAGAAATCATTCATCTTTACTGCATATTATATGTATTTGTAACTGTGTTGCAATAATTTTCTCCTTGATTTTCAGGTAATTAAGAATAGACTGTATACCTATAAGTGCTTGATAAATATGAACAAATGATGATTGTTTTATATATACAAGGATTCTTAAAATTACGACCCTATTGTGCCTATCAAGTCGTTTTAGCCCGCGAAAATAAAGTTATAAGGTAAGTAGGGGGTTGGGTAGGTAGAAAAGAGTTTAGGGTGCCTGTTGCACCCCTCAGAAAAGCGTAATAGGTGAAGTTTTTACTGGTATTGGTAACCGTACTTTTTCGTGATCTTTTTCTTTCTCATTTTCTTTACGGTAATGTTCATTTTAATATCCTTATAGGGCCTGTCGAAACGATCTTTATCTTGAGTAGCAATTTTGTCTACTATATCCATACCCTTAATTACCTCCCCGTATACAGTATAATCCTGGTCAAGCATAGCTGCTCCCCCTTCTTCTTTGTAAAGTTTCTTTTGAGCTGGAGTGTATTGTATCTTTTTTTGTTGTTCAAGGTAAGAAAGTTCCCGTTCGGTAAACTTCCGGCCATGTACAATATAAAACTGACAAGCGCTGGAAGCCTTGGCAGGATTGGGTCGTCGAGCTGCCGCTAAAGCTCCTTTTTTGTGAAAACGGTGTGGGTGAAACTCTGCATCTATTAAGCCTAATTCACCTCCGCCGGCCCCCAATATCTTTCCTTTTGGGGCGTTTCTGGATTCTGGATCACCTCCCTGAATCATAAATTTAGCCTTGATACGATGAAATAATAAATCCTTGAAGAATTTTTTCTTAGCAAGTCTCAAAAAGTTTTCACGATGTTTGGGTGTGTCTTCGTATAATACCAAATAAATGCTTCCAAGTGAGGTCTTTATCTCTACAAGGTAATCTTTTTTTGACTTTTTTCTCTGCGCTTGGCTGTTTTTACTGCTAAATCCAATAATTAGCAGCAGAATAATGATCTTGAAAAAATACTTTTTTTTCATTTTTATGCCGTGTATGATTTTTTTGAAAAAATAACCAATAGCCGCAAACAGATGGACAGGCCCTAAATGCTTACGACTATTGATTAATTTTAAATGACTAAACCAGTTGCTCTAGAGCAATCTTAAACGCCGCTTTAGCTATATTTTTTTTCTCTGTGTGTACTGCATGTACTTTTGCTAATGCTTCCCTAATTACATTAGATGTATCCGAAAAAATACCCTCATCACTCAGTTCTACTTCACCAGACATTAAATAACCAAATACACGAGCCATTCCGCAATTGGCAATAAAGTCAGGCATAATTGCGACTTGAGAATCTGCAAAGTCACTAATCGGACCAAAGAAAATTTCTTCATCCGCAAAAGGAACATTGGCACCTGCCGAAACCACCTCTAGTTTAGTAGCAATCATGCGTTCTATTTGTTCTCTGGTAACCAAGCGTGAAGCAGCAGCAGGGATAAATACTTCTGCTTCTAAATCCCAGATTTTGGCATTAATTTCATCAAAAGGAATCAATTGATCAGCAACTAGTTTGTTGCCTTCCTTTTTTACAAATAAGTCTTTCACTTGGTCAAAATCAAATCCATCGGGATTAATTAAGCCCCCTACACGGTCGATGATACCTACGATCTTTACGCCCATATAAGCCAAGTAAACCGCCGCAGCTGAGCCTACATTGCCCCAACCTTGGATAATGGCTCGTTTGCCTACAAAATCTCCTCCCCAAATATTATAGTAGTGTTTTACTGCTTCGGCCACCCCGTAGCCCGTAATCATATCAGCTACTACATACTTTCGGGAAACATTGGAAGGAATATAATTTTGATTCTCAATTACTTTAGATACCCCTTGACGCAATTGCCCAATTTTCTTGATTTTTTGAGGTTCATTGGCGTGGTAATGGCCATTCACAATCCCTTCTTGAGGGTGCCAAAGACCAAACTCCTCAGTGATAGGAATTACTTCATGAATTTCATCTACATTTAAATCTCCTCCTGTACCATAGTAATTTTTCAAAAGAGGAATAACTGCCTTGTACCAGCGTTCCAAGACGCCATGTTTGCGAGGATCAGCAGGATCGAAGTTAATACCAGATTTTGCCCCTCCTATGGGAGGGCCAGAAACCGTAAACTTGACCTCCATCGTTTTAGCAAGCGACTCCACTTCTCGTTTATTTAATCCTTTGCGCATGCGAGTGCCGCCACCAGCTGCACCATTGCGTAATGAATTAATAACCACCCAACCTTCAGCCTCAGTTTCTGAATCCTTCCATTCAAAAACGATTTCTGGGCGCTTATTTTCAAATTTTGCCAAAAGATCCTTCATTTTTTATCGTGTGTTTTTAGAGGTTAAATTATAAATATACTGGTAAATATAGAGGGTTTTTTGGGTTTTATCCCTGCTATATTTTTTAAAATGTGCGACTTCTTACATAAACCTGAGAGACAAAAAAATGACTACTTGCGTAAAGACCACATATATCTATTATTTTTGTATCGTAAAAAGCACGTCGCAAATTTATAGGAATA